>CAIQPS010000015.1 GCA_903873715.1 uncultured Actinomycetes bacterium
CCGGCGCCCGGCGCCCCGGTCGAGGCCCCCTGCTGCGACCCGGGGCCGGCGCCGACCCGCCGCGCGGCGTGACGAGGCCGGCTGTGCGCCGCCTCACCGCCAAGGCGTGGTTCGGACCCCGCCGGGCCCCCAACTGGGGTTGGGCCCCGCTCACCTGGCAGGGGTGGGCGACCATCGGGGTGTTCCTGGCGGCCATCGTGGTCTGCGGGGAGTTCCTGCACGGCATCACCAAGGGCATCGTCGAGCCTGCGCTGGTGGTGGTGCTCGTGGTGGTCTGCCTGCTCACGGGCGGAAAGCCGGGGTGGCGGCGCCGGCCCCGCGGCTGAGCGGCGGCTCCGCCCTCAGGCCGTTCCTTCACCGAGCAAGGCTCGCCGCACTGCCTGCTGCCTGAACGCGAAGATCCTGTCCAGCTGCCGCTTCACGAGAGGAAAGGCGGCATCGCCGACTGGAGAGAGCGGCAGCCGGTAGCGCACCCGGTCGTCGACCAAGGTGCCCCCTTCGGTGGGGGCGAAGGTGTGCGTGTGCTCCCAGACAGCGTACGGACCCCGGATCTGCACGTCCACGAACCGTAGCGGCGGCTCCCAGACGGCGATCTCGGTACGCCAGTGGAACGGCACGCCGAACAGGCTGAGCCTGTAATCGAGCAGGCTGCCTCGCTCGATGGTCAGCGGGAGCGGCGTCAGGATGTGGAAACGGAGCTCGGGCGGCGTTATGCGCTCGAGGTTGCCCGCTTCGGCGAAGAACGGGAAGACGTCGTCCACCGCCAGCGGCAACTCCATCTGCGTGTGCAGGACGTGTTCCATCGGTCCTCCTCCGTCTCGGCGGAGGATTATAGCCGTCAGGCCGCCGGGCTCGGGTGCAGCGGCGACTCGGCCCGGCGCTGCGGCGCCCACGAGCCGGCGCCTCCGGCCCGGCACCCATCGGAAGACTCGCGCACCCGCGCAGTCGGGCTAAAATAGCGGCGGAGCGGCTCTCGGTCTGGTGGCCGGCCCGGTCTTCAAAACCGGTGTTGGGCGGTAGTCCCGTCCAGGGTGGGTTCGATTCCCATGCCGCTCCGCTGCTACTGGATGCCCAGTCGGCTCGCTTCTTCTGGCGCCTGCTGCTTCAGCAACTCGAAGTCGGCATACTGGGTCAGGGTGTTGAAGCTTGCCAGCAGGTTGCTGAACTCGGTGTCTCCGGCCGAGTAGTTCTTGAAGATGTCCATGTAGCTGACATACCAGCCCTCGCCGGCGGTCGACTGCAGTACCGATGAAAGCTTCGCACGCATCTGGGCCCTGTCACTGTCTCCGAGAGCCGCGGCCTGACGTCCGATAGCCACGAGCTTCTGGATGTTCTCCTCCCTGAGTTGCTCTACCTGCGTCTTGACCGAAGCGGCTTCAGGCTTGCTTCCCATCAGGGCGACTAGTCGCTGCATGGTGTCTGACCAGATCGCCCCGGCGGCCTCACCCAGTTGGTCGCCGTTCATATTCGCGACGTTCCCCGTGGTGGAAGAGGACCCGCCGGTGGTGGTCACCGTGCTGGAGGCTGTCGTGGCGTTGGTACCGGTGTCGGAGGCTTGTCCCCCGCAGCCTGACACCGCGGCTCCGACTGCAAACGCCAGGAGTATGGATACGAGGCCACACATGACCCACCACGACGCCCGGCGACGATATGAACGAACGACGGCGGACTTCATATTCGACCCCCCCAAGCGAATGGTACGAACGCCCCCATGGTAACAAGAGTAATCATATTAGTAGGATATGCGCGGTAGCCCCGTCCGGGGTGGGTTCGCTTCCCACGCCGCTCCGCTCGCGGCGGCCGGTCACTCCTTCGACATCGCCGCCGCGGTCATCATCGCCACGGTCCATAGCACGTCGTCCGGCAACTGCAGCTCGCACACCCCGTCGAAGAGCATGTAGCAGCGGGCCGGGTATTCGTCGTCCTCTTCCCACAGGATCATCGTGATCGGCACCCGCGGCAGCGGCAGGAGCTCCACCCCCGCATCCCCGTACTCCCGGGGTTGGCCGTTGTAGAGAGCGCCGTGCGCCAGAAAGCCCGGCGCATCGATTGCGAACCGGGCCGCGATGGGCTCCAGAGGCAGGACGTGGGCTCCCTTCATGTAGATCATCCGGCTCTTGAGCTCGCTCGGCTTGAGGAGGGTGCCGAAGGGCGGGATGTTCTTGGCCTGGAGCAGGTAATGGAGGATGGACAGGTGCGAGTAGTAGGGCACCTCTGTCAGGAGGTACTCGGCCTCGGGTGACGGCGAGGTCATCGTCCGCTCGGCCGGGTCCACCACGACGGGCAGGCCGAACACAGGGACCGTGTACCCGTTACCTTCCGAGTACTCCACCGCTGCCCGGGCGCAGACGTCCTGCGGGTCAAGGGTGGCGAGTTCGGCCCAGGCGGGAGGTAGTCCCAGCACGGTTCTCTCCTCGGTGCGAAGGTCGTACGCCGACAGTTTAGCCCGCTGCGCCGAGTCTTGGGGCCGGCCAGGTTTAGCCGTCGGGTATGAGTCATCCGAGACGTCAAGTAGGGGAACAGGGAGCACACGACATGAGATCGATGGCTTTGAGGGTATCGGCCGCGGTGATCCTGGTGCTCGCCGTGGCGTTGGTGGCCGCGTCCTGCGGGAGCGGCGGCTCTACCACCACGACGGCGGGCGGAGGCACTGCCACCACCGGTGGGAGCACAGGCGGTTCGCAGCCGGCCGGCGGCGCCCAGATCAGCATCCAAAACTTCTCATTCAGCCCGGCCAGCGTCACGGTGAAGGCCGGCGACACGGTCACGTGGACCAACAACGATTCGGCCACCCACACCGTCACGGGGGACAAGAACGAGTTCAACAGCGGCGATGTCGCCCCCGGAGCCACCTTCAGTTTCACGTTCAAGACGGCGGGGACCGTCGATTACCACTGCGCCATCCACCCGAGCATGAAGGGGACGATCACGGTGCAGTGATCCCGGGCGCGTCCCACCCCGGTCGCGATTGAGTTTTCCTGCCGCGCGCCTAGAATGAGAAAAGGGACTTCTCCCTGCGTGCAGGTCCTCTCAAGACGAAGGGGTGTGGCGTCATGGACCGCCGATCCTTACCTCTCCTCCTCTTCTGCGCCGTCCTTGTGTTGGCTTTCGCCTGGACGGCGACCGCCTGGCCGGCGGAGGCCTCCCCTGCCGAAGGGGCACCGGCCCAGGATCCCGGCGCGGCTTCCTCCGGTGCAGCGGTCGTCGCGGACACCGGCTGGGGTCGAATGCCTCTCTGCTTCATCGAGAACCAGGGCCGCTTCGGCCCGGCGGTCGCCTACTACGTGCAGGGAGGCGACAAGAGCCTGTACTTCACGCCTTCGGGCATGACCTTCGCCCTCGTGGGCGATGGCTCCCGCTGGGCGGTCGGCCTCGACTTCGTCGGATCGTCGGCGGTCACGCCGGTGGGTGAGGGCGTGGCCGGCACGGTGGTCTCGCACTTCACGGGGTCGCCGGACGAATGGCAGACGGGCCTCGCCACCTATTCGTCCATCGTGTACCGCGATGTCTGGCCGGGGGTAGACGTCCGCTACAGCGGCACGGCCGACCGGCTCAAGCAGGAGTTCGTCCTCGAGCCGGGCGCCGACCCGGACCGCATCCGCCTCGCCTACAGCGGCGCCGACGTGACCTTGAACGAAGCGGGCGCGCTGGTGATCTCCACGCCGGCCGGCGGATTCGTGGATGACGCCCCGGTCGCCTACCAGGAGCGCGACGGCGTGCGGCTGCCCGTCGAGGTGGCCTTCGCCCCGCAGCCCGCGTCTGCAGGTGATCCCGGCGCCTTCCAGTACGGCTTTCGCCTGGGTGGATACGATCCCGCCCTTCCGCTGGTGATCGATCCGATCGTCCTGGTGTACTGCGGCTACATCGGCGGCACCGGCGACGATTCCGGGGAGGGCATCGCCGTCGATGCGTCCGGGAACGCGTATGTCGTGGGGTACGCGGCTTCCAGCGAGGCGAGCTTTCCCGAGAAGACCGGCCCCGACCTCACCTACGCCGGTGGCTACGACGCCTTCATCGCCAAGGTGAACGTGCTGGGCACCGGGTTCGTCTACTGCGGATACATCGGTGGGACCGGCGGCGACAGGGCCTACGACGTGGCGGTCGACGGCAACGGCAACGCATACGTGACCGGCTACACGTCTTCCAGCAGCGGTTTCCCGGTGCTGAACGGCCCGGACCCCTCCTACAACGGCGGTATCGACGCCTTCGTCACCAAGGTGAACGCGGCGGGGACGGGCCTGGTCTACAGCGGGTTCCTCGGAGGGACGGCATCCGACTACGGATACGGCGTCGCCGTGGATGCCTCCGGGAACGCATATATCACCGGGTACACCCAGTCTACCCAGACCAGCTTCCCCCTCAAGGCAACCTTGGACATCATCCAGAACGGAGGCGCGGACGCGTTCGTGACCAAGCTGAACAACTCGGGGGCGCTGGTCTACTCCGGGTACGTCGGGGGCAGCGGGTATGACTGTGGGGAAGACATCGCCGTGAACGCCGCCGGCGAGGCCTATATATGCGGCGAGACCTCCTCGAACCAGCTGACCTTCCCCGAGAAGGGCGGCCCCGACGTCTTCTATAACGGCGGCAACTTCGACGCCTTCGTGGCGAAGGTGAACAGCGCCGGCACAGCGCTGGTCTACGCGGGTTACGTCGGAGGCAGCGGCGAAGACCGGGCCCTGGACATCGCCGTGGACTCGGCCGGGGCACCGTACCTCGCCGGGTACACGTCCTCCACCCAGGGCACCTTCCCCGTGAAAGTCGGCCCGGACCCCACCTACAACGGCGGGTCCTTCGACGCGTTCGTGGCCAAGGTCGACCCGGCCGGCACGGGGCTGATCTACGCCGGGTACGTGGGTGGTAACGTGGACGATCGGGCCCGAGGAGTTGCTCTTGACTCCTCCGCCAACGTGTACCTCACCGGGGAGACCACGTCGAGCGAATCGAGCTTCCCGGAGATCGCCGGCCCCGACCTCACCTACAACAGCCCCGGCTACTACGATGCGTTTGTCGCCAAAGTGGCGGCGGGCGGCACGGCCATCAGCTACGCGGGCTACGTAGGCGGCAGCGGCCACGACTACGGCCGGGACATCGCCGTGGACGCGGGCGGCAATGCTTACGTCACCGGCCTGGCCGGGTCGTCCCAAGCGACCTTCCCGGTGTGGCTCGGCCCGGACGTGACGTTCGGCGGCGGCGGTCCTCCTGACGCGTTCGTCGCGAAGGTCAAGAACCTCAGCCGGCCGGTCGTGACCTCTCTCAGCCCGAACGTCGGGCCTAACGGCGGCAGCACCAAGGTGGTGATAACCGGCACCGGATTCTACGGCGTCTACGGCGCCACCGCGGTGCGGTTCGGCGGGGTGAACGCCACCAGCTACGTGGTGAACTCAGGCACGAGCATCACCGCGGTGGCCCCCGCCCATTCGGCCGGGAGGGTGGACGTAGTGGTCACCAACCCTGCCGGCAGCAGCCTGACGGGCGCCACTGGGGACGACTTCACCTATCTCAACCGGTATCAGGAGTCGGACTCGCGCCTCTACTACCCCTCGCTGTGGCCGACCTCGCTCAAGTCGATGGACTACTCCGGCGGGTTCATCCGCACGCGCTCGTCTCCCGGGGCGATGGCGTTCAAGTTCAGCGGCACCGGGTTCCGCATCGTCTGCGCCAAAGGCGCGGGCTATGGCAAGCTCAGGGTGGTCGTCGACGGAGTGGCCATCTCCAGCTCGCTGTACCCGGACCTCTATTCGGCGGTCCCGGCATACAAGGTGGTCGTCTACACGAGGACCGGCATGGCCAACGCCCAGCACGTCGTACAACTCGACTACAGTGGCTTGGGGAACCCGAGCGCCAGCGCGTACACCGTCAACCTCGATGCGATCGACATCTACGGGACGCTGTCGACCATGCCATAGTCCGGCCAGGATCACCCGATCACGAGCGACCGTGTGGCGAACTGCGGCTCGCTGGTGGCGTTCAGCCCGAGTTTGCGCAATCCTGCCTCGTCTCCGGCCGTAGGCAGGTGCGTGGTGTGGAACTCGCAGCCGGCGAGTCGCTTGAGGTGCTCGACGGCCATGTGAGCGGCGGGATTGGTGGTGGCGCTGATCCCCAGCGCGATCAGCATCTCGTCCAGGTCGAGACTCAGCGCCTTCATGCGCAGGATGTCCTTTTTCATGCCCGCGATGGATTCGATGACGTTCGCTGTGAGGAGGGGCATGCCGTCGGGGATGCCGGCGAGCATCTTGACCGCGTTGAGTACCACGGCCGGAGCGGCGTGCATCAGTGGCGAGTTCTTGCCGGTCGCGACCCGGCCGTCGGGAAGCTCTATGGCGGCCCCCACGAACACGCCTTCGTTCCCCTTGCCCTTGGCCTCGCCTTCGGCAGCCGCGTCGCGGGCGGGGCGGACCACCCGGCGCGCCTCCTCGTCCAACCCCAGGCTGCTCATGAGCAACTGGGCGCGCTCCGCATCCTCCCGCTCGACGAGCCCCACCGCGTACTCACACGCGTACCGGAAGTGGCGGCGCACGACCTCCTGCTCGGCCGCGGCGCGCACCGCGACGTCATCGACGATGGCGAATCCCGCGCGGTTCACGCCCATGTCCGTGGGCGACCGGTAGTAGGAGTCGCCGCCGATCCGCTCCAGGATGCGGGCGACCAGCGGGAAGGCTTCCACATCCCGGTTGTAGTTCACGGCCTGCTCGCCGTACGCGGCGAGATGGAACGGGTCGATCTGGTTGACATCCCAGAGTTCCACCGTGGCGGCTTCGTAAGCCACGTTCACGGGATGCTTGAGAGGCAGGTTCCAGATGGGGAACGTCTCGAACTTGGCGTAACCGGCGGCCGCGCCCCGTGCGTGTTCGTGGTAGACCTGGGACAGGCAGGTCGCCAATTTCCCGCTCCCCGGTCCCGGCCCGGCCACCACCACGACCGGCCGTTCCGTCGCGACGTACGCGTTGGCTCCATAGCCCTCATCGCTCACGATGCGGTCGACGTCCGTCGGATAGCCCTGGGTCCGGCCATGCGTGTAGACCGTGACTCCTCGCCGTTCGAGCCGGGCCTTGAAGACGCGGGCCGACGGCTGGTCTTGGAACCGGGTTATGACGACCGCGCGCACCAGCAGACCCCAGTCGCGCAGATCGTCGATGAGCTTCATGGCGTCGAGGTCGTAGGGGATGCCGAAATCGGCGCGCATCTTCCGTTGCTCGATGGCGCCGGCATAGATGCAGACGATGATCTCCGCATCGTCCTTGAGCATCTGGAGCAGGCGGATCTTGACGTTGGGGTCGTACCCCGGCAGCACTCGGGCGGCGTGGAAGTCGTACGCGATCTTGCCGCCGAACTCGAGGTAGAGCTTGCCTCCCAACTTGGCCGCGCGGTCCACGATGGCCCGGCTTTGCTCCTCGAGATACTTCTCGTTGTCGAAACCAGTCGAGTCGGCCACGTCGAGCTCCTGTCTCCGTATCCAGCCTCGCCGGCTCGATTGTATCGCTCGGGACGAACGGTCTCTGACCCGATGGCCGACTCCCGGCGGCCGAGAGTCGGCCGTGGCGCAGACCGGCTACTCCCCGGCCGCCTCGTCCCCCTCGTCTTCGGCCATAGCCGCCTCGAGCTGGTCCTCGAGCTCCTCGAGTTGCTGGTAGAGCACCGGCGAGGGGGTGTGACCCGGCCAGCGCAGCTTGAGCTGCTCGATCTCGGCTTCGATCCGTCTGACCTTGGCGGTGTTCATGCTTTGAACATCGCTATCGCGTTCATCATGGCCACCGACCAGAGGATGTCCGCCGGGACCTGCAGCTCGTCGGCGGCGTCGAAGAGCAGGTCGCACCGCGCGGGGAACTCGTCGTCGCCCTCCCAGAGGATCATGGTGATGGGCACACGCGGTAGCGGCAGGAACTCGACCGCGGCGTCGCCATAGGCCACAGGCCGGCCCCCGAAGCGGGCTCCTTGGGCCAGGAAGCCCGCGGAGTCGGTGGCGAAGCGGGCGGCGGTGGGTTGCAGGGGGAGCTCGTGAGATCCCTGAGCGAAGAACTGCCCGCACTTGAGGCCTGCCGGCTGGACCAGTCTGCCGGACAGGGGCATGTCCTGGGCCTTGATCAGGTAGAAGAGGATCGAGATCCGTGCGAAGTAGGCCGTCTTGGTGAGGACGAACCTGCCTTCAGGCGACGAGGCCTCGAAGGTCTGGGCCGCCGGGTCGACCACGATGGGCGTGCCGAACACCGGCACGATGTAGCCGGTACCTTCCTCGTATCCCACCGCCGCCCGGGCACATACGTCTGCCGGATCGAGGGTGGCCAGTTCTTCCCAGGCGTGTTCTTCCCCCGCCACGCGCGTCTCCTGGAGATGAGTGGTCGACTGTCGCCGATAGTGTAGCCCGCCGGGCTCCCTTGTAGGCTAAAGCCCAATACACCTGCGGGACACCGCGCCCGACTCTACCTATGCTGCAAAAAGGACATCGGGTCCGCACCTTAACCCTGTCCTCTGTCGGATCCCCCCCTCACGAGGAGTGACGGTAGATGAAGCGCCTGCTTGCTATCGGCGTGTTTGTTATCGCGATGGTCCTCGGTGTCTCGGGCTCGGCTCTCGCCGCCCCGGCAGTCACCGACAGTTACGTGCCCGGAGCGGGGGTGACGGGCTCGGGCTGGAATTTCGGCGCCTACTTCCCCTCGTGGGCCCAGACGTTCACGGCCGGCGTGGGTGGCGCCGTCGATTCGGCCACGTTCTGGGTGACCATATGGTCCTCCAGCCCGGGCGATCCCAGCGGGCCCAAGCCCACCGGGCTCATGCGCGCGAAGATCTATGCGATCACCGGGACGTACGGCGTGAACAGCGTGCCGACCGGGGCGCCGCTGGGCGTCTCGAAGCCCATAGACGCCTCCACCCTCACCGCAGAGGCCCCGTCGTACGAGTCCGTGACCTTCGACTTCGACGGCACCGTGGCGCTCACCGAAGGCGAACACTACGCGCTGGTCATCAACTACTACGGGCCGTGGCTCGAGTGGGTGTTCGACTACGGAGTACCCGACGCGCCGCACCACTCCGGCAACGGGTCTCACGACTACTTCGGCACGTGGGATCTGAACGCCTGGGGCGACCAGTACTTCTCGGTGAGCGTGGACCCGCTGCTATACGTCGATAAAGATGCCACCGGGGCCAACGACGGCTCCAGCTGGGCGGACGCGTACACGGACCTCCAGACCGCGCTGGCCGCTGCCGAGACCGGGGACGACATATGGGTGGCCGAGGGGACCTACACCCCGACGTCGGGCACCAGCAGGACCGCGCTCTTCGACCTCAAAGCCGGCGTGAACATGTATGGCGGTTTCGCCGGGACGGAGAGCGGCTGCGATCAGAGGGACATCGCCTCCCACCCCACCATCCTGAGCGGGGAGATAGGCACCGCAGAGCGGGGGGACAACTCGCAGCTCATCCTTCGCGCCTCGAGCGTCTCCGACGTGCTGCTCGACGGGTTCACAGTGAGCGGAGCGGAGGCCTCCGGGAATGGGACGAGTGGGGGGCTCCAGGCCCTGTGGTGCTCGTCCCTGACTCTCCGCGACATGACATTCAAGGACAACGTCGCGCTCAGCGGGGGTGGCGTCAAGATCTACCTGACCACGGCGACGCTGGAACGCGTGCTCTTCGAGAACAACCACGCGACGTTCGGCGGAGGCATGCAGGCCTACACCAGTACGGCGACCTTGGTGGACGTGATCTTCAGGTCGAACACGGCGTCCTACTCGGGGGGCGGCTTCGACAACAGCCAAAAGTCGACGGCGACCATAACGAACGCCGTGTTCTTCGGGAACACCGCCTATGGCGGCGCAGGCGAGTCGTTCGGCGGTGGGGTCTGTAACGACTACTACTCGGTATCCACCATCGTCAACACCACGTTCTCGCACAACAGTGCCGAGTTCTCCGGTGGGGCCGTGCGCAGCGACTACCACATCTCGGGTCCCGACACGACCCTGACCGACTGCATCTTGTGGGACAACGAGAACGGCGGCGAGATCGGCGGCCAGAACGTCGTGACCTACTGCGACGTACAGGGGGGCTACGAGGGCACCGGCAACATCGACGCAGACCCGCTCTTCATCGACGCCGATGCGGGGGATCTCCGCTTGGTCTACGGATCTCCGGCGATAGACACCGCTTCCGGTGCCGACGCTCCCGATGCCGACATCGCGGGCGCATCGCGCCCCGCGGACGGCGACGCTGACGGTACCGCGGCGAACGACATGGGCGCGTTCGAATACCACCTGCCGGTACCTTCGGTCACATCCCTCTCGCCGACGTGGGGTCTGCTCGCCGGTGGCGAGACCGTCACCATCACCGGCACGGGCTTCGTGGGCGCCAAGCCTCCCACCGTGTGGTTCGGCAGTGAGGCGGCGACCGGGGTCACGGCGGTCGGCCCGACCAGCATCACCTGCACCGCGCCGGCCGGCACCGGCACCGTGGACGTGACGGTGGCCACCCTCGGAGGCACAAGCCTCACCACCGGGAGTGGCGACGACTACACCTACTACGCGCCGGACACCGTGCCCAACGCGTTCAGTTTCACCGCCGCTACCGGCGTGCAGCTCAGCACATGGGTGTTCTCCGGCGCCTTCAAGGTGGCCGGGATCAACACGGCCGCCGACATCTCGGTGTCCGGCGGTGAGTACCGCATCGGGGGCGGGTCATGGACCTCCACGCCCGGCAAGGTGACCGCCGGCCAGGCGGTCTCCGTCCGTCACCTTTCTTCCGCGAGCTACTCCACCCCCGTGACCACCACGCTGACGATCGGTGGTGTGAACGGGACGTTCACCTCCACCACCAAGGCGAAGCCGCTCCCCACCGTCACCGCCCTCTCCCTCCACACCGGTCCCAGCGGCGGCGGCACGGCCGTCACCCTCACCGGCACCGACCTCACCGGGGCCACCGCGGTGAAGTTCGGCA
>CAIQPS010000016.1 GCA_903873715.1 uncultured Actinomycetes bacterium
GACCCTGGTGGACAAGGCCGGCGGGGGCAGCATCGCCAGTTGGGCACCCTGCGGCCAGGAGTTGAACGTGGACTCGATGGCGCTGGCCTCGTTCTTCTACCAGTCGGCGTTCGCCGCGCCCGGCGCCACGCTCGGAGAGGCGGTACGCACGGCCTCCGGCGCCTATCAGGCTGCGCATGGGACCGTCCCGCTCCTGGGCGGCTACAACCTGCTCGGCGATCCGGCCATCGAGTTGACATGGGCTCAGTGACCAACCCCCGCCGCGTTGCGGATGTGATGCAGCGCGACATAGCCGGCGAGACCTTCCTCGTGCCGGTGCGCGGGCATCTCGCCGACCTGCAGCGGGTCTTCGTGCTCAACGACGTGGGCCGATGGATCTGGGAACATGCGGACGGCTCCCGGGCGGAGGACGACCTCGTCGCGGAGATGGTGCGCGAGTTCGACGTCGGCGAGGACCGGGCCAGAGACGAGGTGGCTTCGTTCCTGCTCGAGCTGGACAGGGCGGGCCTCGTCGAAGGGCGCTCTACGGTGCACGAGGATGATTGACTGCGAAACGCTGCCCCGGGTCGATCCGACGCACCATCTTGAAGATCTTTTCAAGAAGGCCTGGCGGGAGCACATCCCCCTGGGCGGGAGCTTCGACCTCACCTACCGCTGCAACCTGCGCTGCGCTCACTGCTACGCGGGACCCCTCCCCGCGGCGGGCTGCGATGCCGCCGAAGAGCTGGACACCGCCGGATGGCTCCGCCTGCTCGGCGAGGCCGCGGAGGCCGGATGCCTCTTCGTGGTGTTCTCCGGGGGCGAACCGCTCATCCGCCGGGACTTCGCCGAGATCTACCGGGGAGCACGGCGTCTCGGTCTCGTCGCGACGCTCTTCACCAACGCGACCCTGGTGTCAGACGAACACGTGCGGGTGCTGACCGAGTACCCGCCGAGGCTGATCGAGGTGAGCCTCTACGGGGCTACCGAGCAGACGTATCGGACGGTCACAGGGGTGGCGGGGGCACATGCCAGGGCCATGAGGGGCATCGAGCGGCTCGTTTCCGCCGGCCTCCGCGTGGGACTCAAGACGATGATACTCAGCGAGAACGCCCACGAGATCCCTGCCATCCGCGCCGTCGCCAGGTCGCTCGGCCTGAACTTCCGCGTGGACCCGCTGGTGATCCCCCGTCTCGACGGGGACAAGGACCCGCTCTCGCAGAGAGTCCCCCCTCCAGACGCGGTGGACCTCGAACTCGAGGACGGCGAAGCCCGAGGCGAGTTGAACGCGTTCGCTCAACGATGGTCCCCGGAGCCCTCCGGCTACCCGATCTACGTGTGCTCGGCCGGAGTCAACAACTTTCATCTCGACCCGGCGGGCCGCATGCGCGCCTGCATCATGAGCCGGGGGGTGGTGGCGGAGACGGCGAAGCGGGGCTTCAAGACGGGCTGGGATGCCGTGGGCAAGCAGATCCAGGCCATCAACGAACAAAAACCAGGCGTCTGCTCCACCTGCGCGAACATATCCTTGTGCGGATACTGCCCCGGACTCTTCGAACTCGAGTCGGGTGACGCTTCCACCCCTCCCGACTACGTCTGTTGGTTGGGATCGACGAGACGCGCTATGCTTGACCACGGAGGTGGTTGATGTCCACGGATCCTTCATCTTCTGGTCGCGAAGAGCGAGGCGATAGGCGCCCGTACGAGACTCCTACCCTTACTGCCATCGATCTGAAGGCAGAGGAAGTCTTGGGCACCGCCTGCAAGCTCTCGACCGGTGGCGGCCTGCCGACCTTGTGCGCCACCGGCAACTGCCTGCTCACCGGGTCCTGACGAGCGCCAACCCTTGGAGCTCATCATCGGAGGCGTGGCGTTGCACGTCTACTCCGAGAAGCCACTGCGACCTCTGAGAAGTCCTGGGTACGACTCCTTCGCGCGAGCGAGCGCGGACCTGCCGCCCGCGGCCTCCTCGCTCTCGGTGGAGGTCACCGATTCCCTCTGCCCCCCCAACGACTCCCCGCTCATGTTCGACAGCGCCGGCGCCTGGTACCTGCAGCCGGACCCCCAGGGCTACCGTCTGACCCTGCGCCGCGGAGCCGACGGACCCCCGTTCACCGTGGCCGTGAGTGATGCGGCGACGGAGAACGTGACAGTGCACGTGCGCCAGGATCGGGCGGCGCCGGATGGACGGGCGGCGGCGGGGAGCGGCGCGGACGTGCTACCGAACCCGGTGGACTACCCACTGGATCAACTCCTCATGATGAACCACCTGGCCACCCGGGACGGAGTCATCCTGCATGCCGCGGGAGTGGCTCTCCGCGGACGGGGCCTTGTCTTCCCGGGGGCATCGGGCGCCGGCAAATCGACCCTCGCGCGCCTGCTCTCGGACGCGGGCATGGGGGATGCCATGCTCAGCGACGACCGGGTGATAGTCCGCCAGGAAGCAGGTGCCGGTCTTCGCGCGTGGGGCACCCCGTGGCACGGGGACGCGCACATAGCCAACAACCTGGCCGCGCCACCGGCCGCCCTGGCCTTCCTGGTGCATGGCGAACAGACGGGGCTCCACTCCCTGCAGCCTTCGGCAGCGCTCAAACGGTTGCTCCCGGTCGCCACCCTGCCCTGGTACGACCAGGAGCGCCTGTCGGCCGCTCTCACCACCTGTTCGAGGATCGTGGAGGAAGTCCCGTGCTTCGAACTGCGGTTCCGGCCCGACGCCGAGGTGGCGGCGGTCGTGGAGCGGATGGTGTGACGCGCCAGGCCTCGGTCGGCGGTCTCGTGGATGCCGCCCTGAGGGCGGGCCACGACGTCTGCTTCGAGGCCGGAGGCCGGAGCATGTCGCCGCTGGTGAGGTCCGGAGACGTCATCCACCTCCGCCCCCTGCGCGGGCAGCAGCCTCACGAGGGCGTTGCCGGCCTCGACCCGGGTCTTCGCGTCGGCTGCCTGGTGGCGGTGCATGCGGACGACGGCCATCTGGTGGTGCACCGCGTCGTGTCGATGAGGGACGGCGTGCTGCTCGTGCGTGGCGACAGCAACCCGTGCGCGGACGGACGCTTCGCGGAGGAACAGGTGCTGGGCATAGCCACCAAGGTGGAGCGGGGCGGGCGGGCGGTGTGGTTCGGAGACGGCACCCTCGGCCCCGTCATCGCTCTGGCCGTCCGGTCGGGCCTGGTCAGCCGCGCCGTCCGGGCGCTCCGCGCCGTGCGCGGCGGCCGCTAGGCCCCGGCATCCCGCCGCAGGACGCGCCTCGAGGCAGCCCTGGCCGCAGCGGACCCCAGCCGGACCGGCCGGAGGGCCCAGTACAGGGGATAGAGCGGCCTGGGCAGCCGGACCCACGACCAGTCCACCTCGTCGGGTTCCAGGAGATAGGCGAGTCCTCTCCGCGCGGCGGACACGGTGCCGTCCATGGTGCGGGCGTGTGCAAAGGCGTCCCGCAACGCGGCGGCCCGCAGATCTTCTTCGTCCCACCCGATGTACGCCGCGGAAGCGACCTCCGAGGCGATGCCGTCGGCGGCCGCGGCCTCCCTGACCGCTCCGGGCAGAGTGACGCCCAGTCTCTCCAGGAGGAGCACGGCCACCCACACCCGTCTCTGGACCCTGTACCTGCTCGCCGCTGCTTGCACCGCGGTCCATTCGCCCCCGCTCAGCCGAGTCGCCGCCGCACCCAGCGCGCAGATGTGCTCGATGCGGCTCCACCGGTGGCTGGCCGCGTGCACCGCCAGGTAGAAGAAGAGGTCGAGCGGGCAGGGCAAGAGCACCGTGTCCCCGAGGAACCCCACTTCACCGGCCCGGGACAGGACCTCCCCCGCATCCGCGCGGAGACCCTCCTTCGGCCCGGCCAGGAGCCAGTGGAGCTCGACTATCACCCCGCTCCCCGGCTCCATCAGTACCAGGTGGTGCCGGCCGCGCATCGGAGGCCGGGACGAGCGCCGGTCCGGTTCGTACGCGGGGATGAAGCCCCGTTCCGCGAGCACCGCTTCGGCGCGAGGGACGTCCTCCAGGTGCAGCAGCATGTCCAGGTCGCTGAACTGCCTGGTGGCAAGATCGCCGTAGAGCTCCTGCGCCCACACGGGGCCCTTGAGCGGCATCACGGTGATCCGGGCTTCTCGCAAGTCCTGGAGGATGGCCAAAAGCGTCTGTGAGTACGAGAGACTCCGGCCGCCTATCTGCCTGGCCAGGTCGGCCAGGCTCCGCTCCGCCTCCGGCGGGAGCGAGGGGTCGCCCGCGAGCGCCCGGCGGGCGAGCGCTGCCATGCCATGCCGCGTGGCCAGAGCGGCGAACCGCTGCCAGTCGACCGGCTCGGGGATCGTGGCAGCCGCGCGGTCCCCGGTGATGGTCGCTCGGGCGCACCCGAGCAAGAGTCCCAGTTCCGGCGTCATGGGACCGCTACGCCCGCACCACCCGCGGTCCCCAGCCGTCGCGCAGCACGTTCCGCGTGTCCACGGCCAACTTGACGCCCGCATAGAGGGCGGGGTCGCCGAACTCGCGGTGCGCCGTCGAAAGCAGCACCAGGTCGTAGCGGGCGAACTCCTCCGCCGACAGCGGCACCGACTCCATGATGGGGTGGCCGGCGCGGCCGGGACGGGTGGCCGGGAAGTGCGGGTCGCAGTAGCCGACGTCGGCGCCGCGCGCCATCAGCAGCTCGATGAGCTCGTACGACGGTGACTCGCGGTCGTCGTCGATGTCGGCCTTGTACGAGAGACCCAGCACCAGGATCTTGGCGCCCTTGACGCTCTTGCCGTCCTCGGAGAGCGCCTCCGCGCAACGTCCGACGACCCAGGCGGGCATGCCGGTGTTGATCTCGCCGGCGAGCTCGATGAAGCGGGTCCACGATCCGTATTCGGCCGCCTTCCACGCGAGGTAGAACGGGTCGAGCGGGATGCAGTGGCCACCCAGACCGGGCCCCGGATAGAAGGCCTGGAAGCCGAAGGGCTTGGTCTTTGCGGCGTCGATGACCTCCCACACGTCGATGCCCATCTTCTCGAAGGTCATCTTGAGCTCGTTCACCAGGGCGATGTTCACTGCCCGGTAGATGTTCTCGAGCAGCTTGGTGGCTTCCGCCACCCGGGAGCCGGACACGGGTATCACCCGCTCCATCACCTCGCTGTAGAGGGCGGCGGCCACCTCGGTGGACTCGGTGTTCACCCCACCCACGACCTTCGGGGTGTTGCCGGCGGTGAAGGTGGGGTTGCCCGGATCCTCGCGTTCGGGGGAGAAGGCCAGCCAGAAGTCGGCCGGCGTGGTGAGACCGGTGGTCTCGAGGATGGGCTGCACCTCCTCGTCGGTGGTGCCGGGGTAAGTGGTCGACTCGAGTATCACCAGCTGGCCGGGCCGGAGCCGCGCCGCGATGTCGCGGGCGGCGCCGTGCACGTAGCTGAGGTCGGGCTCGCGATGCTTGCCGAGCGGAGTGGGCAGGCAGATGAGGATGGCATCGCACTCCGCCAGCCGGGAGAAGTCTGTGGTCGCTTGGAGCGGGACCGGACGGGCAACAGCCGCAGCCACCCTGTCGGCGCCGACGTGCGCGATGTACGACCGCCCGGCATTGAGTGCCTCGACCTTCTTGGCGTCCACATCGAACGCGACCACGGGGAAGCCGGCCTCGCTGAAGAGGAGGGCCAGCGGCAGGCCCACGTACCCCTGGCCGATGATGCCCACCCGGGCGTCGTGCTTCTTGATGCTGGCGATGAGGTCCATGTCCCTCCTTTGTCAGACGGCGTCCGCGGCGCCGGGACCGGGGTCTTCGTCGGCGCCACGCGCGGTGGCGCCGGCCTCGTCCGCGACCGCCTCGTCGGCGGCCCCCGCTGCCGCGCCGGGCGCCTCCTCCACGAGTGCGGCAGGCGCCGTTCCCGCGAGCATGGCGCGGCCCTGCAGCAAGCGGTCGGCAGCGATCAGGGCGTGTTCTTGGACCGCCGGATCGGGATCGTCGAGGCATTGCAGCAGCAGGTTCGGCATGTACGGGCAGCCGATGTGCTCGAGCGTGTCGAGGATCCCACGCTTCGCTCCCGACGAGGTCTCCGGACTGTTGAGGATGCCTACGAGCAGGTACGTGATGATCTCTTCGCGGTCGGCGGCCGGGAGGCCCATGATGCCTTCGGCGATGTCGGCGTTGTGGTCGCCGGCCAGGAGGGCTTCGTCATCCGGGACGGCTGTCTCGGGCGCGCCCCCGTCGGGCGTGGCGTCGGTGTCCGACGCGGCGTCCGGCGCGGATTCGGTGCCCGGTTCGTCGTCCGGCGCGGCGTCCTCGACATCCTGGGCATCCTCGACGTCCGGCGCGGCGCCCTCCGGAGCCGCCGCCTCTTCGACCGCGCTCTGCCGGGATCGCCACTGGGCCACCATCTGCTCGATGCCCTCGAAGTAGTCCGTCTCGGCCGGGGTGAGCGCGTCGTGGTCGTATTCTCCGAGGTTGACGGGCGGCGCGTCGATGACCTCGGCGGCCGGGGCAGGGGCCGGCTCGCGGGTGGAGTCGGCTGCCGCGGCGTCGGCGGACTCGGCGTCGGCGGACTCGGCGTCGGCGTCGGCGTCGGCGTCCGCGGCCTCAGGAGCGTCCGCGGCCTCAGGGACGAGGGCGGCCTCCGTGGCCGGGGCGGCGTCCTCGGGGGCGGGCCCGGGCTCGGCCGCTTCCGGCTCGGCGCCGGTGTCCTCGGTGGCGTCCTCGGCCGGCGCGGCCGCTGCGCGGGCGCCGGTGAAATGCTCGGTCTTGTCCAGACTGTCGGCGACGGCCGACTTCAGGGCGCGGTGGGCGGCATCGCGCTTCGAGCGCGCGCGCCTGAGCGAGACGATGATGATCGCGGCGCAGACCACCACCACGACCGCAACGACCAAGTAGACGTCATAGATCATGCTCACGAGCCCACATCCCGCGTCGATCTCCCACAGTCACGCGCCTTCCGCCCCCCAGTGTAAAGCTTTTCTACACGCGCGCGAACTGCAGATGCGGATACACCACCCGGAACCCCAGCCGTTCCATGTTGCGCTGGGACCCACTGCCCGGCGCGGACTCGATCACGGCGAGCGCGCAACCGGCGTCGCGGGCCATTCCCACCCGGAAACGCTGGACGGCCTGCTGGATCCCGCGGCCCCGGAACTCGGGCAGGGTGGTGTCTGCGGACAGCCACGCGACCCCGCTTTCGAAGAGCTCCACGGAGCCGGTGCCGGCCGGACGGCCGTCGACCAGGGCCAGCACCAGGGTGGATGAAAGGTCCGCGGCCATGATCTCGCCGAACTCGATGTGTTCGACGCCCGGGTCGCCCGCATCGGTGAAGCCACGGGCGGCCGTGCGGCCGAAGAGCTCGCGCTCCTCGGGCGTCGTGCAGACGCGCAACTCCACCCCCGGCGGCGGCCCCTCCAAGACCGGGTATGCCGCCGGCTCCAAGGCGAGGACGTTCTCGAACTCGGTCACCTGCCAGCCGCGGCGCCCCAGCACCGAGAACAACGTGGGGTCGGCGAACGGACAGGTGGCCAGCATCGGCGGGACACCCCGGCGCGCGTAGAAATCCTCGATCCGGCGGATGTCGTCGTCGCCGACGGGACCATCCATGCCGATCCCGGCCGCCACGTTGATGACCCCGCCCTCACCGATCCACAGGGCGGCGCCGCCGGCCACGTCGATGTAGGTGGCGTGTTTCTCGGGCCAGAGCCTGCCGGCGAGGGCCGCGAGATCGCGCCACTTGCCGCTGATGAGATGTTCCAGGCGGCGGGCCAGGTCCGCGTCGGCGTGGATCATGAGGAACCCCGTCCCACACCGGCACATCCGCCCCGTTCGTCGCGCATGTCCGCCTCCATCGCCGTCTGGCCGCCTCTGTCCCCATGGTACCCTGAGGTCACCGATATCTGCCGCCCGCTGGCGGCCGGAGGCTCTCTTGTCAATAAGAACGGCGCGCGAGACGGATCTCCCCGAGATCCTCGACATCTACAACCACGCGGTGGTCAATACCACTGCGACCTTCGACATCGAGCCGCGCTCCCCCGAAGGCCAGCAGGCCTGGTTCTTGGAGCACACTCCCCCGCACCCGGCGATCGTCTACGAGAATGGTGGCCGGGTCCTGGGATGGGCCTCGCTCAGCCCATACGCGTCCCGGTGCGCGTACCGGTTCGCCGGGGAGGCGTCCGTGTACGTGGCGCCCGACGCCCGGCGGTCCGGGATCGGCGAGGCGCTGCTGCGCGAGATCGTTCGCTTGGGCGGCGAGCACGGACTCCACACCGTCGTCGGCCTGGTGACGGCGGAGAACGCCGCCAGCCGGGCGTTGGCTGAAAAGGTCGGTTTCCTCGCCGTGGGGACGCTCGAGCAGGTCGGGTACAAGTTCGACCGCTGGCTCGACGTGGTCATCTACCAGTACCGCTATGGGTCCTGACGTGGAAGCCACCGCCGGGCCCGAGCCGGGCGAAGCCGGGCCGGGGACCGCGGGCGCCGCGGCGGCGCCGCCGGCCGACCCGGGCTTCGCCGCCACCGGCCTCACCGCCGCCGAGGTCCGCGAGCGCGCAGCCGCCGGCCAGACCAACGTCACCCCCCGGGCGGGCGGCCGCAGCACGTGGGACATCGTGCGCAGCAACACCATCACCTTCTTCAACGGTGTCCTCGGGGTGCTGTTCGTGGTGATGCTGGTGTTCGGCAACTGGCGGGACGCGCTGTTCGGCTGGGTGATCTTCATCAACTCGGGGATCGGCATCTATCAGGAGATGCGGGCCAAGCTCGTGCTCGACCGCCTCAACCTGCTCACGCAGCCGGCCGCCAAGGTGGTCCGCGAGGGCGCCGAATCCGACATCCCCATCGACGACGTGGTGCTCGGCGACGTGCTGCGCATCGCGGCCGGCGACCAGATCGTGGCCGACGGAGAGGTCCTCGTCTCGAACGACCTCGAGGTCGACGAGTCGCTGCTCACCGGGGAGTCCGTGCCCATCCAGAAAGAGACGGGCGCCAAGCTGCTCTCCGGCAGTTTCGTCGTGGCCGGGAGCGGGAGGTTCGTGACCACCGCCGTGGGTAGCGACGCATACGCGCAGCGCATCGCCGGGGAGAGTAAGAAGTACGCGCGCCTCCACTCCGACCTCATGGCCGGCATCAACGGCTTCCTGCGCGTGATCTCGGTGGCCATCCTGCCGGTGGCGGCACTCATCATCTGGGCGCAGTTCCGGATGCACGCGACCATCGCGGAGGGCGTCACCAACACGGTGGCCTCGCTCGTGGCGATGATCCCGCAGGGCCTGGTGCTCATGTGCAGCATCGCGTTCGCGGTGGCGGCGGTGACGCTGGCGCGGCGCAAGGTCCTCACCCGCGAGTTGCCGGCGGTGGAGGGGCTTGCCCGGGTGGATGTGCTCTGCATCGACAAGACCGGCACCATCACGGAGCCCCAACCGGCGTTCGAGCGCGTGGAACTGGTGGGCCCGGCGAGCGCCCCGGGGGTCAACGGCGACCCCGCCCCCGAAGGGGCCGACGAGGCCGTGGCCCTGCAGGTGCTCGGCGTCATAGCCGGCACCGCCTCTCACGCCAACTCCACGCTGAGCGCCATCGGCGAGGCCATCTCCATGCCGGCCGGCTGGAAGGTGGAGGACAAGGTCCCGTTCTCGTCGGCCCGCAAGTGGAGCGCCGCGCGCATCAGCGGCCGCGGGTCGTGGGTGCTGGGGGCGCCGGAGATCGTGGCGGCGGACGGGGTCGGCGCGGCCGCGCAAGCTGCCGCGCGGGCTCGCGAGAAGGCGGCCGTCTACGCCGAGGAAGGGCTGCGGGTCCTCCTGCTCTCCCACACCGACTCCCCGCTCGAAGGCGAAAGCCTCCCGCAGAGCCTGAAGCCGGTCTGCCTGGTGTTACTCAGCGAGCGGGTCCGCAAGGACGCCCCCGAGACCCTCGCCTACTTCCGCAAGGAAGGCGTGCAGATCAAGGTCATCTCCGGCGACAACCCCGCCACTGTGGCCACCATCGCCGCCAAGGCAGGGGTGGAAGGCGCAGAGCGGGCCATCGACGCACGCACGCTCCCCGCGGGCGGCGAGGAACTGGACGAGATCATGGACACCACCACCGTCTTCGGCCGGGTGAACCCCGACCAGAAGGCCGCCATGGTGGAAGCCCTGCAGCGCCGGGGCCACACGGTCGCCATGACCGGCGACGGCGTCAACGACGTGCTCGCCCTCAAGAAAGCCGACATGGGCATCGCCATGGGCACCGGCACCGCGGCGGCCCAGGCGGTCTCCCAGTTGGTGCTCGTCGACTCGCGCTTCGCCACCCTCCCCGGCGTCCTGGCCGAGGGCCGGCGGGTGACGGCCAACATCGAGCGCGTGGCGGGCCTGTTCACGAACAAGAGCGTGTGGGCGGCGATCCTGGCCTTCTGGGTGGCCATCATCGGCACCACTTACCCGATCCTCCCGCGGCACCTCACGGCCATCGACGGCCTGACCATCGGCGTGCCGTCGTTCTTCTTCGCCCTCGCCCCTAACTTCCGCCGCTTCGTGCCCGGATTCGCCTATCGCGTGGCCCGCTTCGTGCTGCCGACGGGCTTCCTGTCGGCGATCATCATGCTGGTGTCGTTCCTGACCCTGCGCGAACTGGGCGCCACCATCCCGCAGGCGCAAACGATGGAGATCATCATCTTCGCGGCCATCGGCCTCCGGGTGATCTCGGTGGTCGAACGGCCGCTCCGCGGGTGGCGGCTCTGGCTGGTGATAGCCATCATCGGCGTGTACGTGGTGGGCTTCTGGTGGCCGGTGACCGCCGGTTTCTTCGCGGTCCATTGGCCGACGGACTGGGTGATCGACGTCGTGACCGCCGCATGGTGCGTGGTCATCTACCCCTGGATAGGACTCGGCAAGGTCATCGCCGACCGGTGGCCGTGGTGGCGCGAGAAGTCCCACATGGACGAGCGGCGCGAAGCCCAGCGCGAATTGATGGAAGGCGAGGCCCCCTCCAGAGGCTAGCCCCTCTCGGGCCGGCGCGGTCGCCCTGACGGCCGGCGGGCGGAGGGCCCCAGGGCTTGGCGCGCTCCCCGGTAGGCAGCCGAACACCGACCCACTCGCCGCGACGCATATGATTGTGCGGAATATCGCACAATCATATGGCGAGCGGACACCTCATCAGCACGCACACCGCCCGACGCATCCGACGCTCAGCGCCGCGCCCCCGGAGTCTAGTAGCGCTCCCTCTTCACCACCAGCGTGCCGGCGATCATGTCGTGCAGCGCCTGCTTCTTCTCGGTGAAGCCGGCCATCAGCCACCCGATCATCAGGATGAACGTCGACAGATACTTGCTCCAGTAGCGGGCGTTCGCCCGGCCCCAGGAGATGCGGCGGCCGTCCATGTCGGTCACGGCGATGCCCATCGCCATCTTGCCCAGGGTCGCCTGATGCGACGACGCCTCGAGGAGCGTGAAGTACAGCCAGCTGATCACCAGGCTCACCAGTTCGTAGGAGGGGGCGAAACCGCCCGTCGAGATGCTCAGGACGGGCCCCAGGATGCCGTAGCGGATGATGCTCCCCGCGATGCTCAGGATGATCCCGTCGATGATGATGGCCACGAGGCGCCGCCAGAAGCCGGCGTAGACCGACCAGCCCGAATAGTCGTAGGCAGGTGGCTGCTGGGGCGGTTGACCGTAGGGTGGTTGGCCATACGGGGGTTGGCCCTGGCCGTAGGGTTGCTGCCCGTAAGGGGGTTGGCCCTGGCCGTAAGGCGGCATGTAGGAAGGGGCTCCGCCGCCTGGGGGCGTCGGCCCTGAGGCCGCGGCTCCCGCTGCGGCACCGGCTGCTCCGCCGGCCGCAGCTCCGGCTGCTCCGCCATCCTCGGCACCGGGCGCGCCGGCCTGCGGCGGAGTGTCCGCCACGACGCGGGAGCCGCACGCGATGCAGTAGTGTGCCCCGGGCGGCACCGGTTTGCCACAGTTCCAGCACAGCTGATCGGCCACACCAACCTCCCTCAGCGTGTCGTCACGCCGGGGGGCACGGACCCCGGCCGCAGTGCTCCCTCTATTCGAGATGCTCGGGGTTCAGCCCTTCCAGCTCCGGCAGCACGAAACGCCCATCCTTGCGGACCAGTACGCCGTCGAAGTAGATCTCACCCCCACCCCATTCGGGGGTCTGAATGAGTACCAAGTCCCAGTGTACGCTGGAACGGTTGCCGTTGTCCGCCTCTTCGTAGGCCCGGCCCACGGCGAAATGGAGGCTGCCGGCGATCTTCTCGTCGTAGAGAGTGTCCTTCATGGGCTGGTTGATGCGGGGGTTCACGCCCAGCGCGAACTCGCCCAGATAGTGGGAGCCCTCGTCCGTGCCGATGATCTTGAGCAGCCGGTCATTCGGGGTGCCGTCGGCATCCACGATCCGGCCGTTCTCGAACGTGAACCGGATGCGCTCGAACGTGGTGCCCTCCTCCAGCGACGGGACGTTGAACCGGATGGTCCCGTTCACCGAATCGCGGACCGGCGAGGTGAACACCTCGCCATCGGGGACGTTCTCGCGGCCGTCCGACTTGGCTATCCCGATGCCCTTGATGGAGAACTCCAGATCGGTCCCCGGGCTGACTATGCGCACCCGGTCGGTGCGGGCCATCAGGGCGACGAGCGGGTCCATGGCCTCCGACAGCCGGGCATAGTCGACCGTGGACACGTCCAGGCAGAAGTCCTCGAAGGCCTCGGTGGACATCCCGGCCAGTTGCGCGCCGGCCGGCGTGGGATAGCGGACCACCGACCACTTCTTCTTGAGGTCCTTCTCCACGATCGGCTCCGAAGCCAGCCGCGCCGCCTCCATGACCTCGGGCGGGATGTCGGCCATCTCGGTCTCGTTCTCCCCGCCGTAGATGGCGAGGCTGGCGTCGATGTCCTCGTGCCGGTACAGGGCCCATTTGACGGAGTAGTCCATCTGCGGGCGGGTGGCGCCGAGGTACCAGGCGCGGCGCACCCGGGGGTCGGTCAGGTGGACGAACGGCATGGCCTTGCGCTCGTAGGCTGCGTCGATGACGGCCATGACCAGGTCGCGGCAGGTGAAGTCCGCCTCGATGAGCAGGCGCTCGCCCGGCTGGATATCGAGGGAGTGGTCGAGCAGGCCGGCGGCCAGCTGGTCCAGGCGGGGGTCTCTCATCGGTGGGTCCTTTCGCGTATCAGTCGGTCACGCGCGCCGGGCGTGCCGGCCGCGCCGGGTCATTATGCCAGGACTGGGGCGTGCATATGCACCTGGGTATGCACGGGGCGGCACGGCGGCGGTGCGCAACGCAGCACTCAGGGCGGCGCCGGCGCGCCCGGCGCGAGGCCCTCGCCCGCCGTCACCCCTTGCTGGACAGCACCACCTTCTCCTTCGTGAGCGCCCGCGAGCACAGGTAGGCGACCGTGCCGAACACCACGATCAGCCCCACGAAGATGAGCGGGTAGTAGTCCACCGAGATTCCCAGCGCGGGCAGGTAGAACGACGCCAGGAACAACGCCCCCCACGACACCAGCAGGAGCAGCCCGTAGACCAGGTTGCCCATGCGAGGGTTCCGCGTGACCAGCTGGATGTAGCTCACGAGCAGGCTGATCGTGAAGATGGTGAGCGGCACCAGCACAAGGGCCGTCAGGAACGCCAGACCGTGGGGCGCGATGGCCTTGTGGACCTTCGGGTAGACCTCGGCGAGGGCGATGACGCAGTACGCGACGATCGATGCCCCGTAGGCTATGGCCAGCGCGGACAGCGTGGCGCTCAGGCTCTTGCCTATCCAGATGCGTCTGATGCTCACCGGCGTGGCCATGAGCGACTCCAGGCTGCGCTTCTGCTTCTCGAACACGAGGCCGGCGGAACTGAGGTTGCAGGCGAACAGCGCGTAGAGCATGGGCAGCATGTAGCCCATCCCGTTGAGGAACACCCGGGTGGTCGCCAGGATGACGTCGGGCTTCTCGTTGGCGATCTGGCCGTAGAGCGCGAAGTAGCTGAAGAAGAAGAACGTGGACATCAGGAACATGCCCGGGATGTAGAAGTAGGTGCCCCGCGCCCGGAAGATCTCCAGCAGGTCCTTGCGGATGATGGCCCAGAGATTGGTCATCGCCGGCCTCCGGCGCCGGGCGCCCCGCCGGCTGCCGCCCCCGCCCGCGCCTCCGCCTCGATGCGCACGTACAGATCCTCGAGCGAGTCCTGCTGCTTGGTCACCTGCTCGATCCGTATGCCCTTCTGAACCAGGAACGCGACCACCGGCGGGACCTCGAAGGAGGCGCCGCCGGACACGGTCACTGCGGCGCCGTCGCGGTCCGCCGACACCCCGGCCTCTTGCCGCAGGGCCGCCAGCACTTCGTCCGGGACCGGGGCGGAGGTCTCGATGACGGCCCCCCGTCTGCCGGAACCGGCGGCCAGTGACTCCAGGTCTCCGTAGAGCCGGATGCGGCCCCCGTGGATGAGCACTATCCGGTTGCAGAGCCGCTGCATCTCGTCCAGGTTGTGCGAACTCAGGAAGACGGTGGTGCCCCGCTCGCGCAGATCCTGCAGCATGCGCCGCACCTCCACCTGGCCGCCGGGGTCGAGGCCGGCGGTGGGTTCGTCCAGGATGAGGACGTCCGGCGAGTGCAGCACCGCCCGGGCGATGGCAAGCCTCTGCCGCATCCCCTTCGAGTAGGCGCTGACCTTGTCCCGGCCCCGGTCGGCGAGCCCGGCCCCGTCCAGCACCTCCGCGATGCGGCCGCCCGGGTCGCGCACGCCGTAGAGCCGAGCATAGTAGTCGAGGTTGTCCCAGGCGGACAGGTCGTCGTAGAGACCGTCGGCCTCCAGCAGGAAGCCCACCCGCGCCCGCGCCGCATCCTCGGCCGGGTCGCGGCCCGTGACCGTCACCGTCCCGGCATCCGCGCGCAGCAACCCCAGCATGATGCGGATGGTGGTGGTCTTGCCGGCCCCGTTGGGCCCGAGGCAACCGAAGATGTCCCCCTGCTCGACGGCGAAGCCGACCCCGTCCAGCACGTGGCGGCCGGACAGGTGCTTGTGGATGCCTTCCAGGCGGATCGCTGATGAGGCGCTCGCGGGACCCATGGCCACAATAGTAAGCCTCCGGCGGCGTTCGGGGAGATACAATCTGGTAGCCGGCACATTTCGGGGCCGGTGAAGCACCGAAGCGCCGATCGACAGCCCGTCACCGCCTGTTTGGAGAGACGCTGATGAAGGACTTTCCCGTCATGATCGACATCGATGTGCGCTGGGGCGACATGGACGCACTGCTCCACGTGAACAACATCGTCTACTTCCAGTACTTCCAGATGGCACGCGGGGCGTATCTGCAGCGCATCGGCATGCCCCCAGCGGGCCCGTCCTGGCACGATTTCGGCTGGATCATCGGGGCCAACTGCTGCCGGTACAAGGCGCCGGTCACCTTCCCGGACACCCTGGCGCTGTACTCCCGGGTCGGGGCGATGAGCGAAGATCGGATGCTCATGGAATACAAAGCCGTCAGCAAGAAGCTGGGCAAGGTGGCCGCCGAGGGTGAGGCCCTGGTGTTCGCCTACGATTTCGGCGCCGGCGGCAAGACCACCATCCCGGACGAGGTCAGGGCGAAGATCCTGTCGCTGGAGGGCCGGGAGTTGCCCCGGGTCCCGCGGGACGCCACCCGGATAAAGTCCGAAGAGTGACTTTCTGAGCCGGCGAGCCCGCACCCGGCCATGAAGTCTTTGCGCCTGGAACGCCCGGAAGACGCGCCCGCCGTGCGCGCGCTGCTCCGCGAGGCGTTCGGCCGGGCGGACGAGGCCGACCTGGTGGACGTGCTGCGCGAGGCCGGAGCGCCGGTGTTGGCGATGGTGGCTGTCGAGGATGGCGCAGCCGGCCAGGTCGTCGCCCACGTCCTCTACACCTGGGTGACCGTGGACACCGAATCCGGCGATCGGGTGCCGCTGCTCGGGCTGGCGCCGCTGGCCGTGCTGCCGGAGCACCAGGGCGAGGGCATCGGGACGCAGCTCGTCGAGGCCAGCCTGGAGCACCTCCGGGCCGAGGGGCATGCGGCGGTGGTCCTGGTGGGCCATCCGGCGTACTACCCGCGGTTCGGCTTCCTGCCGGCTAGCCGGTGGGGGCTGCGCTGGGAGGCGGACTGTCCCGACGAGGCCTTCATGGCTATCGAACTGAACCCGGGCAGCCTCGCGGGCGTCAGAGGGGTCGTGCGCTTCCGGCCCGAGTTCGCCGGGATATAGGCCGGAGACCGAGGGAGCCCGATGCCATCCATCACCCCCACAGACGAAGCGGCCGGCGCAGCTTTGACACCCGCCCTCGCGGACTTCTGGGCGATGGACGAGGCCACCCGCATCCACACGCTGCTCGAGAGGGTGAAGGCCGCTCACGCCTATCACTACGAGCGGAACACCGCGTACCGCAGCACGGTGGCCGCCCGGGGGATCGGTCCGGAGACCCGGGCGAACGAGATGCCCCGCCTGCTGCGCACCACGTCGCTGGCGTTCAAATCCTATATCGACGTGCTGGGCACGCCCTTCCCCGAGACCCGGCCGGCCGCCTTCGTCGACTGGCTCGCCGATCAGGTGTCGGTGGACCTTCGCCCGTCCAAACAACGCTTCCGCGACGGATATCTGTCGATGGAGGGACTGCTGCGGGCGGTCGAGCGGGAGTATTCGAAGCTGCACCTGGAGTTGCTCACCTCCAGCGGGACGTCGGGCAGGGCGACCATCATCCCCCGGGACCGGCGCACCGAGGCCCTGACCGCCGAGAGCCTTCGTCTCTGCTTCGAGCGCTACCTCGGCGTGGGCGCGGATCACACCGCCATCTTCATGCTGCCCAAGCGGTCGCGCATAGCCGCCGCAAGGATGGCGGGGTCGTGCGTCCGGGGGATGGGGCTGCAGCCCAAGAAGACCTTCTTCGCCGTCCCCATCGCTGCCGGGCCCGACCAGGTGCGGGTGCGCGCCGGAGTGACCTTCCGGCCGGGTCTGCGGGGCGCCCTGGAGAAGAACGTCTGGCACTCGGTCATAGCCTCGCTGCACGACCGGCTGATCGATGCCCGGGCGGTGGAATCGGCGGTCACCAGGCTGATCCCGGCATCCGCGCACGAGGAGAAAGTCCTGCTCTTCGGCACTCTCGACCGGCTGCACGCCGTCGCCACGTTCCTGCTCGACAACGGCCGCACCATGAGCCTGGCCCCGGGTAGCGTCCTCGTGACGGCCGGCGGCGCCGGGGAGGCACCCGCCAAGCCTGCTGCCGCCATGCTCGACGACCTGCGCCGCGCCTTCACGCTCCCATCGGGGGAGCCGGCCCCGATCCGCGACGTCTACGGGATGGCGGAGGCCGGTTGGGCGGCCATGCAGTGCGCGCGCGGCAACTATCACCTCCCACCGTGGGTGCACGCGGTCACGGTGGACGATCAGGAGAGGTTCTCCCAGGCCGACCGCTCCACCGGTCTGCTGGCCTTCTTCGACCCGTTCGGCGGCGGGGACCTCTACCCCGCATTCTTCCGCACGTCCGACCGGGCGACCCTCGTGCGCGGCACCGCCTGCGCCTGCGGCGAACCTGGGCACTATCTCGAAGACGCGTCGATCCGGCGCATCGACCTGAGGGGGGAAGCGGGATGCCTCGGCCGGGTCTAGACGACGAGGGACAGAAGCCCCCGGCCGCGCCGCGCAAGCCGCGGGCGCGGAAGCCGGCCGCCGGCGCCGTGGCGCCGCCCGCCGAGACCGTCTGGCCCGCATACTGGCTGCCTGCCCCGCTGCGCCGCCGCCTCATCGGAGAGGGCACGCTGTGGCACGAGACCCGCGCGAACGGCGCGGCCGGCACGGTGGTCGCGCGCCGGCCGGTCTTCACCCACGCGGAGTGGGCGGAGATCGTCTCCGAGCTGCGGGCCGCCCGCGAGAAAGCGCCCCGCGGCGCCGAGTACTGGGCGCGCTTCCAGACCGCGCTGGCGGCGGCCGCCCGCCGCCTCACCGACCGGTCCGACCCTGCCTACGGGGCGCTCGTCGCCGCGCTGTCCAGCTTCACGGGATATTCGCCCGGCATGGTCGAGGCCGCCCTGCAGTCGCCGGAGTTGTGGGACGTCGAGCAGATGACCGCGGCGCTCCGGTACCAGCCCGACAAGGTCTGCAGCGTCCGGTGGCGGCAGATACCCGGTCTGCCGGGACGCATCCGCTTCTTCCCGCGCCATGCCGTCGACAAGCTGGCCGGCTACGTGCCCGTCTCCTGGGAGATGCCCCTCTTCCGCGCCGAGAGCCGCCCCGAGACGGTGGCCGGGTTCGACGACGGGACCGTCCCCGGAGGCGGCCTCATGATGGCCTTCCTCGCGCTCGCCGCCACGCTGCGCGGCGAGGCGCCGTTGCCCCGGCCGGTGCCGCCACCGGTGGTCCTCCTCAGAGGTTCGGAGCAGGAACCGCTGCTCACCCCCGCGGTGCTGTCCGCCATCGAGGAGATCGACCCCGGATTGGTGGCGATGGTGGCCGTAGGGGGCTGGGATGACGGCGATGCCGGTCTGCAGAGGCAGATCCTCGAGGAGACGGACCTGGTACTTGCGTCCGCCGGCGCCGAGGACCTCGCTTCACTGGAGGCGCAGGCTGCCGCGCTGCGCCACTCCCCCCGCATCCACGCGCACGGCCACAAGGCCGGCTTCACGGTCATCAGCCGCGAGACCCTCCAACTCGACTGGGCGATGGACGGCACGGGCTGGACCCCACCCGGCGGCGCCGAAGTCATCGACATCGTGGCGCTGCTGGGCGCGCTCGACTCCGCCTACTGGGACCAGAACGGTTGCCTCTCGTCCCGCATCCACTTCGTGGAGAAGGCCGATCCCGCCGACGACCTGCCCGCGGAATACGCGCGGCGCCTGGTGAAGCGCCTCCGCCAGTTGTCCCAGGTGATGCCCCGTGGCTCCTGGCCGCTCCGCCATCTGCACGACCCGTTCGACCGCTACAAGACCATCGAGGGCACCGACCGCTGGGGCAACGGCCTGCGGGTGCTGTCGGAATACGACGACCCGTTCGTGGTGGTGCTCGACGAGCGGACCGGCAAAGAAGCGCGCCTCGACGCCAACGTGTTCGCCTCGATGGCGGGCGAGTGCCGCACCAGGGTGGTCATCGTGCGCCCGGTGGACGACATCATGGACGTCCCCTGGCGCTACCTGCCGATGCTGCCCCGCCAGACGCTCCAGTCGGTGAGCGTGGCCTTCGGCCGGCCGGGCCGGAAGGTGGACAGAGCCTTCCTCGATTTCGCCACCGCCTGCGGGGCCAGGGGCGTCACGGCCATCCACCCGGTGGGCAGAGCAGCGTTCCCGCGACTCGCCCACTCCTGGGACGGCCTGCTGCCGCTGGACGTGGTGGGCCGCAGACCGCCGGGCCGTTTCTGCACGTTCGACTTCGACTCCCCGTTCGACGCGATGATCGATTCCTACCGGGATCACCTGGCGCTGCTGGCCAAGTTGCCGCCGGTGGACAGGGGCGGGCCGGCCCGGGCGGACTGAGGCACAAAACAAGAACGCCGGCCCGAAGGCCGGCGTTCTGTCAGTCACCGTATGACCGGTGTGGTCTGGCGAGATCCGCTGATTACCAGCGGTTGCCGCCGCCGTAGCCGCCGCCACGGTTGCCACCGTAGCCGCCGCCACCATAGCCGCCACCGCCGTAGCCGCCGGAGCGGGGAGCGCGCGGGGCCTGTTCTTTGGCGACGTCCACTTTGAGGGCGCGGCCGTCGAGCTGGGTGCCGTCAAGCGCGGCTTTGGCAGCCTCGGCCTGTTCCGGGGAACCCATCTCCACGAAGCCGAAGCCCTTGGCGCGGCCCGTGTCGCGGTCGGTGATGAGGTTGACAGAGGCGACCTCGCCGTGAGCTTCGAAAGCGGCCCGGATGGTCGCCTCAGAAGTCGAATACGCAAGGTTGCCAACGTACAGTTTTGCTGAACTCACTACAGCCTCCATGAACGGAGTTACACAACGACAATCGGAAAGAAGCACTGGAGACTGAGCGAAGAGAGGTGAGGCTCGGCGCTAGGCCTGAAGGACGTCCTGACGAATGCTGGAGAGAGTATACCAGCTATCGCCGATCGTACGGTCCAAGGTGCTCGACTACCCTCCAGGCCTCACCAGCAACACCGGCGCGGTAGCGCTGCGCACCACATCCTCGGTCACCGAGCCCACGAACACGTGCCGCATCTCCGTATGGCCGTGGGTGGCCATCACGATGAGGTCGGCGCCCAACTGCACCGCCGCCGCGGTGATGCCCGGGGCCGGCTCGCCCGTAGCGACCATCGGTTCGGCGCTCACACCGTCCTCCGCCAGGCGGTCGATCTTCTCGCCCAGGTAGGCGCGGGCCCGCTCCTGCAGCAGGGTGGCCTCGTCGCGGGAATGGGCGTGGATCACCCGCAGCAGGGTCACCCGCCCGCCGCAGACGCGCGCCAGTTCCCCGGCGTGCGCCACCACGCTCTCGTCGGTCTCATCTCCCTTGAGGGGCACGAGTATGCGCTTATACATCAGAACGAACCTCCCGCGAGGGTGTAGAGGAACAAGGTGTTGAGGACGCTCAGGGCGAGCGTCGCGAGAATGGCCAGCGTGCGCTCCACCGGGCCGCTGCGGAACTCACCCATCACCTTCTTGCTGAAGACCAGCCATAGCAGCGGGAGGATGGTGAGCGGCAACTGGATGGTCAACGCCACCTGGCTGTAGATGAGGACGTGCAGCGGGTCGCTCGACACCGCGACCACCACCAGCGCCGGGATGGCCAGGACGAACAAGCCGATGCGGTAGAGCTTGGTGCGCGGATCCTCGGGCCGGCCGAGATAGGCGGTCAGCACGTTCACCTCCGCCATCGCAGAGGTGAAGCTGGAGCCCAGCCCGGCGAACAGCAGGCCGATGCCGAACAGCAGCCGGGCCAGCGAGCCCGCGAGCGGCTCCAACGTGGCCGACGCCTGGGTGAGCGTGTCCACCTTGATGCCGTGCCGGAAGAACACCGCCGCCGCCACGACCACCATGGCCGAGTTGATGAGCCATCCGAGGATCATTGCGATCGAGGTGTCGCCCATCTCGTAGCGGATCAGCCGGCGGCGCCCCTCGACATCCCCGGGCACCTCACGGTTGAGCACCACGTTGGAATGTAGGTAGATGTTGTGCGGCATGACGACGGCCCCGAGCATCCCGATGGCCACCAGCATGCTGGCCTTGCTCAGATGAGGGACGAATGCGTGATGCGCGGCGGCGCCCCAATCCGGGTGCACCAGCGCCAACTCGATGACGTAGCAGATGGCGATGACCCCGATGAACGCGACGACTATCCGCTCGATGTGGCGGTAGCGGCCGGTGACTATCAGGAGGATCTGAAGGACCGCGGTGATGACCCCGCCGATGAGCACCGGTATCCCGAAGAGGATCTGGAAGCCGAGTGCCCCGCCGAGGAGTTCGGCCACGTCCGTGGCGATACAGGCCAGGACGATGCTGCCGCCGAACAGCCCGGTGAGCGGCCGCGGGGCGCGGTGGCGGATGTTGTAGGCGAGGCTGTGCCCGGTGACGATCCCCAGCCGGGCGGACATGCTCTGGTAGAGGATGAGCATGAGGGTCCCCAGGGTGACCACCCAGAGGAGCGAGTAGTCGAACTCGCTGCCGCCGGCCACGTTGGTGGCCCAGTTGCCCGGGTCGATGAAGCCCACGGTGACGATGAACCCGGGGCCGAGATAGCGCAGGAAATCCCGGCTGAAGAACAGGCGCAGGACGGCGAGGCCCCGTTCGGGGCGGACCTGGGCTCCGGCGCCGCGACCGCCGCGGGCGCCACCGCCGGCGCCGCCGGGTTCCGCGCCGCCCATCAACTCACCGGCCCTCCGGCCGGCAACTCAGGAGCTTTCTCGTCGTACAACCAGGCCTGGAACAGGGCGTCGAGAGTCGCCGCCGGTACTTGCGGGGCCTTCTCTTTGGCCAGCGCTATGAACTCCGCCGTGGTGGCGTTGCCGTACACGTGGCCGGTCGCCCACGCCTTGAGGATGGCCAGGAACGCCGCGTCGCCGACCGTCAGCCGCAATGCGTGCAGCGTGAGAGCTCCCCGCCGGTAGGTGCTCACCCCGAAAAGGTGGTCGGCACCGGGGGTGGCGGGTGGCGCCTCGATGGACTTGGACACCATGTCGTAGCTCATCTGCACCTGCTCGGCGAGGGCATCCGCGCCCACATCGTGCTCCAGCCACAGCCAACTGGCATAGGTGGCGAAGCCCTCGTTGAGCCAGATGTCGTCCCAGCGCTCGATGGTCACGCTGTCGCCGAACCACTGGTGGGCGATCTCGTGCGATACGAAGATGGCTCCCCGGGTGGGATCGGCCATGTCCTGCTCGACGACGTCGCGGCCGTACATCGACAGGGTCTGGTTCTCCATGGCGGCGCCGCTCTTCGCGTCCACCACCACCGAGCCGTACGCCGCGAAGGGATAGGGCCCGAACAGGCTCGCGAAGTAGTCGAGGACGTCGCCCGTGCGGGCGAAAGCAGTGTGCGCGACCGCCACGAGGTCCTCGGCGAAGTAATCACGGATGGGGATCCCGCCCGTCGAGGTGTAGGTCTCCAGGGCGAACCGGCCGACCTCCACCTGGGCGAGATAGCTGGCCATCGGCTGGTCCATCACCCAGGTGAAGGTCCGGGCGCCGCCGGGCGCCGGCGCGGCCGCGGCCGCATTCGCCGGCGCGGTCCCCGTCAGGACCCCGTTGGCGGTGGCCGTGTAGGGCGTGGGGACGGTCAGCCGGAAAGTGTAGGTAGCCTTGTCGGCCGGGGTGTCGTTGACCGGGAACCAGAACGCGGCGCCCTGAGGCTCGTCGAGCGTGAAGATGACGTCGCCGGTCTTCTGCCAGCCTACCGTAAGCGTCTTGCCGACGATCTGGCCGGGGATGCCCGAGTAGGTGATGGTAGCGGCGAAGCGGCCGCCGGCCGCGACGGGCTGCGACGGCTCGATACGGAGGTCCTGGCCGGTGTGGGTGAACGCGGCCGGCGAGCCGTCGACCTCGACGGCGGACACCTCGAGACCGGTGAGGTCGAGGTAGAAGGCGGACAGGTCCTGGGTGGCGTCGGCGGTGACCACGGTCTTCGCAGCCACCCGGCCGCTCGCCGGGTCGATGTCCATGGTGATGTCGTAGCTCTGGACGTCATAGCCGCCGTTGCCGTTCTGCGGGAAGTACGGGTCGCCCGACTGGGGCGAACCGGGCGCGGCGGCGAGGACGGGGACGCTCACGGCAGTGGTGCCGGGGGCCGGTGCGGTGGTGACAGGCGTAACGCTGGTGGACGTCGAAGCCGTTGCGGAGGCGGTGCTCGACGGTGCCGAGGTGGTCGCAGAAGTGCCGCCGGCGCAGGCCGGGAGCAGCAGGACGGCGAGCAGCACGAGCAGGATGGCCGCCGGCCGTAGGGAGGCCGCCCGAAGTGGGGCCGCCGCCCGCGCAGCGGCCGCTGCGGCTCGCCTCACCGCCGGCGTTCCGTCATCCATGGTTGTCCGGCTCCTCGGCCACCAGCCCCTCCTCGACCGCCAACCCCTCATCGGCCGCCGAACCCTCGTCCATGAGTACGCCGCTCCGCAGCGGGTCCTCACTGCCGGACCGCCGCAGATAGAGCACGGCCCACACCCATCCGACCACGCACAACCCGGCCATCATGAGCACCATCACCGGGACGTTGATCGCCTCCGCCAGCGCGCCCATGACGTAGGCGCCTATCGGTGTCGTGCCCACGAACAGCAGGCCGTAGATACCCATGACCCGCCCGCGCATGTGCGCAGGGACCGTCAACTGCAGCCGGGTGTTGGCCGTGGTCATCACGAGGATGCCGGTGATGCCCAACCCGAACATCATCACCGTCGAGAGAGACACCCACTTGGAGACGCCGACCACGGCGAGCATCACGACGAAGAACGCGGCCGGCGCCATCACCAGGCGCCTGGTGGCCCGCCCTCTGAAGGCGATGTAGAGACCGGAGCAGATCGACCCGACCGCCATGGTCGTGGTCAGCCAGCCCAGCGTCCCCTCGCCCTGATGCAGCACGTATTTGGTCACGAGCGGGGTCAGTGTCATGAAGTTGTAGCCGAAGGCGCCGAGGAACCCCACCAGGATGAGGATGGCGACCACATCGGGCGTCGACCGGGCATAGCGGAACCCCTCCCGCACCTGATCGAGCACCGGTTCGCGCGGCAGCCGCGGCACGAGATGCAGTTCGCTCACCCGCATTGCCAGCAGGGCGATTATCACGGCGACGAAGCTGCCCGCGTTGATGTAGAAGCAGGCGGCATAGCCGATGGCTTTGAGGATGATGGCGCCCACCGCCGGCCCGATGACCCTGGCCGCGTTGAACTGGGTGGAGTTGAGAGCGATGGCGTTGGCCAGGTCCTTGGTGCCGACCATCTCGGGGACGAACGTCAGGCGGATGGGGCCCTCGACGGCGTCGATGATGCCCCGGATCGCCGCCAACCCGTAGATGATGGCCACGGTGATGATGCCCGCCTGCGTGAACACCGCCAGGATGAGCGCGATGACGAGTTGCAGCGCCTCGCAGTAGATCATCGTGTGGCGCTTGCGCAGCCGGTCCGCGAGCACGCCCCCGTAGAGCGACAGCAGAAGCGCCGGCCCGAAGCGGATGGTCATCACGAGACCGAGGGCGACCGGAGAGTCGGTGAGTTGGAGCACGAGCCAGCTGATGGCCAGGTCCTGCATCCACGTCCCGGCGAGCGAGACCAGTTGCCCGAACCAGAACAGCCGGTAGTTGCGGACCCGGAAGGATCGAAAAGCGTTGAACAGGCTGCTCATGAGCCGATTATAGCGGGGGCGCCGCCGCGGGCCGGCGCTGCCACCCTCCGCCCACGGGCAGCGCGCGAGAAGCGCGAGGACGTGCGTCTCCTCGGAGGAATATACGATTGTGCGAAATACCGCACAATCGTATGCGCGGCGGGATCACCTCAAGTCTGGATGCCGGGCGCCAACCGCGGCTCGATGACGGTCAGCGCCTCGGTCAGCGACCGCACGACGAAGTCGGCTCCGTCCCCGTGGAACGGCCCGGCCGGGTCGTTGTGGAGGTACATCGCCAGGGCGCCCGCGCGCTTGCCCGCCTCGATGTCGAACCGGTAGTCGCCCACCACCAGGAGTTCCGCCACCTCCACCCCGAGATGCTCTGCCGCGTAGTGGACCCCATCCGGGAACGGCTTGGGACTCAGGGGCAGGTCGCGGGTTATCACCACGCCGAACCAGCCAAGGTCGATGCCGGGCATCTGCGCCAACGAGCGCTCGATGGAGACCAGGGTGTTGCGGGTGATGATGCCCAGCGGCACCCCCAGCCTGTGCAGGGTGCTTACCAGCCGTGTCGCGCCCGCGTTCTCCCGGGTCCGTTCGGCCGCCTCCATCTCCCAGGCCTCGAGGACCGCCTCCTTGCGCCGCCGCTCCTCGGGGCCGGCCACGCCGGCAAGGAACTCGAGCAGCCCCATCCCCTCGGGGCAACCGACGGCCTGCCGAACCGCTCCGAAATCGAGGGTGTCGGGGACGGTGAGCGTCCCGTCGAAGTCGAAGAGGACGGCGGAGATGCGGCCGGGTCTCGGGTCGCCGGACCCGGCGGCGCCAGGTGCCGCACCGGAGCATTGGCCGCCCCAGCCGGCGCCGGGCGCCGTGGGCGCGGTGGAGTCGGGAGCCATCGCCGGGCCTACCCCAGTTGGGTGGCCCGCCGGGCCTGCCGCAGCGCGAGGATCCCGGTGAGGGTGGCGAACGCCAGGACAACGCCTGCCCCGATGAGGAGCGGCCGGACCTGCCAACCGTCTATCAGCAGCGAACGCATCGCGTCGTAGATGTAGGTGGTGGGGTTCGCCGTCGCCGCCCACTTGAGCCACGTCGCCCCGATGTACTCCTTGGGCACGAACGTGGTCGACAGGAAGATCAGCGGGAAGAACGCGAACGTCGCCGCCTCGGCCGCCGCCGCGTTGCGGGTCTTGAGCGACACCGCCACGGCGTAGCCCGCGAACGCCATACCCCAGAGGAAGGCGTAGAAGAGGACCACGAACATCCCGCCCACGCCGGACGCCGAATGCAGCCCGAGCGCCAGCCCGAGCAGCAGGATGATGATCACCTGCGCCACGAGCAACGCCGCCCCGGCGATCATCGGCCCCCACACCAGCGCCAACCGGGAGCTGCGCGTGAGCAGCAGCTTGGTGAAGTAGCCGGACTCGATGTCGCGGATGAGCAACTGCCCCGCGTTGCCGGCGCCGCCCACCGATGCGGACACGATCGACACCGGGATGATGAACGCCAGGTACGAGCCCTTGAACCCGGGCAGGTTGGCCACCGACGACAGCCCGGAGTTGAACACGAACAGGAAGAACACGCTGATGGCGACGTTCGGGATGAGCGCCGCCGGCACCCGCAGGCTGTTGCGCAGGGAGCGCGTGACGAGGAGGACGATGTCGTTCATCGGCGGCGGCCTCTCTTGGACGTGCGGCGCCCGGAGGCTTCAGCGGCGGCATCAGCGGAGTCACCGGCCCCAGCGACGCCTGCGGCATCGCCAACCTCTGCGGCTGCCCCGTTCGCGCCGTTGCCGGCGGCCTGCTTGGGACTGAGCCGATGCCCGGTGGCCTGGAGGAACACGTCGTCCAGGGTGGGCTCGCTCACCGTGAGGCCCTCGAGGGCCAGACCGGCCTCGTCCAGCGTCCGGATGAGCTCCGGCAGCCGGCCCGCGGCCGTGGTGAAGTAGCAGAGGAGGCTGGGGCCGTCCAGACGGCGGTCCGGAGCCTGGCGAGAGAGAACGTCGCCGGCCCGGGCGGCGGCGTCGGGGGAGGCGAACGTGAACTTCACGACCTCGTTGCCGATGCCCCGCTTGAGCGCCTCGGGCGCTCCCTGGGCGACTATGCGGCCCCGGTCGATGATGGCCACTTCGTCGGCGAGCTTGTCCGCTTCCTCGAGGTACTGGGTCGTCAGGAAGATGGTCATGCCCTTCTCGCGGTTGAGGCGGCGGACCTCGTCCCAGATGGCCGACCTGCTGACCGGGTCGAGGCCGGTGGTGGGCTCGTCGAGGAACAGCACCAGCGGGTCGTTCACCAGAGCGAGAGCGAGGTCGAGGCGGCGCCTCATCCCGCCGGAGAACTGGCCGACGCGCTTCTTGGGATCCACGTTGTCCAAGCCCACGGTGGCGAGGAGGCGCTCGGCGGTCGCCCGGGCCTGCTCGCGGTCGGCACGGAAGAGCCGGGCCTGAAGGACGAGCATCTCCCGGGCGGTCATGAGCCCGTCGAGGCCGACCTCCTGCAGGGCCACGCCCACGCGTTCCCGGACCTCGCCCTGCTGCTCGGACACGTCGAACCCGGCCACCCTGGCCGAGCCGGCCGACGGTTTGAGGATGGTGGTGAGCATCCGCACCATGGTGGTCTTGCCCGACCCGTTCGGCCCGAGAAAGCCGAAGATGCGCCCCGAATCGATGGTCAGGTCGACGCCGTCCACCGCCGTCATGTCGGCGAAGGTGCGGGTCAACCCCCTTGCCCAGATGCTGCGATCCAAGCCCATTTCGGTGCCCCTGCCCATGCCGGCGTCCTTGCCCATGTCCATCCCCATACCAGTACCCATCGTCGGGATTATGCCGCGCTTCAGGTGAGGAAGTAAAGCAATGCTGGGATCACCGGGATGGCCATCAGCGTGGTGGCGAGCACCACCGAGGCGACCAGTTCGTGCTCGTTCTTGTACTTGGCGGCCAACACGGAGACGAACACCGCCGACGGCATCGTGGCTTCGAAGATCACCACGGCGCGATTCACTCCGGCCAGCGCGAAGATCCACACGGACAACATCGCGAAGGCGAAGCCGCCGCCCACGCGCAGGACGCTGGCCACCGCGGTCAACGGTATCTGGTTGAACCGGAACCGTCCGACGCTGACGCCGAGGATCAACAGCATCAGCGGAACGCCGGCCTGGCCGAGGAGGTTGACCGAACCCTCGACCACCTTGGGGATGGGCACGTGCCCCAGACTGAGCGCCAGCCCGATGATGGCCGCCCACATCAGCGGAGTCTTGACCATGACCAAGAGGCCCTGCTTGATGTCCTTCTCACCAGAGGCCACGTAGACGCCCAGCGAGTTCAGGATGATCCCCTGCGGGATGTACATGAGGATGGCGAGCGCCGCCCCTTCGGACCCGAACGCCAGGAAGATGATGGGCAGCGGGATGTTCACATAGTTGCTGAACACGATGGGCAGGTAGAGCCCGGAGTGTTTCTGCCGGAGCGCCGCGAAGAGGATCCGCGCCAGGACCAGGTTGCCCACCATCCCGATGAGGCATGCCGCCCACAGCTTCGTGGCGTCGCTGAGGACGACCTTGCTGGTGATCATCGAGTGGAAGGCCATGGCCGGGACGGCGACGTACATGGAGATGTCGATGAGCGGCCCCATGTTGACCTTCGCGAACCGCCCGAAGAGATAGCCGACGACGACGACGAAGAACGTGGGCCCGATGATGTTGACTATCTGGTGCACCTACCGAGGTTACCGCACGTCGGGGGCGGCGCCGCATGATATAAACGCCCTCATGGACGAACTCGTTTTCTACCACTGGCTTGCCATCGCCTGGATGGCGCTCGCTGTGGTCACCTTCGTGGCCCTCTTCTTCATCACCGCCCCGTACGGGCGCTTCACCCGCAAGGGCTGGGGGCCGCGCATCGAGTCACGCTGGGGCTGGATCATCATGGAATCGCCGTCGATCATCGCGATGGTGGTGCTCTTCGCCATCGGGCCGCAGCGGACGAATCCCGTGGCGATCGTGCTGGTTCTCCTGTGGGCGGTGCACTACGTCCACCGCACGTACATCTTCCCGTTCCGCCTGCACAGCAGCCGGCAGAGCATGACGGTGTCGGTCATCCTGATGGCGGTGGTGTTCAACCTGGGCAACGGCTATCTCAACGGCCGCTATCTCTTCGACCTGGGCCCGGCCCTGCAGACCTCCTGGTTCGGCGACCCGCGGTTCATCATCGGGATCCTCCTGTTCATAGGCGGCTACGCGCTCAACCAGCACGCGGACAGGGTCCTCATCGGCCTGCGCAAGCCCGGCGAGACCGGTTACAAGATCCCCCGAGGCGGCGCCTACCGGTTCATCAGCTGCCCCAACTATCTCGGCGAGATGATCGAATGGGCCGGCTGGGCGCTGATGGCCTGGAACCTCGGCGCAGTCGCATTCCTCGTCTGGACAGTCGCCAATCTTGCTCCCCGGGCGTTCCGCACCCACCGCTGGTACGGGCAGGAGTTCGCGGACTACCCGAAGGAGCGGAAGGCGCTCATCCCCTTCATCGTCTAGTCCCGCAGGTCCGTCCGGTGGGTGAGGTGAGCACATGAGACCCAACTCGCAGATGCGCGCGAACGCGCCCGTCGCCCGAAGTGTCTTCTGGGTGATGATCACCCTGCTCGCCTGGGAGATCTACCAGGCCGCGCGGGAGAACACGGCGGTCCAGTCGGGCTCGTGGTCGCACACCTGGTACGACCTGGTGTTCATCGTCTTCCTGCCCGCCCTCACGGCCTTCGCCCTCACCCGTCTGTTCCTGGTCCTCACGCAATCCAACCGGGGCACGCTCAACGTCTATTCGGTCATCTCGAGCCCATACGCCTGGATGTTCTGGGTCGGTCTGGCGATCGGCCTGTCCGGCTACGGCATCCACATGGCCGCCCACTCTCTCTTCCGGGCCATGCCCGAGGTGCTGGCCCAGGGCGAGTTCGCCGCGAAGATCCGCTTCCTCGACGTGCACCTGGGGTACGGGCTGCTGGGATTCGGGTTCTTCTTCGCCACCCTGGCGATCATCTTCCTCGGCCAGGGCCGAGCCCAACGGCTGTCCGGCGGCGAGAGCCTCCTGTTCATGATCGGCTCGCTCATCACGTACGGGGGCATCCTCGTCTACATGGGGGTCGGCGGCGGCCAGATCTTCGGGGCCATCGCGGCCAGCTTTCTGCTGTGCCTGGCGAGTTTCTGGATCCTGCCTTCGGTCAGCGAGGTGGCACTGGACCCCATCGGCGCGCTCGTGACGCCGGGGGCCGCGGCCGCCTTCATCACGCTGGTGGTATGGACGGTGATCGTCGGGGGACAGCCGACCTGGCCGTAGACGGGCCGCCGCGCCGGGCGACCAGCCCCTGAGCCGCGGCCTACCGTGACCGGCGACCCGAGCGCCGAGTCGAAGACCTGTCGGCGCCGCACCGCCGGGACCTCCGCCCCGACTGCTATAATCCCGCCTGCTTAGAGGCGGACCCCCGCACTCGCGGAGTGGTGTCCGAGATGGCTTAAGGAGCACGACTGGAAATCGTGTAGGCGGCTTAACCCCGTCTCGAGGGTTCGAATCCCTCCCACTCCGCCTCAGTTCCCCAACCCCACAGCGACTCAATCCATGTCTGGATTCGAACCCGCGAGGGCGCGAGCGTCAGCGAGACAGTCCCTTTGGACTGTCGAGCAGTGAGCGGTCTGAGCCGAGCCGGACGGCGAGGCGAGGACGGCGGTTGCGAAGCAAGCGCGTCGAATCCCTCCCACTCCGCCTGGAGCATCTTCTTCAGCAGGCGCCCGCTCAGAACCGGACTTTAGTCCCGTATCCAAATCGCCCTCCGTTCGTTACAGTCCTGGCGGGTCCGCTTTTTCGAGGAGGGCGACATGTTCTGCACCGCGTGCGGCAACGCCATCAAGGATGGCGACCGCTTCTGCTCCGGCTGTGGCGCACAAGTGACGGCAGCCGCGACCAGCCCGCCGATCGAACCCGCTCCGGCAGCCGGCGAGGCCGCACAGGAGACGTCGACAGCCGCCGAGCCGCTCGCCGCCCCTGCGCCGCCCACGGCACCGTCTCCGCCGGCCCCGCCCGAACCGCCCGCCACCGGCCCGGCGCCCGTCCCCCGGAAGCGCCGCGACCCGGCCCTCATCGTCGCCATCGTCGCCGGCGCGATCGTGGTCCTGGCCGGGATAGGGCTCGGCCTCTTCTTCGCTCTGGGGGACGGTGACGCGCAGGAGGCGGCATCGACCACCACGGTGGCCTCCATCCCGCCCACCACGACCAGCGCCGCGCCGACCACCACCGCCATCGCCATCACCACGACGACCACGGCGGCCCCCACGACGACGACCGTGGCGGCCACCACCACGACGGCCGAACCGACTACGACCACCGACGGCGAGACCGCCGTCCTCACCGCGCGGGCCGCCGAGTGGCTCGACCTCCTCGAGTCCATCCCGGGGACCAAAGAGGACCTGACCGCGAAGATCGCGGCCTTCCTCACGCCCAAGAGCGAAGCAGCGGCGCGGGCTGCCGAATACCAGGAGGCCTGGCGGACGCCTGCCGACCCGGCCGACATCATAGAGGCCGATCCCTGGGACAAGATCACCAGGGTGACGTTCTCGGGGGACGGCTCGCGCGCCGTCACCGTCCTCACCGTGCGACTGCGGTGCCGTGACGGGCTCACCACCAGAGGCATCGAGGCTTTGGGGTGGAAGAAGGAGGACGGCACGTGGCTGCGGACCATCGACTACGACCCGCTCGGGCCCGCCAAGGGCGCGATCGTGGCGTTCGGCAGTTCCGTGAAGGTGGGCCCGCTCGTGTGGGCGCCGGTCACGGTGCACGAGTTGAAGCACCTCGGCGTAGGTGAGGGCCCGACCGCCATAGGGATGTTCCTCACGGTGGACTTCTTCGTCCGGAACGAAGGCACCAAGAGCGTGGTCCCGGGCGACTTCACGGTGACGGCCACGGCCGCGGACGGGAAGATCCTGCCCCTGTCAAAAGCCGCCGACAAATGGTGGACGGAAGACGCCGGCCTCCGGAGCACCGCGATCCCGGCCGGAGACTGGACCTACCTGTGGTACACCTTCGACGCGCCGGCGGGCGTGAACCTGCATGGACTCAAGTACAAGGTGACGGGCCCGGGCGCCTAGAACGGCGCTCCGGCGGCAGGCAGGCCGCCCCGGCCGGCGGTCAGATGACGTGGCTGTCGGCCGAGATGCCCCCGTCCACCGCCAGCTTCTGCCCGGTCACGAACCCCGACTCGTCGGAGGCCAGGTAGACGTACAGCGGCGCCACTTCCTCCGGGAGGCCCCGCCGGTGGCCGAGAGGGGTGCCCTGCTCGATGCGCGCCGCCCTGTCCGGGGTCTCGCGGACACCCGAGGCTGCGAGGATGCCCGTCGATATCGCCCCCGGCTGCACCGCGTTCACCCGGATGCCGTACTCGGCCAGTTCCGAGGCGGCGGTGAGGGTCATCGAGAGGATGGCTCCCTTGGTCGCCGCATACACCACCCCGCCGTGCTGCCCGTGGTCGGCCGCTATGGACGAGGTGTTGATGATGGAGCCGCCGCCCGTCTTCATCATCGCCCGGGCCGCGTGTTTGATGCCGAAGAACGTGCCCTTCTGGTTGACGGAGGTCACGAGGTCGAAGTCTGCCTCGGTCAGTTCCGTGACCGGCCCCACCCGCATCACACCGGCGTTGTTGACCATCACGTCGAGCCGGCCGAACCGGTCGACGGCCGCCCGCACGAGCCTGATGACGTCGTCCTCTTTGGAGACGTCGGCCGCCACGTAGAGAGCCTCGCCTCCCTCGGCCTGGATGGCCGTCACGGTCGCCTCGCCGCCGCCGTCGGTGCGGCTGTCGCTCACCAGCACCTTCGCTCCCTCTCTGCCGAACGCCACCGCCACCGCCCGGCCGATGCCGGACCCCGCTCCCGTCACGATGGCCACTTTGTCCCGAAGCCTGTCCATGCGTAGCTCCTTGAGAAGCGATGCGATCCACGATGTCTTCCAGGATAGTCCCACGACGAAGAAGGTGACGGGCCTCGCCGGGCCGCCCCGCTACCAGGCCCGGTGCCGCGTCACTGCTGTATACTCCCCGGCGACCGTGCTAGGTGGGGAACTAGCGGTGCCCTGTACCCGCAAACCGCTTCAGCGGGACGGAATCCCCACCCTAGGAGCGGGCCTGTGAGGTCTGACATCGGCAAGTGGTGTTGACGGCCAGGTCCTACGCAATGGAACTCCGTGAACCGGGTCAGGACCGGGAGGTAGCAGCCCTAAGCGGACTCTTTCATGTGCCGTGGGGTCGCTTGGTCTGAGCTGACTACCGGTGGGCGCTCGGAGGTCTGTCTTCGAAGGTGGGTGCACGGTCCTCGTTTTCTCCCCGCAGGTCCAAGACCGGCGGGTCTCGCGGAAAGCGACCGCCGATGGCCGGGACGCCGCCTGAGCACCTGGCCGCCTGCTCATCAAGGCCCTCGGCCGGGACCGCCCGAACGACGAGTGTCTCGTCACCTTCCTCAGACGCCGCAGGGTCCTGCGACCCACACCGGTTCGGGCGTCTCGAGTTCGCCGAAACTCAGCGGGTGCGCCGCCACCACCCGCACGACGCAGTGCTCGAGCAGCCGCGGCGGCACGAACTGCGCTGCGAAGACCAGACTTCCCGCTGATCGGGACACCAGCGGCACGGGCGCACGCACCGGCCGGTCGAGCTCGAGAAATGAGCTGCAGAGCTCCATGGCGAGGGTGCCTGCCCGGAAATCGTCCGCCAGACCGTTCGGGTCGAGGGTTACCTCCACCCCGCGAGGCTCATGCTCGTCCAGGATCCTCACGCGCTCGAAGCGGACGCCTTCCAAGCAAGAACGCACGCGCTCGGTCCAGCGTCCGATCTCCCCGGCGGCTCCGTTCCCCGCCGCTTCCCGAGAGCGGTAGGCACGGGCTCCCGGGACATAGAGGTCCGTCGCGTATTCCGACACCATGCGGCCGGCGGAGTAGCGCGGTGCGAGGACCTGCATACAACTCCTGACCAGGCGGAGCCATTCCCGCGGGATACCCCGCTCGTCGCGTAGATAGAACAGCGGGATGATCTCCTCCTCCAACCTGCTGTACAGCTCGTACGCCTCGCACTCGTCGCGCGCCCGATGGTCGGCGCCCACCGGCACGCTATCCCCTATGCTCCAGCCGAACTCGGGGCCATATGCCTCCTCCCACCAGCCGTCCGGTTCCGACAGGTTGAGACCGCCGTTGGCCAGCACCTTCATGCCGCTCGTCCCGCTCGCCTCGAGTTGCCGTATGGGGTTGTTGATCCATACGTCCGCGCCCTGGACCAGGCTTGCCGCTACCGCTATGTCGTAGTCGGCGACAAAGACCACACGGCCGTGGACGTCGGGCCGGCGCGAGAAGAGCACCCAGGCGTGGATCATGGCCCTGCCCTCTTCGTCGGCGGGATGCGCCTTGCCGGCGATCACCAGTTGCACCGGCCGCTCTTTCGAGGACAGCATGCGGGCGAGCCGGTCCTCATCGCGCAGAAGGAGGGTGCAGCGCTTGTATCCGGTGAAGCGCCGTGCAAAACCGAGGGTGAGGAATGTGGGATCCAGAAGCGGCGTTCGGCCCCCTTCGTCGCCGGCGGCTCGTCCCGGATCGCCGCGGTGCCGCGCGGCGTACGCCCTCACCTCCTCCACCAGGTTCCTGCGGTTCTCCTGACGCAGCGCCCAGAGCGCCTCGTCCGACGCCAGCCCGGCGGCGACCGCACCTCCGGCCGCGGCGGTCCACTCCCGGCCCTCGGATCCCCAGTCCCAGCAGCAACGGTCTCTCCAAAAGGAGTGCGAGGCCGGAGAGAGCCACGAAGGGACATGAACCGCATTGGTCACCCGGGCGATGGGCACTTCGAGCTCTCGCGTGCGAGGAAAGATCCCCGTGAAGAGACGGCGGGTCGCTGCCTGATGGGCGCGGCTCACGGCGTTGGCGGCGCCACACGTGTGCAGAGCGAGATGCGCCATGTTGAAGGGCTCGTCCGCCGAACTCGGGTCCGCCCGGCCGAGAGCGAGGAACTCGTCCATCTCCAGACCGAGACCCGCCACGTACGCACCCAGGTACTGCCGTATCAAGCCGGCCGGGAAACGGTCGAAGCCCGCCTCCACGGGAGTGTGGGTGGTGAACACGTTCCCGGGTCTGGCCGCGATCAAGGCCTCCGAGAACGGCATCCCCCTGTCGAGCCCCAGGCAGCGCGCCCGCTCCACGCAGGCGAATGCGGTGTGACCCTCGTTCAGATGACAGACCTGCGGATCGAGCCCGAGTCCGCGCAACGCCCGCCACCCGCCGATGCCGAGCAGGATCTCCTGTTGGAGCCGGGTCTCGGTCCCGCTGCCGTACAGTTCACCGGCGAGACCTCTGTCCGCAGGTCCGTTGTGAGGGTGGTTGGTGTCCAGAAGGAAGACGCGCACCCTTCCCACCGTGGCCTCCCAAACCCGCAGCATCACCTCGCCCTGAGCCAGATCCACGGCGACGGCCAGCCAGTCGCCGGACTTGTCGCGCGCCGGTATCACGGGCAACTGCGCGGGATCACTGAACGGATAGATCTCCACCTGAGAACCGAGCTCGCTGATGGCCTGCCGGAAGTAGCCTCGCTGGTAGAGAAGGCCTACGCCCAGCAGCGGCACGCCCAAGTCGCTGCACGCCTTCAGATGGTCTCCGGCAAGGATGCCCAACCCCCCGGCGTACATGGGCAGAGCCTCGCCGAGGCCGAACTCCATGCAGAAATAGGCGGCGCACGTGAGCGCGTCTCCGCCATGGCGGCTTTCGAACCATGCCGGCCCTCGAAGCCGTTCTGCCCTCGTGGCGAGGCGGTCGCGCAGAAGACGGCGGAAGGAACGATCCCCGGCCAGGGCCTCGAGCCGGGCATGCGGAACAGCCTGCAACACGGCCAGGGGATTGCCGGTCTTGACCCAGGCATCGTTATCGACGAGAGGCCAGATAGAAACGAACTCCGGGTCGGTGGACCAACGCAGGTCCAAGGCCAGTTCCAGCAGGCCTCGAAGGCTCTTCGGCAACGCCGGAAGGACATTGATGCTCGCCGGATTCACAAGCGACCCACCTGCGTCATGCGTGGCGGCCATTCGAGCACCGTTGGAGGCTGTACCCATCTTATATCCACCCACAGGCCGGGGAAAGGGCTCCGCGAGGAGCCAGGGAACAGGGGGCGGACGCGACTGGACCGACTGATATAATCCGGGCCACTCGGCGAGCGCTTCACAAGGACCCTCCGCGCATGGCGATCTCCCTTTACCGCAAGTATCGTCCGGCCCGTTTCGAGGACATCATCGGGCAGGAACACGTCGCCCGCACGCTCGTCAACGCCATCAACCAAGACCGCGTGAGTCACGCGTATCTCTTCACCGGTCCGCGGGGCACGGGCAAGACCTCCACGGCCAAGATCCTGGCGATGGCCCTGAACTGCGACGCAGGCCAGGGCAAGGCCACGCCGCAACCGGACGGCACCTGCCCGCATTGCGAAGCCATCCGCCGCGGCAGCGCCATGGACGTCATCGAGATGGACGCCGCCTCCAACCGCGGCATCGACGACATCCGGGACCTGCGCGACAAGGTGCACTTCTCCCCGGTGGAAGGCCGCATGAAGGTCTACATCGTGGACGAGGTCCACATGCTCACCACCGAGGCGTTCAACGCGCTGCTCAAGACTCTCGAGGAGCCGCCGGAGCATGCGGTGTTCGTCCTGGCAACCACGGAGCCGCATAAGGTACCGGCCACCATCCTGTCGCGCTGCCAGCGGTTCGATTTCCGCAGGCCGGCCATCATGGAAGTGGTCGGTGTCCTGGGGAACATCGCGAAGCAGGAAGGCATCGAGGTGGCGGAGACGGCGCTCACCGTCATCGCCCGGGCGGCCGGCGGGAGTTTCCGGGACGCCATCGGCATCCTCGACCAGCTCTCGACCTACTCAGGCGGAGCCATCACCCTCGATCAGACCCTGGACATGCTCGGTCTTGTGCAGCAGGACCTGCTGTTCGAGATCGTCAACCTCGTCGACGAGCGCGACACCCGGGGAGCCCTGCTCTTCGTCGAGCAACTCGGCCAGGGCGCCACCGACTACGCGCAGTTCATCAAGGACCTCCTCGCCCATCTCCGCGACGTCTACGTCGTGAAACACACGGGTGAGGTGCCGTCGAGCATCGCCATGACCGAGGACCAGCAGATGGTGCTGCGCAGCCAGGCCACCCGCGTGTCCACGGCGGAGACCGTGATCTTCATCGACCTGCTCGGCGAGGCTCTGCGCTCGGTGCGCCAGGGGTCCGACGCCCGGCTGGAACTGGAACTGGTGCTCATCAAGATGACGGCGACGCACACGGCGAGCGGCCACTCAGGCCAGGCCGGCCAAGCCGTCGCGACCGCCGGCCAAGCCGCACCGCCTGCCCCGGCAGCCCGCCCGGCGGCGCCCTCCGCGGCGCCGGCGGCACACCCCGCCGCTCCACCTGCACCTGCCCCGGCGGCCAAGCCGGCCCCGGCGCCGCAGCAAGCGGCGGCGCCCAAAGCCACGCCTGCAAAGCCGGCGCCCGCTCCGGCGCCCGCGAAACCGGCCGCCGCCCCGTCCAAGCCCGCACCCACCGCAGCCGAGAACGACTGGCCGGAGGAGCCCGAGGAGCTCGACTACGTCGAAGGAGCCTGGGAGGACGCAGCACCGGTCGCAGCCGCGCCGGCGCCGGCAAAGCCGGCCGCCGCAGCGGCGCCTGCCGCCCCGGCCGCGCCGGC
>CAIQPS010000017.1 GCA_903873715.1 uncultured Actinomycetes bacterium
CCGGCCCCGGGTCGCAGCAGGGGGCCTCGACCGGGGCGCCGGGCGCCGGCGCGGCAGACGGCGCGGCCGGCGCGGGCGCCTGCTCACCGGCCGGGGCGCCTTCCGGCGCCGCCATGAGCGACTGCACCCACTCCCGCCTGGCCCACAGCGCGCAGCCGCCGGCGCTCTCGCTCAGATGCTCGCCGCTCTCGCGGATGTTGCGGAGCAGGCGGGACTGGAGGGCCACCCGGAGGGGCACGCGGCGCAGGTTGGTGTCACTGAAGGGAGAGAACGGACACGGTTCGAGATCCCCTTCGGCACTCACGTGCACGAAGCCCTGACCGGCGGCCATGCAGCCGCCGTAGGCCGACTCGCTCGCCGAAGAGGCCAGGAACACCGCCCGGAACTCGCCCTTGAGCACCATCATCGTGAACGGCTCCAGACCGCGCTGCGTCGGGCTCGGGACCAGATACTCCGTCCCGGGCTTGATGGGCACGTAGTCGACGTAGAAGAAGAGCTTGGCTCCCCGGTCCACGAGGTCGGCGACGAAGCGGCGGCTGGTGACCAGGCCGAAGTTGCGGCGGGTCACCATGAGCGAGGTCCCGAAGAAGATGCGGCGCTCCTGCAGGCGGCTCATGGTATCGAGCGCGCGCTGATAGACGCCGCCGCCCCGGCGGGCGTCGGTCTCGAACTCCAGGCCTTCAAGGCTGATCACCGGGATGACGTTGCGGAGCGTCCGCAGCTTGTCCAGCATCGCATCGTCGAGGAGCGAGCCGTTGGTGATGAGGGGAAAGACCAGGTCGGGGAAGTCCGCGGCCACGTCGAGGATCTCGGGCCGGGTGAGCGGCTCGCCGCCGGCCAGCGCGACCACGGACACGCCGAGCTCGCGGGCCTCGGAGAGGATCACGCCGATCTCGCCCATGGTGAGCTCGGTGCCGGGCTGCCGGCCGTGCTCCTGGACGAAGCAGCCGGCGCAGCGCAGGTTGCAGCGGCGGGTGACGCTCATGATCATGAAGGGCGGCACCTGAACGCCGGCCTTGGCGGCCCGGCCGCGGCGGGAGGCGGCGCCGCGCTGAGCGAACGCCGTGCGGGCGAAGTGGACGGCCAGGCCGGGATCGGCTTTGCTGACCCGGGCCAGGTCCCGGCAGAAGTGTCGTATGGATGTGTCGAAGCGTTTCATGTAGGTCCCCCTCGTGGGGCGCCCCGGCCCTGTGCCGGGGCGCCGCTCGTCGTGTCTCGGGCCTCTCGGGCCTCAGGCCACCCGTTCCAGGTCACGCTCGGCGTCGCGCGCCGCAGCCGCGACCAGACGGGAGGTGTCGTCGGTGACGACACCGTCACGCATGTGGATCACCCGGTCGCAGGCGGCGGCCACGTCCGGGTCGTGGGTCACCAGGATGAACGTGGTGCCCGTGAGCAGGTTGATCTCGCGCATCATGTCGATGACCTCCGCGGAGCTGGCGGTGTCCAGGTTGCCGGTGGGCTCGTCGCCCATGATCACGGCCGGCTTGTTCACCAGCGCCCGGGCTATGGCCACCCGCTGCTGCTGCCCGCCGGACAACTCCGACGGCCGGTGAGCGGCGCGCTCGGCCAGGCCGACGGCCTCGAGGGCCTCGCGGGCCATGGTCTGCGATTCGCGCCGGGACTTGCCCGCGTACTGCGCCGCCAGAGCCACGTTGTCGAGGGCGGTCATGGTGCTCACCAGGTTGAAGCCCTGGAAGATGAAGCCGATCTCCTCGCGGAGCAGCTTGGTGGTCGCCCTGGTGCTCAGGTCGTCCACCCGGCGGCCGTTGAGCCAGATCTCGCCGGAGTCCGGGGTGTCCAGGCAGCCCATCATGTGGAGCATCGTGGACTTGCCGCAGCCGGAGGGGCCCATGATGGCCACCATCTCGCCGGACCCGATGTTCACGGTGGCGCCGCGCAGGGCGTCGACGTAGTTGTCTTTGCCGAGTTCGTACCGCTTGTTCAGGCTCTTCACGCTCACGATGGTCTTCATCGTCTTGGTCCCTTCTTCAGTCTCGATGATCAGTCTGGTGTGCCGTGTCCTGCTGTCGGAGGGGGCGCCGGCGCCTTGGCCGCCGGCTGCGCCCGTGTCGCTCGTGCCCGGCGCCATCACTCATACCTCAGGGCCAGCACCGGCTTGAGCCGGGCCGCATGGAAGCTCGGGTAGAACCCGCTGGCCACTCCGAGGACTATCGCGAAGGCGACTGCGCCGATGGCCAGGCGGGGGGTGGTCAGGAAGAGGACGGTGCCGCTGGACTCCATGAGCATGTTGGCCACGATGGAGACCACATAGCCGAGCAGCAGGCCGGTCGCGCCGCCGAGGAAGCCTATGAAGGCCGACTCGCCGAGGAACTGGCCGACGATCTGGCGGTGCGAGGCGCCTATGGCCTTGCGGATGCCGATCTCGCGGGTCCGCTCGAGCACGGACATCGTCATGGTGTTGACCACCGACAGCCCGCCGACCAGGAGGGAGATCAGGGCCACGCCGAAGATGATGCTGTTGAAGATCTTGGTCATGCTCTTGAACTGGTCGACGAACACCTGCGGGCCGGAGGCGGTGACGTTGGGCAACGTGCCCTCGATGGTGGCGGCGAGCTGGTCGGCGTCCACGCCGGGCTGCGGGTAGGCGGTGATGCTGGTGGCCAGCTGGTTCGGGTCGATCTGCTTCTGGATGATGTCCGGCAGCTGGGCATACATCAGCTGCTGGGCGTCGTAGAGGCTCACGGCCACCGTGTTGTCGGGAGCGGTGAGGGTCTTCTCGTATATGCCGACCACCTTGAACGGCTTGCCGCGCAGGTCGATGGTGCCACCCACCTTCGCGTTCAGCGCCTTGGCGATGTCGCAACCGACGACGGCCACGCCGCGGTCGGCGGTGGTGAGGTCCCGGCCTTCTTTCATGGTCAGCTTGAACGACTCGAGATCGATGGCACGCATGTCGTTGCCGACGATGCCCTGGGGCACGCCCATCGACATGCCGCCGTTCTCGTCCAGCAGCATCCAGATGCCGGCGGTGGCGCGGGCCACGCCGGGGACACTCTCGACCTCCGCCACTCGGCCGACGCCGATAGGGGTCATGGTGAAACCGGCCGTTCCGGCGGAGCCGTCGGTGACGACCACCTTGTCGCTGTAGTAGCGGGTGCCGCCGTCTATGAGCAGGTTGATCTTCTCAGCCATGCTGCCCATGACCACGAGGGCGAACACGCCGATGGTGATACCGAAGATGGTGAGGAAGGCCCTCATCTTCCTGCGGAACACGTTCCTGAACATCCTCATCGCTACCCCTCCCTGGCTCGTGCGGCACCGCCTCGTCCTGGGCTGCCTTGCCGCGTTGTGTGCTGGGTCCATCATCCCGGCGAGGACTCCGGCGCGAATCGGGCGGGCGGCCGGTCTTTGTACGTCTGCCTGGGCGGTCTTGGAATGGCTGGATGGCGGGCGTTGTACCTGGCCACCTGGCCGGGGTGCTTGGCTTGGAAATGGGATTTCCTTATGTTCGACGGCGCGGAGGGATATACGCGGCCGGGCGCGAGCGGTACGCTAGACGGCGCCGGCCGGGGAACGCCGGCTACTTCCGGGCGCGGAGAGGTCCGCAGCCGGGCGACCTGGGAGAGGAGCGGGGCATGGCGGAGACGCCTATCCGAGTGATGATCGTGGACGACCACGCGGTGGTCCGCAGTGGTCTGTCGGCCTTCTTGATGGCCTATGACGACCTCGAGTTCGTGGGCGAGGCGAGCGGGGGGCTGGACGCCGTGCGCAAGTGCCCGGACATCAGGCCGGACGTGATCCTGATGGACCTGGTGATGCCCGAGGTGGACGGGTCTGAGGCCACGCGGTTGATCCGCGAGGCCTGCCCGCAGGTACAGGTGATAGCGCTCACCAGCTACAAGGAAGAGGAACTGGTGCAGGGCGCCCTCAAGGCCGGCGCCATCGGCTACCTGCTCAAGAACGTGTCCGCAGAGGAGCTCGCCAACGCCATCCGGGCCGCGTACGCCGGCCGGCCGACCCTGGCGCCCGAGGCCGCCGAGGTGCTCATCAAGGCCGCCACCCACAAGAAAGAGGAGACCGACCCGGGGCTCACCGACCGGGAACTGGACATCCTCCAGCTCATGGTCGACGGCCTGAGCAACCCCGACATCGCCAAGAAGCTGTACGTCAGCCGGTCGACCGTGAAGTTCCACGTCAGCAACATCCTGATGAAACTGGGTGCGGCCAGCCGCACCGAGGCGGTGTCGATGGCCATCCACGGGAGACTGGTGAAATGATCCGGCGGGCGATCGCCTTGGCCTGCGTGCTCGCGGTCGCCGGTCTCGTCCTGGGGGGATGCGGCGGGTCGTCGGCGTCCACGACCAAGGAGCGCATACAGCTCGTCTATCAGGACTGGCGCACGGAGTGGTTCCCCCCGATGGCGCAGACCGAGCTGAACAGGTTCCAGGCGGAACACCCGAACCTCAGCGTCTTCTACACGCCGGACCCCGAGAACCTCGCCGACGAGATGCCCCTGGACATGCAGGCGGGCAACGCGGCAGACGTCTTCCAGGGCTGCTGCGAGTTCTTCCCGGCCTGGAACCAGAAGGGCTTCGTGCTCGATCTCCGGAAGTACGTCGACTCGGACCTGGACGCCGCCACGGTGGACGATTGGGATCCCGTGCAGTTCAAAGCGCTGGGAGACGCGAGCGGCCGCCAGTTCGGACTGCCGAAATACCAGGGCACCCTGGTGCTCTATTACAACAAGGACCTCTTCGACCGCTACGGCGTGGCCTATCCCGACGCGTCGTGGAACCTCCACGACTACCTGGCCGCGATGAAGCTGCTCACCCGCGACACCGACGGCGACGGCAAGACCGACGTGTGGGGGAGCATGATCGACATCGGGTGGGACCGGCTCCAGGTGCACATCAACGCCTGGGGCGGGCACATCGTCGACCCGAACGATCCCACCAAGTGCCTCATAGACCGCCCCGAAGCGCTCGCCGCGCTCGAATGGATACGGGCCCGCATGTGGGACGACAAGGTGATGGCCACCTTCACCGACGTCAAGAACGTGGGCACGGCGGCAGCGTTCTACGGGGGCAAGCTGGCGATGGTGGAAGACGGGTCGTGGGCGCTCAAGAACATCCTCGAGCACTCGACCTTCCGGATCGGGGTCGCACCCATCCCGGCCGGCCCGGTGAAGCGGGTGACCCTGAGCACCACCGACGGTTTCGGCATCTACGCGCAGACACGGCACCCGCAGGAGGCCTGGGAGCTGCTGAAGTTCCTCGTCAGCAAGGAGTATGGGCTGGCGATGGCCAAGGCGAGCCTCCTGCAGCCCGCGCGGCTCTCGCTGGTGCCCGAATGGCAGAGGTTCGTCAAGGAGCAGTACCCGGACAGGGCGAAGAACATGGACCTCGACGTCTTCGCCGCGCCGCACCGCGAGGGGTACTCCGTGGTGCAGGAGGTCTTCCCGCAGAACATGGCCGACGCCACCCGTCTACTCGGCGACGCGTTCACCAGGATCTTCACGCTCGGCCAGGACCCCGTGGACGTGCTGCACGACGTGAGCCGGCAGGTCGAGGCGGCCCAGACGGGCGCCGGTCTCTAGGCCCATGGCGCGGGAGCGGACGCATATCCGCAGTTTCTTCAGCCACGGCCGCCTGCGGCTGAGGATCCTCGCCTGGTCGTTCGTCCCTACTGCGGTCATCCTGTTCGCCGTCGCGGTGGTGGGCGTCTACTCGTACGGGCGCGTGACCCAGCAGCAGGCCATACAGCGCAACCAGGAGCTCGCCCGCCTCTCGGCCACCAACCTCTCCGCCGAGCTCAACCAGTTCGCCCTCGACCTCCAGGCCCTGGCCCGGCAGGCCGGTATCTCCCAGGGACAGCCGGCACGGCAAGAGGCGGTGCTGGCCGCAGCGTCGAACCGGCTGTCGATATTCGACGGCGGCACGGTGATCCTCGACCAGCATGGGAGGTTCGCGGCGGCGTGGCCGGCCCGGCCGGCCGACGCGGGGGCGGACTGGTCGTCCCGCCCGTACTTCGCCCAGCTCCTGCGGTCGGAGCGCCCGGCCTATTCGGATATCGAGCCCGACGGGGTCGATGCGGCCCCGGTGGTCACCGTGGCCGTTCCCATCACCGGGCCGAACGGGGAGTTCAACGGGGTACTGGCCGGGATGTTCCGTGTGGGCGCCACGTCGGTGAGCGCTCTCTACGGGGACATCGCCAAGCTCCGCGTGGGGGTCACGGGCTACGTCTACGTGGTGGACGGCGCCGGGCGTGTCATAGAGCACCCGGACCCGGCGCTGGTGGGGACGGGCCTGATGACCGTGGAGATCGTCCAGAACGTGGTGGCCGGCAAGACCGGCGCGCTCCGCACGCGCTCGCTCGACAACGCCGACGTGGTGGCCGGCTACGCCCCCATCCCCGGGACCACCTGGGGCCTCATCGCGGTGGAGGACTGGTCGACGTTGATCAGGCCGCTCCAGTCCTACCGCATGTTCCTGCTGGCCATGCTCGCCCTCGGCCTGGTGGTGCCCTCTCTGGTGGTGTGGTTCGGCGTGCGGAGGATCACGCGGCCGGTGCAGGATCTCACCCGGGCCGCCCGCGAAGTGGCCTCGGGGGATTTCGAACACCCGGTGAGCATCACCACCCACGACGAACTCCAGGAGCTCGCCCAGCAGTTCAACAGGATGTCACTCCAGCTACGCGACTCCTACGGTGAACTGGACAAGCGGGTGGCCGCCCGCACCCAGGAGCTGGCGACCTTGAACGCGGTGGCCGCGGTGGTGAGCCAGTCCCTCAACCTGGAGCAGATCCTCGACGACGCTCTGGCCGAGATACTGACCGACCTCGACTTCGAGGCGGGGGTGGCCTTCATGCTGCCCGACAAGGCCTCCGGCACCGGCGAGTTGCGCGTGGTGGCGGCACGGGAACTCCCGCCGCCCGTCCTGGAGATCATCCAGACGCGTCCGCCGGAAGAGCTCGAGCGGCGGCTCGTGGAACTGGGCGGTCAGCCGGCGGTGATAGCCGTCTCGGCCGTGTCCCCCGAACTGCGCGCTCTCCTCGAATCCGCCGGATGGCGGTCGATCCTGCAGATCCCGGTGAACGCCAAGGGCACCGTGTTCGGCGCGCTCATGCTGGTCACCCGCCGCGAACCGGAGTCTTCCCCCGAACAGCTCAGCTCGCTCGCGGCGCTCGGCAACCAGATCGGGATGGCGGTCGACAACGCCCGGCTCTACCAGCACGCGGAGGAGTCAGCGGCGGCGGCCGAGCGGAACCGCCTGGCCAGGGACCTGCACGACGCCGTGAGCCAGACGCTCTTCTCGGTGAGCCTCATCGCCGAGGTCCTGCCGCGCATCTACGCCCGGGACCCGGAACAGGGGGCCCAGAGGCTGGAGGAACTACGGCAACTTACGCGCGGGGCGCTGGCCGAGATGCGGACGCTCCTGCTGGAACTGCGCCCGGCCGCGTTGGCCGAGGCCAACCTGGACGACCTGCTCAAACAACTGGGCGAGGCCGTCACCGGGCGGGCGCGGATCCCGGTGGAGGTGCGGACGGAAGATGTCGGGGAACTCCCCGCGGACGTCCGGATAGCGTTCTACCGCATCGCCCAGGAGGCGCTCAACAACGTCGCCAAACACTCCGGGGCCGCCGGCGCTGGGGTCTCTTTGTCGGGGTACGGACCGTTCGGCAGCGTGCGTCTCATGGTGCAGGACGACGGGAGCGGCTTCGATCCTGAGGCAGCCGGCGGAGGCCAGCTGGGGCTGGGGATCATGAGAGAACGGGCCGAGTCGGTCGGGGCCCGCATCGTCATCAGTTCCGCGCCGGGCGGAGGCACCCGCATCTCGGCCATCTGGTCGCCGGTGTCGCGCGCGCGGGCATAACTGGCCATCCGGCCAGGGAACAAACCGGCCGGATGCCGCTGGGAGCGCGCCTCCGCCTGAGGCACAGTAGGGGCATGAGAACGCTCCTTGCCGACGACAACAGTGAGATCCGGGCGGCCCTTCGCCTACTGCTGGCCGAACTGGGCGAAAGCGACCTGGTCGAGGCCGCAGACCTGGGCGAGGCGCGCGCGGCAATGTCCGCAGCCTCGTTCGATGTGGTGCTCCTGGATTGGGAACTGACAGGCTCCGGCGACGAGGACACCGGCGGCGAAAGGCAGGACGAGGCCGGTGCCGGGACAGACGAAGCCGTCTGCCAGAGCGCCCGCTTCGTCCGAGAGGCCAAGGCGAACGCGCCGTGCTGCCGGATCGTCGCCCTGAGCGGCCGGCCCGAGAGCCGTGCGGAGTGCCTCAAGAGCGGGTGCGACGCCTTCGTCAGCAGGACCGACCCGCCGGACGGGCTCGTGGCCCTCTTGGCGGACATGCGGCCGGGACCGGCGCGCTAGCGCCGGCGGCGCCGCAGGCGCCGCGCGTCTCCCACCCGAAGGGTCATGCCTTCGGAATCCATGTGCTCCAGCAGCGCCTGGGAGAAGCGCCGGGAGGTGCCAAGCAGGTCCCGGGCTTCGGCCAGGGTCATCTGCCCCGCCGCTTCCATCGCGGAGGCGAGAGCGTCCATGAGGGCCTGCAGCCTGCCGGGCGGATAGTAGAGGTCCTCGCCCACCTTCACCAGCTTGTTCCGGCGCACGAGAGCGTCCACCAATTTCTGCGCCTCGCGGACCGGCATGCCGACTGCTTCCGCCGCCACAGCGACCGTCGGGGTCTCGGCTGCGCCGGGCTCGCCCACCGGCGGCCCATCGAACTGGGCGAGCAAGCGGGTGGTGGTCTCGTCCTCAGGTTCGTCGGCCCCCGCCACGCCGGCCAGGCGGTAGCCGTGCTCGGTCCGGTCGATCTCACCGGCGGCGACCAGGTGTTCCAGAGCGGAGTCCAGCGCCGGCCATTCCTTGCCGCCGGCCAGCTCGCGGCGCAGGTCGCCCAGTGTCAGATAGGGGTTGAGCGAGTCGGTCTCGGCGCGGCGCGTGAGCGCCGCGCCCGTCTTCTCCACCAGGGCCCGGAAGGACGGACCGTGGAGCAAGCGGGCGGTGGCAGGACGGGGGTCGGTGGCCGCCTTCGGGGCGGCACCCGCAGGCGCCGGGGCGGCTCCGGGCTGCGCGCCGGCCGGGGCGGCGCGGCCGTCGGCC
>CAIQPS010000018.1 GCA_903873715.1 uncultured Actinomycetes bacterium
GCCGCATCCGCCTCGACCCCACCGTCCCGTACGGGCTCAACCTGTGGGTCGTCGCCGACAACCTGCGCAAGGGCGCCGCTCTCAACGCCGTCCAGATCGCCGAGCTGCTGGCCGAGCGCGACCTCATCCGCGTCCCGTAAGGAGACCGGCAGGGCCTAGATCCGCAGACGGGTCGGGGGGACCGGCGCGATGATCAGACGCAGACGGGCGAGGTCCCGGCGCGGATGGCGCGCGTGGCTCAAGTTCGCGGCCGTCGTGGTCCTGGCGCTGTTCGCGGTCTTCTGCGGCTACTCGTTCGGAGAGACGTACCGGATCGAGGTGACGGAGTATTCCTTCTCCAGCCCCGATCTGCCCGCGGCGTTCGATGGCACTCAGGTGGTGTTGCTCAACGACATCCACCGGTCCCTCTTCTTCTCCCAGAAGCGGTTGGCGCACGTCGTCGACCAGGTCCAGGCCCTCGACCCCGATCTGATCGCGCTGGGCGGCGACTACGTCTGGGGAGACCAAGACCTGGAAGGCCCGGTGTTCGCCGAACTGGGCCGCCTGAAAGCCCCGCTGGGGGTCTACGGGGTGCTCGGCAACCACGACTACACCGACCGCGGAGACGGCGTCAAGGATCCGGCCCCGACCATCGAGGCGGCGGCCGCGGCAGGCATCCCGTTGCTCCACAACGCCGGGGCCTGGATACAGAAGTCGGGGCAGCGCATCCGCTTGATAGGGGTCGCCGACCTGCAGGAGGGCCTGCCACTGATCGCCAACGGACTCGTGGGCATCGACGAGGGCGAATTCGTGATACTCCTGTCCCACGAGCCCGACTACGCGGAGTACTTCCCCCGGAACACCGCCGCCCTCACCCTGTGCGGCCACACCCACGGCGGCCAGATCACCTTCTTCGGCCGGTGGGCGCCGCTGGTGGCGAGCCACTACGGCCAGAAGTACCGCACCGGCATGGTGGACAACGGCGCCACCACAGTGGTCGTCTCCAACGGGGTGGGCTTCATCCCGCCGCCGCTGCGGTTCTTCGCCAGGCCGCAGATCGTGGTGGTGACGCTGCACCGGGCACCGTAGGGGGCGCCCATCTCCAACCATGGGCCTATGGCCCCCGTCCGCCCGCTGGGCTACGCTGTCCCCATGAGAGACAGACGCCCATTGTTCGACCTTCTCTCGGCCGAGAACTTCCCGCAGATCGAGCACGAGACGGTGCTTCCGGCACGGGACGGCAAGCGCGCCGAGTTGCCGCAGGGCATGCACCTCCACCTGGCCGACGCGCTGGCAGCCCAGGGCATCAAAAGCCTGTGGACCCACCAGGCCGAGTGCTGGGCGGCGTCCCAGCGAGGCGAGGACTTCATGGTCACCACGGGGACGGCTTCGGGCAAGAGCCTCTGCTTCAACCTCCCGGTCCTGGACGGCCTGCTCCGCGACCCCAAGGGCCGGGCCATCTACCTCTACCCCACCAAGGCGCTGGCCCAAGACCAGTTGCGCCGCATCCGCATGCTCGCCGGCCGCCAGGTGGAGACCGCCGCCTACGACGGCGACACACCGGCGGCGGCGCGGCAGTTGGCCCGCCAGAAGGCCCGGGTGCTCCTCACCAACCCGGACATGATCCACGTCAGCCTGCTCCCCCGGCACGACCGTTGGGCGGAGTTCTTCCACAACCTCCGCTACGTCGTCATAGACGAGGCGCACACATACCGCGGGGTGTTCGGCAGCAACGTGGCCAACGTCATGCGCCGCCTCCGCCGGGTAGCGGCGATCTACGAGGCGGAGCCGAAGTTCATCCTCGCGTCGGCCACCATCCGGAACGCTCGCGAGCACGCAGTCAACCTCACCGGGGTGGAGGTCACCCACATAAGCGGCGACGGGGCACCGGTCGGTGCGCGCAAGATCGCGTTCTGGGAGCCGCCGCTGGTCGAGGACGAGCTCAACGTCCGCCGCAGCACCACCACGGAGGCGGCCGGTCTGCTGGCGCAGCTGATGACGAACAAGGTCCGGACCATCTGCTTCACCAAGTCGCGCCGCACCGCCGAGATCATCTACCAGCTCACCGCGGACCGCCTCAAGGAGATGGACCGGCCGCTGGCCGACCGCCTGTCACCCTACCGGGCCGGCTACACCCCCGAGCAGCGCCGGGGTATCGAGGCGAAGCTGTTCAGCGGGGACCTTCTGGGCGTGGTCAGCACCAGCGCGCTCGAGCTGGGCATAGACATCGGGGCCATCGACGCGGTGATCACCGTCGGATACCCGGGCACCATGGCCAGCCTGTGGCAGCAGTTCGGCCGGGCCGGCCGGGGCAAGGGCGAGAGCCTCGGTATCTTCATCGCGGGTAACGACGCGCTGGAACAGTTCTTCATCTGCCACCCGGACCTCATGCTCAACCGCGAGGTGGAGGCGGCCACAGTCGATTTCGCCAACCCGTACATCCATGTCGACCATCTGGCGGCGGCGGCCTACGAAGCCCCGCTGGACTTCGACGACATGCGGTTCTTCGGGCCAGGCCTGCCTGCGGCGCTCGAGAGGGCCGAGGAGGATGGCCTGCTCCGGCGCAAGCGGGACAGCTGGTACTTCACCGGGCCCGGGTTCCCCGCGGGGCGCATCGGCCTACGCTCCACGGCGGGCGAGCAGTTCACCATCGTCGATGGGGAGACCGGCGACATCGTCGGCACCGAGGGCGCGGAGACGGCGTTCTCGGCGCTGCACCCGGGAGCCGTCTACCTGCACATGGGCGACAACTACCTGGTGACCGAGCTGGACATCGACGAGAGGGTGGCGCTGGTACGGCCGTTCTGGGACAGCTACCACACGCTGCCGCGGCGCGAGGCCGACACCCGCATCATCAGCGACGACCTGCGGACCACCCACGGCCCCCTGACCCTGCACCTCGGCCGCATCGGGGTCACCAGCAAGGTCGTCGCGTTCCAGAAGCGCAAGACCGGCAGCAACGAAGTGCTCGGCACCGAGGAGTTGGACCTTCCCTCCCAGGAGTTCGTCACCGAGGCGATGTGGTTCACCATCCCCCCGGAGCTCTTCCCCACCGAGACAGAACTGGTGAAGCTGCCCGGGGCCATCCACGCGGTGGAGCACTCCCTGATCGCGCTTCTGCCGCTCTTCGCCATGTGCGACCGCTGGGACATCGGCGGGCTCTCCACACCCGTCCACTCCCAGACCGAGGAGCCGACCATCTTCATCTACGACGGCCATCCAGGAGGCGTCGGCATCTCCAGGCAGGGGTTCGAGCGGTTCGGCGAGTGGGCGGAGGCATCCTACCGGCTGGTGAGAGACTGCGCCTGCGACACCGGGTGCCCTTCATGCGTCCAGTCGCCGAAGTGCGGCAACTGGAACGAGCCGCTCGACAAGGAGCAGGCGTTGCGGTTGCTCGGAGCGATGCGGTGAGCCGCACGCGGCCGGCAGGCACGCCGCGGCAGCGCAGAGCGGCCTGCGGACCGCGCCTGTGCGCCACGAGGGCCGGCGGCCGACGCCCACACGCAGAGCGCGGTCGGCGGCACCGACCGGGGCGCGGCCGGGACTCGGTGCTATCCTAGCCCGATGGAACCGGAGTACATCTCGGTCATCGGCGGTGGCCAATGTGGCGCCGCCGAATATGCCGCAGCCGTAGAAGTGGGACGTTTGGTGGCGGAGGCTGGAGCCACACTGGTCTGCGGAGGCCTTTCGGGGATCATGGAAGCAGCCGCCCGCGGAGCCAAGGAAGCCGGCGGTGCAACCATCGGCATCCTTCCCGGGCATGAGCGGTCGCTCGCGAACCCCTACATCGACCACGTCGTCACCACGGGGATGGGCCACGCCCGTAATCTGGCGGTCGTCAGCTCGGGCGACGCGGTCATCGCCATCGGCGGCAGTTTCGGGACGCTCTCCGAGATCGGCCTCGCCGGCCGGGTGGGGCGCCCCGTGGTCATCCTGTCGGGTTGGCGCCTGCAGAACGACCAGGGCACGGAAGGCATATGGTACGCATCGTCCCCGCGTGAGGCCATGGCACTCGTACGCCAGGCTCTCTCGGCCAAGGGGACACCCCGCTGATGGCCGCACCCCGCCGGCCCGAGACGAAAGAGCTCATCCGGACCCTGCACTCCAAGCGGCGCAGGCGGAGGGTCACCCGGCTCGCGCTCACAGGATCCGTGGCTGTGGCCGTTCTGGCCGCGGTGATCGCCGGGGCGGTGCTGGCCGCCGACCGGCTGGGCGGCACGACGCAGACCACCGCGTCCGTGATGGCGGCAGTGTCCACCACCGTGCGGAGCACTACCACGAGCGAGGCGCCTCCCACCACGGCGACCACCCAGCAAGCGTCGACGACCACGCAGAGCACCCCGCCCACCACGTCGGAGAACGCCTGGTTGTCCGGCAAGGTGGTGGCGGTCGACCCCGGCCATCAGAGCAGGGCGGACTACGAACTGGAGCCCATCGGCCCCGGTAGCTCCACCGAGAAGGCCCGGGTCAGCAGCGGCACGGCCAGCCCCACCACCGGCACGCCGGAGAGCGAGGTCACCCTGGCGGTCGGCCTCAAGCTGCGGGATGCGCTCGAAGCGCTCGGCATCGAGGTCGTCATGACCCGTACGACCCAGGACGTCGACGTCCCCAACAGCGAGCGGGCCAGGATCGCCAACGAAGCTAGCGCCGACCTCGCCGTCCGGCTGCACTGCGACGGCGCCACGGACGAATCCGTCCACGGCCTGTTCACGCTGTATCCGGCGTCCATCAAGGGGTGGACCGACGACATCGCGGCGGAATCGAAGAAGGCGGCCCAGATAGTGCAGGACGCGGTCATCGCCGCGACGGGTGCGAAAGACAGGGGAACGCAGGAGCGGAGCGACCTCACCGGCTTCAACTGGTCGGACGTCCCGGATATCCTCATCGAGATGGGCTTTATGACGAACGCCGCCGAGGATAAGCTTCTCGAGAGCGATCGCTATCAGGATAAGATCGTGCAGGGATTGGTCGACGGTATCGTCGAATATTTGAAGACAAAGTCATGAAACGAGTCGAAGGCTGGGTGCGATGAGCCGTTTGGCGGTGATCGGGGCAGGGTACGTCGGGTTGGTCACGGCGGCCTGCATGGCACATATCGGACACGACGTGGTGGCGCTGGACGTCAACCGGAGCAAGGTGGAGCTGCTCCAGGCGGGAGGCGTCCCCATCTACGAGCCCGGGCTCGCGGAGCTGATCGCCGCACATCGCGACCGCATCGCCTTCACCAGCGACCTGGGGTCGGCCTACGCGGGGGCGAAGTTCGTCTTTCTGTGCGTCGACACCCCGCCCACGTACTCGGGCGACGCCGATCTGTCCCGCATCTGGCAGGCCCTCGACCGGCTCCCGGTGGACGAGGCCAGCCGCATCCTGGTGACGAAGTCGACGGTGCCGGTGGGGACCGGGGCCGCCATCCAGATGGAGCTCAAGAACCGTGGGCTCGACAACATCCACTACGCGTCCAACCCGGAGTTCCTCCGCGAGGGGTCGGCCATCGGGGACTTCATGCACGCGGACCGCGTGGTCGTGGGGGCCGACGAGCCCGGCATCGCCGAAGAGGTGGCCGAGCTCTACAAGGGCATCGACGCTCCGGTGCTGACCACGGGCGTCGCTTCGGCGGAGATGATCAAGTACGCCTCCAACGCCTTCCTGGCCACCAAGATCAGCTTCATCAACGAGATCGCCAACGTCTGCGAGATGACCGGGGCGGACGTGTCCGTGGTCGCCCAGGGCATGGGGATGGACAAGCGCATCGGGCCGCACTTCCTGCAGGCGGGCATCGGCTACGGCGGCAGCTGCTTCCCCAAGGACGTGCTCGCTCTCAAGCAGATCGCCGGCAACTCGGGCTATCACTTCCAGCTGCTCAACGCGGTCATCGAGGTCAACGAGCTGCAGAAGCGCAAGGTCATCCACAAGCTCAAGAGCCATCTGGGCCCCGAGCTGCGCGGGTTCAAGATCGCCCTGCTCGGCCTGGCCTTCAAGCCCAACACCGACGACATCCGGCAGGCGTCCTCCATCGTGCTCGCCGAGCGGCTCATGGCCGAGGGCGTCAAGGTCGTGGGCTACGACCCGGTGGCCATGGACAACATCAAGGCCCTGCTACCGTCGTTCTGCTGCACCTCGTCGGCCATGGAGGCCCTGGACGGCGCCGACGCGTGCGTCCTCGTGACCGAGTGGCAGGAGTTCCTGGACCTCGATTGGGCGGCCGCCCTCGACACGATGGCCCGTCCCGTGGTCATCGACGGTAGGAACGCGCTCGACGGCGCCCGCCTGACCGACCTCGGGTTCACCTACGAAGGAGTAGGGAGAAAGTCGTAGCGGCAGGTCTCATGTCCCGGCGCTCGCCGGGAGCCCGTATACGGTGCTGGTTGGTCGCCGGTGCGGCGGGATTGCTCGTCGTGGCGGCAGTGCCCGCGGTCCGGGACGCCTGGCAGGTGAACCAGGCGGGCATCGTGCTCAACCGGGCCATCGTGGAGAGCGGCGCGTCCATCCGGGCGGCATCGGCCCGGGTCGCGACCGCACCCGAGACGGGCGACGAGCCCGTCATCCTGGCGACCAGCGGAGACTACCAACTCACCCCCGAGGCCAAGGCCCTCCTCGAGCGGTCCCTGGCGCTCATGGAAGACGCGGCGGACCGCGGGCCACACACCGCGTCGCGGGAGGTGCCCATCTGGCGCACGTACGGGGCGGCCGCCCGCATGCTGCCCTCGGACCACGCCTTCGAGCTCCTGTCCCGCTCGCGCAACGCGGGGCGGCTCGATTGGTACGGGCAACTATGGTTCGGTGAGGTCGCCTCCGCCACGGGCCGCTGGAGCGAAGCCGCGGACGCGTACCGAAGGGTGGACGTGAGCAACCTGCTCGTCTACCGGGCGGAAGCGCACATCAAGGCCGGTGAGAAGGAACTCGCGCTGAGGGAGCTGACGCTCGCCAAGATGAGCCTCGACGCCCTCGTCGACCGGGAACGAGCGAGACTGCTGCTGCTCGACCGGACAGGCAACCAGCCGTCCGCCATGACCGGCATGCTCACCCGCCCGGCCGAGCGGGCCACGACGCTCTACCGCATCGGGCACGCCTTGCTGTCGCTCGGCCTGCCCTCGGACGCGAGGCCGATCCTGGAGGAAGGCCTGGCGGCCGCGGAGACCTCTTCGCCGGGCGCCGGCACCGAGGTGAACCTCCGGTTCGACCTGGCCGCGGCGCTGGCGGCGACCCTTCCCGAGGGCCCACCGGGGACCGGCGACAGAGCCTACTCGTACTACACGGCACCCGGGGAATTGGACCGTCTGACGGGGGTCATCCACATCAGGGCACTGCTCCATCAGGCGCTCGCGCTCGATGCGTCCGCCAGGTCGTATACGCGGGCCGGCACCATCCTCATGACCATCGGGGACGAGAGGCTCGGCCTCAGCATGCTGGACAGGGCCATCCAGGCCGACCCCCGTTCGCCCGATGCCTACATCGGGCTGGGCGACTACTACGACCGGCACCTGATGGGCTACGTGGCCCGCACTCTCTACCAGCACGCCGCCGAGCTCATGCCGGATGAGCCGGCGATCATCTCCGCGCTGGCGGTCAGCACGTTCAAGACGTCCTCCCACGCCGACGCGCTCCCGCTGCTGGAGCGGGCGGCCGGCATGGGGACCACCAACCCGTACGTGTTCGCCTTCCTCGGCGACTGCTACTCGGAACTCGGCCGGACCGCCGATGCGGCCGGCGCCTGGAACAAGGGCCTCGAGCGCTTCCCCGACGACCCGGCGCTCAAGACCCGGCTCGACGCGCTGCCAGGCGCCACACCCCCGGCACAGACGGGGGCCGGCTCGTGATCCGGGGCCGGTCCATCGGGGTCGTCCTCATCCAAGCCGGGGCTGCACTGATGGGCGTCGCGGTCCTCTTCGCCTGGTGGGCCTCGCCCGACCGGCTGGCGAGCCTACCCTCGTCGGTCATCGCCCTCGTGGGGTGCGCCCTGGTGCTCGTCGTGACCGGGCCGGCCCTGCGCCCGCTCGCCCGGAAGCTCAAGCCGGGGCACCTGGCCTGGTTCTTCATAGTGGCAGGGGTCCTCGCGCTGCTGACGGCCTTCTTCACCAGCCGCTGGCCGGGGTACAAGCTGGGGTGGCTCGACACCGTCTATTCCGCGCTCCCGTCGATCCGCTCGTTCTCCTGGGGAAAGGCGGGGCTACAACCGAACCAGACCGGCGGGTTCCTCGCCGTATGCACAGCGTTCGCCGCCGGCGTCGCGGCCACCCCGAAGGCTCCGCGGCCGTGGCGCCGCGCTTGTCTCATCCTGGCCGTGCCCGGGTCGATCGTGGTGGTGATGACCGGTTCCCGGGCCGCACTGGCCGGCCTGCTGCTGGTCTATTTCGCCATCCTGGTGATCCGAAGTCGGCGCCTACTCTGGGCCTGGGCGGCCGGCGTGGTCGTGGTGGGCGCCGGGTTGTTCGCATCCGGGCAGACGTCCAGGTTCTTCGGCTTCTTCCTGGCCGACGAGAGCCTCGACACGAAGCTGGCGTCGCGGCTGGACATCTGGTCTTCGGCACTCAGGGGCATCCAGGACCACTTCTTCACCGGGATCGGCCTAGGAGTCTTCAACCACGTGATCCCGGCCCGATATCCCTACCACGTGGTGGGTCTGTCGTATCAGGTCTCACAAGCGCACAACCTCTTCCTCGACGTGACCCTGAGCATCGGTTTCCCGGGACTCGTCGGGCTCGTCCTGCTGCTTGCCGGGAGCATCATCCTGGCCGTGAAGTGGATAAGGACCGAAGGCAGGAGCGCACCCATCGCGTTGGGGATACTGGCATCGTTCGTCGTATACCTGGTGTTCGGTATCACCGACTCCATCAGCCTGTCGGTGCCCACCAGCTTCATACTCTGGTTGTGGCCGGCCGCGCTGGTCCTGCTCCATGCCCAGCAAGGATGGGAGACCTCTGGGAATGGCAAAGACGGATGGTAGTATTCGACCCAAGAAGCCTCCTGCGAAGAGATCATGGGCGAGTCCCCGGTGGGGGACCGGGCAAGGGGGAGAATGCCGGCAGACCGGTCTGGGATCGAGGATAGCGCGGCTTCCGGCACGCGCACGGCAGCGCTCTGGGCGCTGCCGGTCCTGTTCCTGACCGCGCTCTGGCTGTGGCTCGCGTTCGCCTCGGGGGGTCTCGCCACCGGCGACTGGACCTTCCCGGCGGTTGCCTGCGGCGTCATCGGGCTGGGCGTGGCGGTCTACGCTTCCTATCCTCGGAGACCGCGGCAACTGTCTCTCGTGGTGCTCACCGTGCTGGCGGGCTACACGGTCTGGGTGCTGCTGTCTGCGTCCTGGTCCGGATCGGCGGATGCCAGCATCGAGGCCGCCGGAAGGACCTTCTTATACCTGCTGATCTTCACCCTCGCCTTGGCCTTCTTCACCTCCAAGGAGGCCCGCGCGGCTTTCAGGTACCTCGTCATCGCGGCCGCCCTGGCCCTGCTCGCGGTGTGCATCGCCCGGCTGTGGACCACCGGATCGCCGGTGGCACTCTTCTCCGAAGGGCAGTTCGTGTTCCCCACGGGCCGGGCCGACAGCGCCGCGGCCATCTTCCTGATCCCGCTCTGGCCGCTCCTCTGGCTCGCTTCCGGCCCCGAGGAGCGGGCGCCGGTGCGCGGGGTGGCCATCGGGACTGCCACCGGCCTGGTGGGGCTGGCCCTCATGACCCAGTCGCGAAGCGCCGTGTGGAGCCTGGCGATAGCGCTGGTGCTGCTGTTCGCGCTCTCTCCGGGGCGTGTCCGCCTGCTGTTCTACATCGTCATCCCCGGGCTCCTCATGGTCTACGCGTTCCCGATCATCGACAGCTACCGCCAGCAGTGGCCGGCCATGGCGAGCGGGGGCACCGCAGCTCGGACGCTGACGGTGGCGGTACTGGCATCGGGGTTCATAGGGATGATCGTGGCGCTGCTCGAGAAGTGGATACGGGTGACCGGCCGCATGAAGGCGATCTTCGGGATAGTGGTGCTGGCCGGCTGCGCGGCGGGCCTGGTGTACGGCGCAATGACTCTCACGCGGGACACGGGTGGGCCGATAGCGTGGGTCCAGGACCAATGGGAGCAGTTGGCCGGCGAGCCGGCCGTGGACGGCGCCACGGCCGGGATCCCAGCCGGCGGAGAGGCGCAGACAGAGAACGGCGCGACACCGGCCACCCGGGCGGCCGCCTGGAACGCCAGCCTGAGTATGGTGCGCACGGGATCGCTCGTGGGGACCGGCGCGGACTCATCCTCCCCGAGTACGGTCGCAGCCCCGGCCGGCGCCACCGGCCGGCCGCTCGCCGGTTCGCTCGTGCTGCGAGTGCTCTCGGAGACGGGCATCGTCGGAGGCGCGCTGCTGTTCGCTGCCATGGCCTTCGCCGTCGGCGGGATCATGTGGCCGCGCACCGCGGCGGGCTGGCGAGCCACCAAGAGCGCTCTCGGGGTCAGGAAGGACCGGCGCCGCAGACACGCGTCCGCCGCCCAGGAGACCGTCGCGCCCGAGCGCCCCGTCGACCGTTACACCGCGACCCGCTGGGGCCGCAGACCGGTGGCTTACGGCTGGGAGATGGCACTGCTAGCCGGCATCGTCTACTGGTTCGCTCAGGCCAACCTGGACCCGCTCTGGCAGATGACCGGCGCGACCGCACCGGCGCTGCTCATGCTGGCGGCCGCCCTTGCCGCCACCGACGCCCGGGCCCGCACGATGTGGCCGCGCCTGGGAAGGCGGTTGCGCCGCAGGCCCGCAGCCGCGACGCAGCCCACAGCTGTGGAGAAGGCCCCACCCACCACGGGGCCCACCGACGACACGTGGGAACTCGTGGCTCCGGCGGTACTCCGCCGGTACATCGCCCACCCGTCGCGGTCCCGTCGGCTCCGGGCTCTCCTGCCGAAGCACCGCCGCCTCCAGCCGCCCGGGCGCCTTTCGGCGATCTTCCGCTACTGCCTGATGGTCCTGTCCGTCGCCGTGGTCGCCCTCGCCGTGGCGGCCTACGTCCTCGTTTCCGGGTAGCGCGGCAGATCCTCCACCGGCACTGCGATCTTGCGGCGCCAGTTGGGCATCTCCGCGCCGGTGCCCGGGACGTTCTGAGGGCGCCGCTCCAACAACAGGTCCTCGAGGTTCACCATGACCACCCGGGCCGCGCTCCTCGCCATGGCGGCCAGACAGCCGGTCAGCACCGCCGGGGCGGCAGAACCGGGATCGTCCGCGGTGGCGCCGAAGGCGGCGGCCAGGCGGCGGACAAGGCGGCGGCGCGCCGCGGAATCGCTGCGCGCCCGGTCCCTGTCGAGTTGGCCGGTCTCCACACGTATCTCGATGTCGTCACCGTGGAGGAAGCCGGCCAGCGGCACCATGTCGTGCGTCTCCAGAGTCACGACCGACCCCTCTGGGATCTCCGGCATCAGAGCGGGGCCCCGCCGCTTGAGCCCGCCCAGGACGACCGCGGTGCGCGCCACCCCGTGGCGGCGCATGTCCGCCCTTACACCCGGAGGTACCGTCCCCAGATCCTCGCCCACCACCGCCGTCCCGGTCCGCTGCGACTCGCAGCACAGCAGCGCGTAGAGCTCCTCGGCGGGATAGGTGACGTAGACGCCGTCCTTCGGGTCCGCGCCCTCCGGTATCCAGAAGAGCCGATGGAACGACATCATGTGGTCGATCCTGACCACGGCCGCGTGACGCATCAGGGTGCGCAGGCAGGCCGAGAGGTACCGGTATCCCCCGGCCCGGTCGGCGAACGGTTGGAGGGGAGGGGTGCACCAGTCCTGCCCGGCCGCGAAGAAGGGGTCCGGTGGAGCGCCGGTCGACATCCCGGACGCGAACAGCTCCGGCCAGGTCCGAGCGTCGAACCCCAGTGGATGGACGCCCAAGGGTAGGTCGAAGAGCAGCCCCGGCCGCCCGCCGTCGCACAACCCGGCCAGTTGCCGGTCCATCTGCCATTGGCAGTAGAGGTGGTAGCGGACGGCCTCGTCCGGCGTCAGGGCCGGCCCACCGGAGAGGTCCTCGGCGCCGCGGGCGGCCGCCCGGAAGGCGGCGTACTGCCGCGCGTGCGGATAGACCGCGAGGAACTCCTCGAAGTCCCGCCGCCGGTCAGCGTCCGCACTCTCGAAGAAACAGCGGGAGAGTCCGGCCAGCACCGGCTGCTTGAGCGCCATCACGCCGGCGTGATCGACGAGATCGAGCGCCCGGAGGGCCTCCTGGCGGCGAAGCCAGCCTTCAGCCTGCCACTCCGGATGCAGCGGCGCGCAACGGCTCCACTCCGCCGTCTGCTCGGGCGCCAGGAAGGACTCGTTCCAGAAGAGCCGGGACACCGGGCGGTAGGGCGAGGGGTCGGCGTCGTCGGCGAAGGACGACGCGAGCAAAGGCAGAGTGGCCACAAGCGAGCCTCCGGCCTCATCCGTCCAGCGCGCGAGTGCGGCCAGGTCGGCCAAGTCGCCGGCCCCCCGATCACGCCGGCTCCTCAGTGCATACACGGGCGCGAAGACGCCCCACGGCTTGTCTCCCAGGGCGGCCAAGGCCCCACGAACGACGGACTCGGGCTCTGCCCCTGGCAGCACCGGGACCGTCCGCGATCCCGGAGCGGCCGCGGTCGCGGAGCCGCCCAGCCGGTCGGCGAGCGTGCAGCAACGCCGCGGCGCGGAGATGACCCAGGCTTCGCCGGCCCTACCTCCCGCCTCGGCCCTCAGACGGTGCCGCCCCCACGGGATACGCCCGGAAGATCGCTCGAACGCAGGGCCAACCCGTCCGGCATCGGCCGCGAGCACCGTACCGTCTTCGAGCGTAAAAGTGAGCCGGACAGGCACCCCTTCCCGTCCGCCCGGCAGCCGCAGACCGAGGCGAGGCAACTCGCCATCCCAGGCGACCACCACAGGCTCGACCAGCCGGCCGGCGGCCTCGGCTTCCCGCTCCCTCAAAGCGCCTTGAAGCCCTCCCATTCCGTCCACGTCCGCGCCGAGCGCGCGCAGCGCCGCGAGCAGGCTCTCCCGGGACGGTTCCCGGACCCGGCCGAGGGCATCCCGGTAGCCGAGCTGCACCCCATACGACCCGGCAAGCCGGGCCAACACCCCACCCGGGGTCCGGTCCGCTGTGTTCTCGGTTACCATGAAGATAAGCTTACCCGACCGCACGTCCAAGGAAGGGTGTGATGAACCCATCCCCCGCTCCCATACTTCCTTCGGTCCCGGAGCCGCTCCAGGGTCTCGTAGAACTCGCGCTCGATGTCCGCTGGGCCTGGAGCCATTCGGCCGACGTCATCTGGGCTCGACTGTCTCCCGAACTGTGGGAGCGCACCCACAGCCCGTGGCACATCCTGCAGACCGTGGGCCGCGACCGGTTGGAGGAGTCCGCCCAGGATGCGGACTTCGTCGCCCTGGTCGAGCGGCACGTTGCGGACCGCGCCCGTCTTCTGGCCGCACGCTCCTGGTTCGCGCAGACGCACCAGGACCCCGCCGCCGGCCCCGAGGCCACCCCGCTCCTCGGCGAGATCGCCTACTTCAGCATGGAGTTCGGGCTCACGGAGGCTCTTCCCATCTACAGCGGCGGCCTCGGGATGCTGGCCGGCGACTACCTCAAGGCGGCCGGCGACCTCGGCGTCCCGGCAGTGGGTATCGGCATCCTCTGGCAGCAGGGGTACTTCCGCCAGGCGCTCAACGCGAACGGCGAGCAGATCGAGTTCTATCCGTTCAACGACCCCGGCCAACTGCCCATCGCCCCGCTGCGCGACAGCCACGGGGAGTGGGTGGGGGTAGACCTGAGCTTCCCCCGGCGGACGGTCCACCTGCGGGTCTGGGAGGTGAAGGCCGGGCGGGTGCGGCTCTACCTGCTCGACGCCAACGACCTGCTCAACAGCGCCGCCGACCGGGGCATCACCAGCGAGCTGTACGGCGGCGGGCCGGAGATGCGGCTGCAACAGGAGATGATCCTCGGAATCGGCGGATGGAAGGTCCTGCGGGCGCTCGGCATAGAGGCCGAGATCTGCCACCTCAACGAGGGCCACGCGGCATTCGCGGCCGTCGAGAGGGCCCGCTGTCACGCGGTAGACCACGGGATCGACTTCGAAGAGGCGCTCATCGCCACCCGCGCGGGCAACATCTTCACCACCCACACCGCGGTGGATGCCGGTTTCGACCGTTTCCCCACCGAGCTGGTGCGCGAGTATCTCGGGGGCTACGCCCAGGAGTCGGGCATCAGCATCGAGCGGCTCCTCGGACTCGGCGCCGACGGTTCGGCCGGCATGTTCAACATGGCCTATCTGGCCATCCGCGTCAGCGGAGGAGTCAACGCGGTCAGCAGGCTGCACGGTGAGGTCAGCCGCCGCCTCTTCCAGCCGCTGTTCCCGCGCCGTCCGCAGGAGGAGGTGCCGGTGGGGCACGTGACCAACGGCGTGCACGTCCCGTCGTGGGACTCACCGGAGTCCGACGAGCTCTGGACCAGACTCTGCGGCAAGGAGCGCTGGCTCGGGGATCCCCGGGGGCTGGGCGAGCTCATACGCAGCGCCGGCGACGAGGAACTCTGGGCGTTCCGGGATACCTCCAGGCGGAAGCTCATCGCGATGGCCCGCGACCACCTGCGCCGCCAGGGACCCATCGCCGGCAGTCTGGAAGCCCTGGGCTCGGACATCAACTGCCTCTGCGACCCGGGCGTCTTCACCATAGGCTTCGCGCGCCGCTTCGCCACGTACAAGCGCGTGGACCTGCTCCTGCACGACCCTGCCCGCCTGGAACGAATCCTCTGCGGGCCTCAAAGCAGGGCCCAACTCATCCTGGCCGGCAAAGCCCACCCGGCCGACGGCACCGGCAAGGCGATGCTCAAGGAGTGGACCGACTTCATCGCGCGCTGCAACGTCCGGCCGCACGTCATATTCCTCGTCGACTACGACATGGACCTGGCGGAGCATCTCGTCCACGGCATCGACCTGTGGCTCAACACCCCGCGCCGTCCCTGGGAGGCGAGCGGCACGAGCGGCATGAAGGTGCTCGTGAACGGCGGGCTCAACCTATCGGAACTGGATGGGTGGTGGGCCGAGGCCTACGCGCCCGAAGTGGGCTGGGCGCTGGGAGACGGGTTGGAGCATGACGACGACCCCGCCGTGGACGCCGCGGAGGCGGAGCGCCTCTACGACCTGCTCGAGAACGAGATCATCCCCGAGTTCTACGACCGGGATGAGGCGGGGATGCCGCGCCGGTGGATATCCCGGGTGCGCGAGAGCATGGCCAGGCTCACTCCCGAGTTCTCGACCAACCGGATGCTCGACGACTACCTCACCCGCTACTACCTGCCGGCCGCCGCGGCCTACCGGGCCCGGGCGGAAGGCGACCACGTCCACTCCCTGCGGGCCTGGCTCGACGCCCTGGACGCTCACTGGGGCGACCTCGCTTTCGCAGGCTATGACGTGCGGACCACCAGTGCCGCCCACGAGTTCGAAGTGAAGGTGAGAGCGGGCCGGGTGCCGGCCGACGGCTTCCGGGTGGAGGTCTACGCGCAACCGGGTGAGGTCCACCTGCTGGAGCGGGACGGCGGCGACAAACAGGGCGTCTTCGTGTACCGGGGGTCCATCCCGGCCATCCGGCCCGCCGAGGACTACACGCCCCGGGTGGTGCCGTGGCACAAGGGCGCGAACGTACCGCTGGAGTGCGACCACATCCTCTGGTACCGGTAGCGGTGCGACAGGAGGACGGCGGCTCCCGCTGAACGCCGCTCAGAGCGGCCGGCCCACGGCCGCGATGCCCCGCGCCGGCCGCCCTCGCCGTGGACCTTCTAGACCGCGGCCGGGAGCCTCACCTTGAAACGGGCGCCGGACCGGCCGGAATCCACCTCGACATCCCCGGACGCGGCCCGCGCCAGACGGCGGGCCAGTGACAGGCCCAACCCGGCCCCACGCACGGCGTTCCGCTCACCGGCGGCCGCGGTGCCCCGCACGCCCGGTTCGAAGATGCGCTCGCGTTCGTCCTCCGCCACGCCCGGACCGTCGTCCTCGACGAGGAAATAGACCTCTTTGCCGTTCCTGCCGGCCCCGAGAAGCACCTCGGCCTGAGCGAACCGGCAGGCGTTCTCCACCACCGGCTGCAGGATCTGGACGGCGATGGCCCTCTCCACTCCCACCCGCAGATCGCGGGCCGGAGGCTGCACGCGCACTTCCACGCCGTTCTCTTCGGCCAGGACCCCTATCGAGCTGATCACGTCTGCGAGCACCTGCCAGACGTCGGCCTTGCCGCGAGCCAGGCTGCCTTCATCCTGGGCGGCGGCCAACAGAGCCTCGACGGTGCGCGCCATCTGGTCGGCGCTGTAGAGGACCGAGCCCAAGGCCTCCTGGTAGTACTCGGGATCGCGCGGGCGGCGGAGGGCCAGTTCGGCCTCGGCTTTGATCTTGGCCACGGGCGTCCGCAACTGGTGCGACACCTCGGCCGAGAAGCGCTGCTCACGGCGCAGGCTGGCCGCCAGCCGGTCGAGCAGGCCGTCGAGGGTGTGCGCCAACTGCGTGACCTCGTCGTGCGGCTCCCCGAGGTCGAAGCGGCGGTCGAGGTCCGCGGTGCTCCAGTCCTCCGCCTCGACGGTCATCTGCGATACCGGGCGGAAGGCGGCTCCGAGCGCCCAGCGGCCGGCGAAGCCCACGATGATGAGGAGCAGCGCGGTGAAGGCCGCCGTGGCGACCAGCGTGACCCTCTGGGTGCGGTAGATGGGGGCCATCGACACCCCGGTGACGATGGTGCCTATCGCGTTGTCGTTGTAGAAGAGACCGGTGGAGAACAGACGGACGTCATGTCCGGGAACGTCCACGTACTTTCCCATCGTGCCGACGAGCGACTGCACGGCCGCCGCGATGTCGGGGTCCACAGTGGGACCGCTGACCGTCTGGCCCTTCACGGACACCCACACCTGGGTGCCCCCGTCGGTCATGACACCGGTGGACTGCGGCACGCTCACCCCGTCCCCGCTCACGGCCACCAGCTTCGCCTCGTCCTGGCCCAGCTTCTGCAGCCGGGCGTTGGCATCCCGCGTCAGGGTGGTGGTGAGGACGAGGTTGAAGACCACCGTCATGGTCACCAGCGCGACGGCGACGGTCGCCAGCACGGCGAGCAGCAGGCGGTCGCGGACTCCCATCCGGGCGAAGGGGCGGCGTATCGTGCGCAGCACCGTTCCCATCCGTCAGGACCGCCTCAGCGGAGCGAGTACCCGACCCCGCGGACCGTGGCTATCTCGGGAGCGCCGGGCAGCGTGCCTATCTTCCGGCGCAGCCTGGCGATGTACGCGTCGAGGGTATTGTCGTAGACGATCGCGCCGTGCGCCCAGGCCGTCTCGATGAGCACCTTCCGCCTGATGGCCTCGCCCGGCGATGCCGCCAACTTGGCCAGCAACCGGAACTCGGTGGGCGTGAGGGGCACCGTCACCCCTCCGGCTGACACGGCATGCTTGGCGGGATCGAGCACCAGGCCACCGACCTCCACGCCGCGCTCGGTGCCGCTGCGGCGGATGAGAGCCTCGAGCCGGGCGAGCAGCTCGGCGAAGGCGAAGGGCTTGGTGAGATAGTCGTCGCCGCCCACGTGGAAACCGGAAAGACGATCGGAGAGAGCGTCGCGCGCGGTGAGGAAGAGCACGGGCGAGTTGATGCCCTGAGCCCGCAGCGCCTGGCAGACGTCGCGCCCGTCGGTGTCCGGCAGACCGATGTCGATGACGAACAGATCCGGCACCGCTTCGGCGACTCTGCGCAGCACTTCGGCACCCGTCGCGTAACCCTGGGCCTGGTAACCCTCTTCGCGAAGGCCCCGCACAAGCAGGGACCGCATCTGCGGGTCGTCTTCGAGCACGAAGATCTGTGGCTCCATCATGGTCTCAGTAGTATCACCCGCGCAGCAGCCAGGGACAAGGCGGTGGGCGAGCAGGCCGTCAGAAAGACGAGGCGGAAAAGCCGGAGGGAGGAGGGCTTAGTGAGGATTCACACGGCGGGCGCGGCGTCCGGATGTCCCGGACGCCGCAAACGCCGTCTCCGCCGTGTGGGCGTGGTGGTGTCTCGCCCCGGTCTGGGTCCGACAGCCACCGGACAGGGTTGGGGCCACAGCTCAGGAGGGGGGTTGAGCAATGCTGTGTGACTCCATGCGAGTATATTGGCACCCCTTTCCTGAAATCATCCTGAAAGCATTTCCCGCATTTTCCGGCCTCTCCGGGGCGTCTCGGCGCCCGATACTTCAGTCTTCGACACCTAATGCCGAAAAGACAGGTAGAGAGGACACATTTGAACATCGACTACACACCATCGGTCTGGTTCCTGGTGGGCGGGTTGCCCTTGGCGGCCTACCTGCTGTGGAGTGGATGGAGGCACCGGGGCAAACCCGGCGCCGTGCCTTTCCTCGTGCTGATCTCCCTGTCGACGGCATGGGTCGTCGGTTCGATACTCGAGCTCCTGTCCGCCAGCCTGCCTGTCAAGGTGCTCTGGGCCGACTTCCAGTACCTGCCCATCTGCTTCGTCCCGGTCACGTGGGTGGCGCTGGCCTTGGACTACACCGGCCATCGCGCGCTGCTCACCCGCCGCAACGCGGTCCTGATGTGCCTGCTGCCGCTCATCATGCTCGGTCTGCAATGGACCAACGTGCACCACCACCTGATGCGGGCTAGCGTGTGGCTCGACACCTCCAGCAGCCACCCGGTCATCGGCAGGACGTTCGGTCCCATGTTCTGGATCCACGTCGCATACAGCTACGTCCTGATCGTCGTCGCCATGGCCCTCCTGCTCCACTTCGTGCTCAGCCGGCCGCCGATGTTCCGCAAGCAGCCCGCCCTGCTGTTCGTGGGGTTCGCGGTGCCCTACATCTGGAACGTGATGTTCGTCCTCATCCGGCCCAGTTGGATGCCGGCGTTCGACTACACGCCCGCTCTCTTCGCGGTCGGGGAGATGTTCGTGGCTTATTCGCTGTTCAGGCTGCACATGTTCGATCTCGTGAACGTGGCCCGCGATTCGATCATGGAGAACATGACGGACGGCTTCCTGGTCCTGGACCACCAGGGTGTCGTGCTGGACATCAACGAGGCCGCCCGCAGCATCATCGCCCGGCCTGTGCACGACATCCTGGGAGAGCCCATCGCCGATTCGTGGCTGGCGTGGGACGAGGTGGCCCGGTCGTTCGACACGGAAGACGGGACCGCCATGATAAGCCTCACCTTGGACGGGAGACGCCGGGACTTCGAGATCGGATGCTCCCATCTGGCCGGCAGTCCGGACGTGAGCGGCCGGGTGCTCGTCATGCACGACGTCACCGAACGGTCGGCCCTGGAGGACAGTCTGCGGCTCCAGGCCCTCACCGACGGCCTGACCGGCCTGCCGAACCGGACGCTTTTCATGGCCAAACTGGGGGACGCCGTCCACGTCTCCCGACGGTACGCCAACAAGCTGTTCGCGGTCATGGTCATCGACGTCGACCGGTTCAAGTTCATCAACGACACCATCGGCCATCCGGCAGGTGACGCCGTCCTGGAGACGGTGTCCCTGCGCTTGAAGCGGTGCGTGCGCGAAGCCGATACCGTCGCTCGCCTGGGCGGCGACGAATTCCTGGTGCTACTCAGCGAGATCAGCGACGTACGCGACGTGGTCGTGGTGTCGGAGCGCATCCAGGACGAGATGCGGGCGCCCATGTACGTGCGCCAGCAGCAGATGTTGGTGAGTGTGAGCGTGGGCGTTGTCATCTGGGACACCTCGTACCGGGACGCAGAGGACCTGCTCCATGCCGCCGACACGGCCATGTACCAAGCGAAAGCCGCCGGTGGGGGTTGCTACCGCATCTTCGACGAGCGCATGCACAGGGCCATGCTCGAGTCCATCCAGGCGGAGGCGGAACTGAGGGAAGCGGTCGAGAAGGAAGACTTCCAGCTGGAGTACCAGCCGGTGATAGACCTCGCCACCCAGGAGATAGTCTCTCTCGAAGCGCTCGTCCGCTGGCAACACCCCAACCGGGGGGTAATACCGCCCAACTCGTTCATCGGCATCGCCGAGACCAGTGGCTTGATAGTGCCCCTCGGGGACATGATCATCGACCAGCTCTGCCGGCAGCTCAGCCAGTGGCGCTCCCGCACCTGCCCGGCGTTCGGCCTGCCCGTGAGCCTGAACATCTCGCCCCGGCAACTCACCGACACCGACTTCGTGGGCACCATCCTCAACCGCATGACCGAGTGGCACCTCTCGCCCGGCAGTCTGATGTTCGAGATAACCGAGGCGGCGCTCAACCGCGATGCGGTCCGGGCCAAGAACGCCATCAAGGAGCTGTGCACCCTGGGCATGCGGGTCTGCCTGGACGACTTCGGCACCGGGCCTTCGTCCCTCCACCACCTCATGACCTTCCCCGGCCAGGAGATCAAGCTCGACTGCGCACTGATCTCGCGCCTCAAGGACGAGTCCGCCGAGCTGGCGCTGGCCCGCGCGATCACCGACCTCGCCCACGCGCTGCAACTCGTGGTGATCGCCGAAGGCGTCGAATCCGAGCGGGACTGGGGGCTCCTGAAGGAGCTGGGTTGCGACCGGGCCCAAGGCTTCTACAGCGGGGAGCCGATGCGGCCCGACCTTCTCCTCGACTATCTAGCGGAGCGGCGGCCACCAGGAGGGAACGTCGAGGTCCTCAGACGGAGGACTCGGCGCCCGCGGCCCAGCGCCTAGCTGCGCCGCAGTCCCAGCCGGCCGCCCTGCTCGACCTCGCGCGGGGCGTTCGTCACCTGCAGCAACCCCTTCTCGTCGACACGCACGGTGGTGTTCGCGCAACCGCCGGCCTCGTGACTCTGATAGTTGATCGTCACGGCCTCGGGAACCACGGCGGCACCGCTCTCGCCGACACCCGCCAGGTCGGTCCACCTGACGGCCACCGAGGGGGCGTCGCAGTCGGCGAAGACCTCCGACCACACCATGGGACGCGCGAGATAGCCGGCGGAAGGGCCGCGGCGCCCGGGGGCCGCGCCCGGACGCATCAGGTCGCGGAGCACGGTGGTCTCACCCGTCGCGAGGTCGGCCACCTCCACCCGCCAGCCTCCGGGGGCGTCGGGCGAGCGGTGGACCCGGAACCGGTAGGGCCGTCCCGGCCGCCAAGGGAAGGCCATGGTGTTGGGGTCGCCGGGGAAGGTGAAGAGGTCCGGTGTCGTCCCGGGCAGGACGGCGCCGCCCAGGGCCTGAGAGGCATAGCCGCCCCAGTTGGCCGCGGTACCGCCCGGGAAGCGGCTGTTCCACTGCAGACCGGTGTGTCCGCCGCCCCACGACCGGCCGTCCTCATCCGCGAAGTCGACCTGCAACGCCCAGAAGTACAGCGAACGGACCCTCGGCGGCTCGACGATCTCGAGCGTGGCCGACACTTCGACCAAGGAGCCCGCCTCCTGAGTGCGGGGAAGCTGCCAGAACAGGTGGAAGGACGAAGCGCCGTTGCCGGAACGGGGCGGGCCCGCTACGCGGGGCCCGCGGCCGAGAGCCGCGCCGGCGGCCGCCGGCGCCCCGGGCGGAGCGCTGACAGCCCCCCAGAGAGCGCGCAGCGTATCGCGGAAGCCCGGCATCAGACAGGCCCCCGCGCATTCCAGCGGCGAGGCGTCACTGGTACGATTTCCAGGAGGAGGTCGCGAGGCGCGCGGGGCGCGGCGCGGGTGGGCGCCGCCGCGGCAGCTGCGGCGCGGCCGTTCCCGGCTTGGCGTGACTCCGACATATGACGGGAGAGACCATGGGCGAGACTCGCAAGTTCACCATCCTCCACTCCAACGACATGCACGGCGACTTCTTCGCCGAACAGGCGGCGGGCGGAGGTGAGCTCATCGGCGGGCTGCCGCTCCTCTCCGGCCACATCAACAAGGTGCGCGCGGAGGAGGAGAACGTCCTCTTCGTGATCTCCGGTGACATGGTGCAGGGGTCGATCATCGACTCGGACTTCAAAGGCACCTCGACCATGCAGATCATGAACTACCTGGCCCCCGACGTGGTGGCGCTGGGCAACCATGAGGTCGACTACGGCCTGCCTCATCTGCTGTTCCTCGAGAAGATCGCCAACTTCCCCATTGTCAACGCGAACCTCTACATCAAGCCGTTCGAGAAGCGGATGATGCGACCGTACCACATCATCAACAAGGCCGGTTTCGACATCATGTTCACCGGCATCCTCACCGAGAAGGTGATGGATTCCATAAATCTCGACGAGCTCATCGGCACCTTCGTCACCCTGGAAGAGGCAAGCACCGAGGTCGGCAAGATCTGCGACGCCTTCAAGAACGATGACATCGACCTCACCATCCTCCTCACCCACATAGGGTTCGAATCGGACAAGCAGCTCGCCACCATGCTGCGCCCTGAGTGGGGTGTGGACCTCATCATCGGCGGGCACAGCCATACGGTCCTGTCCCAACCGGCAGAGGTCAACAACGTACTCATCGTGCAGGCGGGTACCGGCACCAACCAGATCGGCCGCTTCGACATCGTGGTGGACGACGACACCAACGCCATCGTCGAGTGGAAGTGGCAGCTCATCCCCATCGACGAGCACATCGCCGAGCCCGACCTGCGCATGGCCGAGTTCATCGAGTCGTTCAAGGACGTGGTGGACCGCAAGTACAGCGTGATCGTCACAAAGTTCGCGGAACAACTCACGCATCCGCGCCGGGAGGTCGAGACCTCGCTCGGCAACCTCATCGCCGACGCCATCGCCGACACCACCGGCGCGGACGTGGTGTTCCTCGGCGCGGGATCCGTGCGGGTCAAGGAGCTGGGACCGGCAGTCAGCCTCATGGACCTGTTGGGCTGCTTCCCCTACGACGACTCGCTCACCCGCTTCAACGTGAGCGGGGCGGCGCTCAAGAAGGCCTTCGCCCGCTGGATGCGGCCGGAGAACCGCGACGGCGAGGGTGAGTGCTACCAGGTGAACCGTGCGGTGCGCGCCACCTACTCCGACTCGGAGAAACGGCTGGTGTCGCTGGAAGTCAACGGCAAGCCTGTGGATGACGGGGCGGCGTACGGGCTCATCCTCCAGGGCTATCACGCAAAGAACGCCAAGCCCTACCTGGACCTCGACCCTGAGGAGCTCACGTCCGCGGGCCCCAGCCACGTGTCCGCCACCTCCGCACAGACGGTCATTCGGGAGTGGCTTGCCCTCCACCAGAACGCGGTGAGCAAGGTGGAGGGGCGGCTGACGTACCAGGCCTAGAGCGCGGCCACGCGACTCGCCGCCGGCTGCCCAAACAGCGCGGCCACGCGGCCCGCCGCCGAGCCTCTCTACTGCCCCGCGGTGGTGGTGGTCTCGCCGATCTTCAGCCAGGCCGGCTGGATATAGCCGGGCAGCGCGAACGCATCCACGCCGGAGAAGGCCAGCTTGCCGTCGCCCTTGTACTGGGCGTACGCGATGGGGAAGGCCGGACCGGCCTTGACCATCTGTTCCGGGTTGTTGAAGTCGTAGGTGCCGAGCAGGCCCTTGTATGGGTTGTTCTTGATGTACTCGGCGATGTCGGCGTACTTGGTGGAGTCACCCACGGCCTTGGCGGCGGCCGCCCACAACATCACCGAATCGTAGGCGGACGGCGGGCTGGTGAGCGGCACGTCCTCCCCATAGGCGTCCTTGTAGCGCTGCTTCCAGGCGTCGCCCTCGGTGCTCGGCGGGACGTAGGCGCTCACGTATCCTGTCAGCCCCTTCAGCTTGTCGCCCAGCGCGTCCTGCATCTCCGGGAGCGTCACCAGATAGGAGATGTCGAGCAGCGACGGGGTCGGCTTCTCCATGAACTTCTCGACGAAAGAGGCCATCCCGTCGACGGACAGGAACGAGGTGAGTATCGCCGCCGGCTGCTCCGTCTGGATCTTGGCCAGGAGGGGGCTCCAGTCGGTGGTGTCGTAGCTCACCTGCTCGTTGAGGACGACCTGCCAGCCGGCCTTCTCGGCGGCCGCGGCGGCCGCAGCCGCGTACTTCTGGTCCCAGTCCTGGTCGCCGTAGAAGATGGCGACCTTCTTGTTGGGGTAGACGTACGTGTCTTCGAACTGGACCGCGGCCTGGAACGCCCGCGTCCCGTAGTCCGCCTCCACCGGGGAGACCTGGAACATGTTGCCGTACTTGCCGGGGTCGCTCTTGACCAGGGCGGCGGCAGCGCTGGAGCCGCTCGCGTGCAGGAAGGGCACGTCACTGCCGGCCCCGAAGGCTTCGTAGTCGGGGCCGTAGCCCCCGTAGCCTTCGATTATGACGTCGCACTTCATCTGGTCGAGGAGGTAGGCCTTGGCGGCGTCGAGGCTGTCGGAGGACAGGTCCTCGATGTCGTACACCCGCAACTCCACCGGCCGGCCAAGGAGACCGCCGGCGTCGTTGATCTCGTCCACGGCCATCTGCAGGCCGGTCTGCATATCCTGGCCGTCACCGGCGTAGACGCCACTCAGCGGGAGCGGTGCGCCGATGCGGATGGTGTTCGCGTCCACCTGCTCCGTCGTGGGGACGTCGGCCTCGGTGGTGGTCGTCGGCTCCTCGGTGGTGGTCACGCCGGCCGTCGTGGCGGTGGTGGAACTGGGCGCCGCACCGCCGCCACACCCGAGGGCGAACATGGCGACCAGCACCACGGCGATGGCGAGCGCGAGCGGGGCCAGCGCGCTGGCTGCGTCTTGGATCGTGCCGGGCCTCGTTCTCACGTCCGTACCCCCTCGTAGCGGGCTCTGCAAAGCGTACTCCCTCCTTTTACCACACCGGGACGGTCCCGGTGCCGTATCAGACGGAGGGATCGTCGAGGGAAGCGAGGAAGCCGTCTAGACCGTTCTTGAGGAAGTACTCGAGGGCGGCGAAGGACTTCTCCAGATCGAAGCCCTTGGGCCGCAGAGCCGCTTGCAGCGCCAAGCCGTCGACGGCGGCCACCATCAGGGAGACGAAGCCCAGGTAGCGGTCGCGGTTCTGCGGAGTCACCCTGTCGGCCAGGCCCAGCCACTCCACGTTCATCTTGTAGTACCACTCGTAGAGCGCCGCGACCCTCCCGCGCAGCCGCTCGTCGCGGATGACGTAGGGGAGCAGGTCGAAGAACACCAGGAAACCGTCGGCATCCGCGGCCAGCCTGGTCTGGCCGGCCACGTAGCGCTGCAACCGTTCCTCGCCCGCGGTGCCGCGCAAGTTGTCGGCCAGGGTCAGACAGTCCTGGTAGTCGAGCGAATCGACGATGGCCAGTATCAGCCCGTCCTTGTTGCCGAAGTAGTACTTGATGGACGCCTTGTTCTTGCCCGATTCCGCGGCGATCGCATCGAGAGTGAGAGCGTCGAACCCCCCGGCCAGGAGCAGCCGGCGGCCGGCTTCCACCAGCTTCTGCGCCGTCTCCGGTAGAGAGAGCGCGGGGTCCTCGACGGGGAACCCTAGAGGCTCGGGGCTCTGGGCGCTCATCGTCAGGGCTTCGGCCCGTCCGTCTCGGCCGCGGGCGCCTCGGCGGCCGCATGCCGCCCGCGCCGGTGATGGACGAAGCCCTGGACCGAATCGAGGGCGCCCATGAGCCCCCGTGGCGCCAGCATCACCAGGGCGACGACCAGGGCACCGAAGATGAGCAGCCGGAAGTTCTCGAACGCGCGCAGCCAGTCGCTCACGAAGATGACCACGAAAGCGCCGATGGCGGGGCCGGGGAACTTGCCCACGCCTCCCAGAAGCACCATGACCACGAGATAGATGAACACCTCAAGGCCCAGGATCCTGGGCGATACCACCCCTGTGTAATGCGCGTAGAAAGCTCCCATCAGGCCGGTCAGAGTACCTGAGATCGCGACTATGAGCAATGAGACCTTGTACCGAGAGATCCCCAGGCTCTGCGCGAACTGCTCCGAGTCGTGCAGAGCTATGAAGCTCGCGCCGAACCGCGAGTTGATGGCGAAGTAGCAGACCACCAGGCACAGGACGAACAACCCGAGCGCCAGATAGAACCACGGGACCTGGTTGCCGCTGCTCAGGGTGTGGCCGCCGATGCTGTAGGGCTCTATGGGCGAGATACCCCGCTTCCCCCCGGTCCCCACCGCCTGGCCCACCGTGAGGAGCGGGCCGAGGACCTCGTAGAAAGCCAGCGTCAGCAGGGCGATGTAGATGCCCGCCATCCGCAGGCTGGGCAGCCCGAGGAGTACCGCCAGCACGGCCCCCACCGCGGCGCCGGCGAGCAGGCCCCACCACGGGTTCAGCCCGGCGTTCTGGGAGAGCATGGCGGACGCATAGGCGCCCAGGGCGAAGAAGCCTATCTGGCCGAGGTTGAAGATGCCGGCATATCCAAGCAGGAGGTCCCACGCGACCGCCACGCCGCCCCAGATCATGGAGACGATGAGGAGCCGCATGGTGTAGGTGCTGTCGCCGAGCGCCAGGGGCAGCAAGGCCAGGATCACGACCAGCCCGAGAGTGATGCCGTTCTGGCGGTTGAACCTGAGGGCTTTCGGCCGGTCGCCCGGGAGAGCCGCTACTGGGGTGCGGTCGCGCTTCACAGCCTCACCCCTTCCGCGCAGTCGCGCCGAACAGTCCGGCCGGCTTGACGAGCAGCACCAGGAACAGCACCAGGAACCAGAAGGGCATCACCCAGAGCAATCCCAGCTTCCAGCCGACGATGGCCTCGATGATGCCCAGCATGAACGACGCGTACAGCGTGCCCCGCAGGCTGCCGAGACCGCCGGCGATGACGATGATCAGGGCCTTCACCAGGAAGGTCCACCCGCCGGTGGGCGTCATGAAGAACCGCGGCGCCAGCAGGATGCCGCCCGCCCCGCAGAGCAGCGTGGAGATGCCGAAGGTGACGGCGAACACCCGGAACAGCGGGATGCCGACGATCCTGGCCCCGGTCGGGTCCTGGGCCACCGCCCGCATGCTCATCCCGGTACGGGTCCTGGCCATGAAGACGAAGAGCACCACGGCCACCACGAGGGCGAATATGAACATGGCTATCAGCTGCCAGCTGATGGTGAACCCACCGAGCTTCACGCTGCCGGTGAGGAACTCGGGCAAAGACTTTGTGCGCGCCCCGAAGATGACGAGCACCAGGTTGTCGAGGAACACAGCCAGCCCCAGGGTCACCAGGATCACGCTGAAGTCGAACTCGGGCCGCTTGCGGAGCGGGCGGATGAGCACCTGGTCCACCGCCACACCCAGGAAGAACATGATGGGCAGCACGATGACGAACACCAGGACGTAGTTGAGCTTGCTGTAGCCCACCGCCAGCACCCAGGCCAGGTAAGCGCCCCAGGTGAAGAAGGACCCGTAGCTGTAGTTGAGCACCCGCCCCACGCCGTAGCAGAGGGTGAACCCGACGGCCACCAGGAAGTAGACGATCCCGATGGTGATGCCGGTGATGAGGACTTCTATGAACTCGCGCACGGCCTCTCCTGCCTACGTGATCCCGAGGAAGACTTTGCGGACGGCGTCGTCATGGAGCGCCTGGTCGGTGCTGCCCGAGAAGGCGATGCGCCCGTCTTCGAGCAGGTAGATGTAGTCGGACATCTCGGCGATGTCCCCCGTGGTCTGTTCCACCAGCAGGATGCTGAGGCCCCGGTCACGGAGGGCGACGATCTGCTCGAAGACCTGCACCCGCAGGATGGGTGCCAGGCCGAACGACGGCTCGTCCACGGCCAGGAATTTGGCGTTGGACATCAGCCCCCGGCCGATGGCCAGCATGCGCGCCTCGCCGCCGCTCAGGCTGAGCGCCCGCTTCTTCGCCAGGGTCTTGAGCTTGGGGAACATGGTGAAGACGAACTCGAGGTTCTCGGATTCCTTCTTGCGGGCCGGCTTGGCGTACGCGCCCAGCCGCAGGTTCTCCATGACCGTCATCTCCGGGAACAGATGGCGCTCCTCGGAGATCAGCACTATGCCCATCTCCACCAGCTTGTGCGAAGGCAGCCCCTGGATCTCGTGCCCGTCGAAGCGGATGACGCCGCTCGCCGGCTTCATCAGACCGCAGATGGTCTTGAGGAGGGTGCTCTTGCCGTGCCCGTTGGGCCCGAAGATGGAGACGAGCTGGCCCTCGGCGACTTTCAGGGAGATGTCGTGGATCGCCTGGTACTCGCCGTAGAAGGCGTTGATGTTCTCGACCTCAAGCACGTTTGCCTCCCACCAGGCACTCGATGACCGCCGGGTCCTCGACGACGGCGCGTGGTTCCCCCAGACGGAGGGCTTCGCCGTTGTTCAGGATCAGGAGCCGGTCGCAGGAGCGGGTGAGGGCGCTCATCAGATGCTCGATCATGATGACCGTCAGACCCCATTCCTTGTTGAGACGCTGGAGCAGCGCCAGGCTGAGCTCCGCCTCCACGGCGCTGAGGCCGCCGAGGGCTTCGTCGAGCATCACCAGGCGGGGCCGGGTCGCCAGCGCCGAGGCGAGCACCGTCAGTTTCTTGTCGTAGAGTTTGAGCGACGATACCGGGCGGTCCTCTTTGCCCTGCAGACCCACGAACTCGATGAGTCCCGACAGGTCCTTCCAGGGCGCCCGGCGGGCTCCGTCCGCGGTGCGGCCCTGGGAGCCGTAGTACTCGCCGATGCGCAGGTTCTGCACCACCGTCATGGACTGGAACGGCTGCGGGATCTGGAACGTGCGCGCGATGCCGAGATGCGTGACCCGGTGAGGCGGCAGCCCGTCGATGCGCTTGCCGTCGAGCAGGATGCGGCCGGAACCATGCAGAAAGCCGGAGATGAGGTTGAAGACCGTGGTCTTGCCGGCACCGTTCGGTCCCGCGATGCCGAACACCTCGCCCTCCTCCAGTTCGAAGGAGAGGTCGTTGACCGCGGCGAGCGCGCCGAATCGCTGGGTAACATGTTCGAGCGTCAACAGGGCCATGCAGCGTCTCTCAGTCCGTCTTGGTCTCGCATCCTGGGTCCCGGTCCATCACATGCCACGGCGTCCCCGTGCGCGCCGGTCGCCGGCGCGGGCTTGGGTGTGACCGGGGCCGGCCTGCGGCCGGCCCCGGTCTTCGTGTGACTTGGTGACACTACTTTCGGATCTCCGCCGGCCTTCAGCCTACTTGGTCGCCCACGCCGGCGTGATGTACGGCGGGAAGATGAACGGGTCGGTCCCGAAGAAGGCCAGCTTGCCGTCGCCCAGGTACTGGGAGTAGGCGATCTGGAACTCCGGTCCCGGCTTGATGGTCTGCTCCGGGTTGTTGAAGTCGTACGTCCCCAGCAGGCCCTTGTACGGGTGCGTGCGGATGTAGTCCTCGATCTCCTTGTACTTGGTCGGGTCGCCGACGGCCTTGACCGCTTCCGCCCAGATCATCACCGAGTCGTAGGTGGACGGCGGAGTGGTGAGCGGGACGTCCATGTTGAACATCTGCTTGAAGCGCGCCTTCCAGGCGTCGTGCTCCGCGCTGGGCGTCACGTAGCTCGTGACGTAGCCCATGACACCGGTGAGGGCGTTGCCGACCGCGTCCTGGGTCTCCTTGAACACCACCATGTAGGAGATGTCGAGGAGGGACGGGGTCGGGTTCTCCATGAACTGCTTCACGAACGAGGAGATGTCCGCCACGGAGAGCACCGAGCACACGATGGCCGCGGGCTGTTCGGCGCGGATCTTGGTGAGGATCGAGCCCCAGTCGGTGGTGCCGTAGGGGAAGGTCTCGTTCAGGACGACGGTCCAGCCGGCTGCCTGCGCTTCAGCGGCGACGGCGGCCGTGTAGTTGAGGTCCCATTCCAGGTCGCCGTGGAGGATGGCGATCTTCTTGTTGGGATAGGTGTACTTGTCCTCGAACTGGACCATGCCCTGCCAGGCCCGTTTGCCGTATTCGGCTTCGACCGGGAACACCTGGAACATGTTGCCGTATTTGGCGGGGTCGGTCTTGACCATGTCGGCGGCGCGGACCGAGCCGCTACCGTGAATGAACGGGACGTCGCTGTTGGCGCCGTAGGCTTCGAAGTCGGGGCCGTAGCCGCCGTAGCCTTCCACCACAACGTCGACCTTCTCCTTGTCGAGGAGGCTGGCCGCGGAGGCCGCCACGGTCTCGGGCAGCAGTTCCTCGATGTCGAAGACCTTCAGTTCCACCGGACGGCCGAGAAGGCCACCGGCGGCGTTGAGGTCGGCGACGGCCATCTTGAGGCCGTACTGCATGTGCTCGCCGTCGGCCGCGTAGGCGCCGGTCAGCGGAAGCGGTGCCCCGATCTTGATCGGCTCGCCGCTGGGTGCGGCTGCAGCCGTCGTGTCGGTGCCGGCGGGTGCCGTAGTCGAGCTGCCTGCCGGCGCCGTGGTCGTGCTGCCGGGCGGCGCCGCTGTGGTCGTGGTCTCTTCCCCGCCGCCGCACGCCGCAGCGAACGCCGCGAGCGCCAGGACCAGGACGACCACCAGAGAGACGATCAGTATCGGTTTCCGTGTGCGCATTCCTCTACCCCCTGCCCTAGAGTGTCTTCTCGATGTCGATGGCCACCGTCTTGAGGTGGGTGACATCGTCCAGTGTGTAGCGGCCCCCTAGCCGCCCGTGCCCACTCCTCGTGCCCCCGCCTCCCCCGAAGGGCTCGTGGGCTTCCCAGTAGTCGGTGCTGTCGTTGAAGACCACGTTCCCGGTGCGCAGTTTGTCCGCGTACCAGAAGCAGCGCTTTATCGACGAGGTGAAGACCGCCATCTGCAGGCCGTAGCCGGTCATGTTGGCTATCTCGACCGCTTCCTCGTCCGTGGCGAACGTGATGACGGGGGCCACCGGACCGAAGGTCTCCTCCATGTTGAGGAGCATGTCCTTGGTGACGCCGTCTATGACGGTGGCCGGGAAGTACAGCCCCGTGGGCTTGCCCGTCTCCCGCGCCCCGCCGAGCAGGATCTTCGCGCCTTTCGCCCGGGCGTCGTCCAGATGCAGTTCGGTCTTCAGAGCGGTCGGCTCATTGTTGAGCGGGCCCATCGTGGCGCCGTCCGCGAACGGGTCGCCGGTCACGTAGCCCTTGGCCTCCTCCACAAGCAACCTGACGAACTCGTCGTGCACGGTGGCGTCCACCAGGATGCGCTCGGTGGCGCAGCAGACCTGCCCTGCATTGTAGAAGCACCCGAACGCAGCCGCCTTGGCAGCCTCCGCCAGGTTGGCGTCGCCACAGACGATCACCGGCCCGTTGCCGCCCAACTCCATCAAGGTCATCTTGATGCCGGCCCGCGAACAGATGGCCTCGCCGGTCACCGTCTCCCCGGTGAAACCTATGAGCGCCACGTCGGGGTGCGCCACCAGGTAGTCGCCCACGGCTGCGCCCGGCCCGGTGATCAAGTTGAACACCCCTGCCGGCAGTCCGGCCTCGTCCAGGGCCTGCTGGATACAGCGCCCGGCGAGGATCATCGACAGCGGCGTCGTGGACGCCGGTTTCATCACGATGGTATTGCCGGCGGCCAGCCCCGGGCCCAGATACTCCGAAGGGATGACGGTCGGGAAGTTCCACGGCGTTATGACCGCCATGACACCGTACGGCTCCCGGAACGTCAGCACCCGTTTGGCGGGGTCGCGCATAGGGATGATGGGCGTCTCCATGCGCACCACGTCTTCGGCGGCCAGTTGGAAGTTGAGGGCGGTCTCCAAGACTTCCGGAAGGCCCTCCCCCTCGTACGGCTTGCCCTGCTCCACGCACAGCACCTGGGCGATGGTCTCGGCGCTCTCGCGCAGCAACTCAGCCATCCGCAGGACCACCTCCGCCCGCTTGAACACGGGCGTGGCCTTCCAAACAGGCCAGGCCGCCTTCGCCGCGGCGACGGCGGCGTCCACATCGGCCGGGCCGCACTTCGGCACCTCGGCCAGCACGGCGCCGGTCACCGGGCTCTTGACGGCGAACGTCTCTCCGGAGACGGCGTTCACCCACCGCCCGGCGATGAGATTGCTCTTGTCGCGCAGTACCTCAGGTATCTGCACGTCACCACTCGCTCGCACCATAGGCCCCCCTAGCTACGCTGTCGTGTGGTCGTATGACGGTGGCTTCTTTCAGTCTGTGGTCACAGCCACCGGGTACTGCGCCGCGCTATCCGCAGACCGGCGCGCTTCAGATCCTCCACGTATTTCAGCCTCACCGCCCTGGTGAGCGCCTCGGGCGGGAGCACTCCACGCTGGTCCACGGTGCCGTCGAGCAGATAGCCCGCGTAGATGGCGGCCGGGGTGGATGTGCCGTACGAGATCCGGTTGGCGCCGGGGATGAGTTTCGTCACCTGCTGGATGTTGGGCGGGAAGACCCAGAAGGTCTCGGTGGCGGGCTCGTTCTCGTTCGCGTAGAGGTCGATCATGTAGGCGCCCTCGTCGACGATACGACCCTCTGCCGCCAACTTGGCGATCTCCTCTTTGGGGGCCGACGCCGGGAGACAGTCCACCAGCACGTCGATGGGGCGGACCTTCTGACCGCGTATGTCCCGGGCCAGCGGGCTGGCCAGCCCGGTCTCCACAAGGATCTTGGCCTTCTTCATGCCTTCCTCGCCGCCCGCCAGCTTGAAGTCCATGTGCTTCAGCCCCTTCTCTCCCAGTTTAGGCAGGAAACGGGGCAATGTGGAGCACTCTTCATGTTCGTGCAGCACCGCGGCCAACTTGCCCACCGGCGGCGGGAACTCGACGTACTCCCAACCATCGAACGGTGCGGCCCTGTGGAACTCGCCGTCCTGGAAATACAGGGTCGGCGTCTGCGAATCGATGTAGTAGGTCTCCTGCGACCACACCTGGACGGGCACCTCGGACTTGAAGTATCCGCCGGCCCGGATGCGGACCGCTTCACAACGGTCCATCTCCTCGTACCCGATGGCTGCCAGCGTGTTCGTGACGCCGGGGGTCATCCCGGTGTGGATGAGGGCGGTCCGGCCGATGGCCTTGAAATCGTCGTCGAGGGCGATCTGCAGGAGATAGCCGTCGTCGATGGTGCCGTTCTCGACGCGCGTCGCCATGTCCAGGTAGTGGGTCTTGGCCTTGAGAGCGGCCTTCATGAGCGGGTCGTCCCACTCGGGGATGACGGCGTTGATGAGCAGATCGGCACCTTGGGCCAACCCGGCGACGAGGTCCACGTCCCGGGCGTCGACCTTGACCGCTGTGGTCTTCCCGGCTCCCCATGCTGCCTTGACCTCTTCGGCGCGGGCGAGGTCCCAGTCGCCGATGACGATCTCGCTGACTGCCGGGTGTTGGGCGAGATTCCAGGTGAGGACGTAGCCCTGCTCGCCTGCGCCTATGATCACGACTTTCATGGGCTCCCCCCCGCGGATAAACCAACCAGTCGGTTAAGCTGCGCCCACTATATTCCTCCCCGGTCCAAGACGCAATAGGCTCGTGCGGAGCGTTCGTGCCCCGAAAAAGGCTGCCGCCCGGCCTCTCGGGGTCGAGGTCGGGCGGCATGGCCCGGCGGAGCGGGTACCCGCCGGGCAAAGGGGATGTCTTGCTGTGTCGGGCCCTCGGGCGGCCCCGTTCCTACTTGGCTGCCGTGGTGGCGGTGGAACCGGAGTCGCCCGGCCCTCCAGCCGGCGGGGCACCGCCGTCGACGGGCGGCGGGCCGCCGGCACCAGTGGTGCTGAGGGTCGCACCGACCTGAACCCGGGTGGCCGTGACGGTCCCGTCGCCGTTGGTGGTGCCCGTGACGATGACGTTCTGGCCGTTGGTGAGGTCGGCGAGGGTGCCGTCAGACACCTTGTTCACCGTGGTGTTGCTGGACAGCAGGACGATCTTGGTGCTTCCGTCCGAGGTCTTCACCGTGATGGAACTCGCGTCCGCGGCAATGATGCTGCCGGAGACGGCGCCGCCGCGGCGGGCCGCGCCGTTGGCGCCGGGGAACCCGGTGCCGTTAGCGCCGTTGGCACCGTTGCCGTTCTGGAACTGCGTCTGCAGGACTTGCATCGCTTCCTGGACGGTCGGCGTCTTGCTCCCCACCGATGCGCGGCCGCCGAAGAAGCAGCCGACGCCCACGGCGACGACCACGACGACGACCACTGGGATCATCCACTTCTTCACCCGAATCCTCCTCGAAAACCCCGTTTTACTCGTATCTCAAAGCCTGGATGGGATTGAGACCGGACGCTCTGCGCGCCGGATAGAACCCGAACACGATGCCTATGAGGGCCGACAGCCCGAAGGCGATGACCACCCACTGGACGGTGATGACCGAGTTGAGCCCGCCGAAGTGGTTGATGCCCATGGAGGCGAGCCACCCGACGACCACGCCGATGATGCCGCTCAGGAAGGTCATGATGACCGCTTCCACCAGGAATTGGATGCTGATGTCGCGCCGCTTGGCGCCGATGGCCTTGCGAAGCCCGATCTCCCGGGTACGCTCGGTGACGGTGGTCAGCATCATGTTCATGATCCCGATGCCGCCCACCAACAGGGATATCCCGGCGATGGCCGCGAGCAGCAGGGTGAGCGTCCGGCTGGTGGAGGTCATGGTGGAGGCCAGGTCGGCCTGGTTCATCACCCGGAAGTCCGCGGAGGTCGAGTCGCTTATCTTGTGGCGGGTCAGCAGCAGGTCGGTGATGTCGGTCTGCAGCTGGTCCATGCTCTTCTGGTCGACCGCGGTGATGCTCAGCGTCGACAGGTAGGTCGTCTCTCCCGCCAGGAACCGCATGCCGGTGCTGAGCGGGACGTAGATGGCGTTGTCTGCGTTGTCGGGGCCGAAGCCGCCCTTGGCCGCAGTGACCCCGACGATGGTGAACTTGGTGCTCTTGATGCGGATGGTCTGCCCGATGGGGTCGGTGCCGCCGGCGGCCGGGTCGCCGAAGAGGTCGGTGGCGATGGTCGACCCGAGCACCGCCACCTTGGAGTAGCTGCTGGTGTCCGAATCCGTGATGAACGTGCCGCCGCTCATGGTGACGTTGCGGACGGTCTCGTAGGCCGCCGTCGTGGCGATCACGTTGGCGTTGCTGTTGCCGGCGGTGGCTATGACCTGGTATCGGCCCGTCACCTGCGGGGCGATGGCCTTCACCAGAGACAGTTCAGAGATGGCCTCCGCGTCGGTGAGCAGCAGCGTCTTGGCCCCGCCGTACGCCCCGCGCACACCGCCGCTGGAGGAGGCGCCCGGCGACACGGTCAGCAGGTTCGAGCCGGCCGACTCGATGGCCGACGTGATGGACGCCTGGCTGCCCTGGCCGATGGCCGTGAGAGCGATGACCGAGGCGATGCCGATGACGATCCCGAGCACCGTGAGCCCGGAACGCACCTTGTTGGCGCCGATCGCGATGACCGATTCTTCCAGGATGTCGCTCAGCTTCACGAGACCACCTCCGTCTCTCCCGCCGCGGCAGCCGTCTCGGCCGGCGCGGCCGCATCCACGGGCGCCGGCGCCGCAACGGCAGCCGCCCGGTGATGCCCGTTCCGCTGGTCGCTGACGATCAGCCCGTCCATGATCCGGATGGTGCGGCGGGCCCGCTCGGCCACTGCCGATTCGTGGGTGATGAGCACGATGGTGTGCCCCTTGTCGTTCAACTCGTTGAAGGTCTCGAGGATGATGTCCCCGGTCTTGGTGTCGAGGTTCCCGGTGGGCTCGTCCGCCAGGATGAGCGCCGGGTCGTTGATGAGCGCCCGGGCGATGGCCACCCTCTGGATCTGGCCGCCGGACAGCTGGTTCGACAGGTGAGTCCAGTGCGACTCTTCGAGGCCGGCCTTGCGCAGCGCGGCCTCCGCCTTCTCCTCACGCTCCCCCCGGGGGATGCCCGAGTAGACGAGCGGCAGGACCACGTTGCGGAGCACGGTGGCCCGGGGCAGCAGGTTGAACTGCTGGAACACGAAGCCGATCCGCAGGCGCCTCATGTCGGCCAGTTCGTCGTCCGAGAACTCGGATATCTCCTGGCCCTCGAAGTAGTACTCGCCGCTGGTGGGATTATCGAGCGCTCCGAGGATGTGCATCAGAGTGGACTTGCCGGATCCCGACGGACCCATGATGGCAACGTACTCGCCTGGGTCGATCGTCAGGCTGACTCCGCACAGCGCGTGGGTCTCCTGGTCGCCCGATAGGTACACCTTGGTCAGGTCGCGGCACTCGATCATGTGGCCGCTGCTCGGCGCTTCGTTGACGGTGGGCATGTCGCGTTCTCTCGTCGTCTCGTCCGCTGAGGCTTTCATCACTGTCCGGGGGGCGGACCGAAGTTGCCGCCGCCGGCGCCGCCACCCTGGATGAAACCTCCGGCCCCCTGCATGATGCCGGCGCCGCTGCGGCCGGTCGTGGTGCTGGTGGTGCCGCTCTTGCTGGTGGTCGTGCTGGACACGATGATCGACTCGCCCTCGGTGAGGCCGCTGGTTATCTCGGTGTAGGACTCGCCGACCAGCCCGGTCTCCACGGTGACTTCAGCGGGCACGCCGTTCTGCAGGATCTGCACGTACTGGCTGCCGGTGGTGCCTTTGACGGCCGTGCTCGGGACGGCGAGTACGTCCGCCGCGGTCTCCGTGATGATGTTGGCGGTGGTGGTCATGCCGCTCTTGACGGAGTCGTTCATGACGTCGGGGGTTATGACCGCCGAGTAGGAGACCACGCCGGAGGAGTTGGTGCCCACGGTGTCCACCCGGGTGACCTTGCCCGTGAGGGTGAGGTCGGTGAGGGCGTCGAAGGAGAGGGTGGCCCTTTGCCCGACTTTGACGGAGCTGATGTCGGTTTCTGCGATGGTGACCGTCGCCTCGTACTGGCTCGGGTCGGTGATGACCACCGGCGCGGAGTTGGCGGCGGAGCCTCCGCTCAGTTCGTCGCCGTCCTCGATGGAGAGCGTGGTGATCACGCCGTCCATGGTGGCGGTCACGGTGCGGGCGGCCGCGTTGTCTTCAGCGTCCTGAAGGGCGATTTCGGCCGACTTCACCGCGGTCTCAGCCGCGGAGACGGCCAGCGTGGCCTGGGTCACTGCCGCCGTCGCCTGCTGCCCGGACACGACAGCCGCAGTCGACCTGTAGGTGTTGGCCTGGCTGGTCTTGGCGGAGATGAGGCTGGTCTTGGCCTGGTCGACCGCCAGTACCGCCGTGTCATACGCGTTCTGGGCCGTGGCTACGGCGATGTCCAGCTGCGGGTTGTGCAGGATGAAGAGGGTCTGGCCCTTCTTGACCGTGTCGCCCAGTTTCACCGCGAGATCCTGGACGGTCCCCGAGATGCTGGGATTGACCGAGGCGGTGTTGGGCAGGTCGATGTTCCCCGTGCCGGAGATGGATGACGTGAGGGTCATCTTCTGGACGGTCCCGGTGGTGTAGGTGACCGTGGCGGTGTCATCGCTGGAGACCGAGCGGTAGACGAAGAAGGCGACCACAGCGATGATCACGATACAGACGACGGCGAGGCTCGCCCGACTACGTCTGGTGCTGAAACGTTTCTTCTTTGCCATGACACCTCCAGGCCATACAGCAGGGATCGGCGATCGGTACGTCCGTGGATAAGGCTAAGGGTCGGACCATAAAGAAGGCGTAAGGCGGGAGGCGCTGGGCGGCCGTCATGGACGCGCGCGTGCTCGGCCGGCAGCGCCGCCAGGCAGGGTCAGAAGTGCCGCGGCCGGAGCCACGGCTGAGCGCGGGCCTACAGCAGGATGTCGCTCAACGGGTAGCGCCACTTGGGCTTGGGCTCATCGGCCGCATAGCCGACGGCGACCAGGAGCACCGGCTTGACTGCGTCCGGCAGCCCGAGGACGCGGGAGAACTCCGCAGGCGGGAAGTGGGTCATGGGGCAGGCGTCGAGGCCCAGCGCTTCCGCACCCAGCAATCCGTAGGTGGCAGCCATGTAGACATTGCCCACGATCCAGGCATACAGCTCGTCTTCAGGCTCAGTGGCCATCTCGGCGGCGATGCCCATCACGATCCCCCAGATCTTGTCGGGGACGGTCTTCTCCTTCATGGTGCGCCCGAGCTTCTGGGTCTGGGCCTCCCAATCGGTGTGGGCGCAGAAGACGAGGAGGTGCGAGCAGCCGCCGATCTGTGGTTCGTCGGGCGCCAGGGCGAGGAGCTCGGCCTTGGTGGCGCGGTCGGCCACCACCTTGATGCGCCAGGGCTGGATGTTCAGCCCGGACGGCGCCAGCCTGATCATCTCGAGCAGTTCCTGGATGGTCTCTTCTGGGATGGTCCGGTCCTGGAAGGCCTTGGCGGCGTAACGGTCGGTCAGCAAGTCCTTGAAATCCATGAGCTCCCTCTCCTCAAGAGAACGAACATCCACCACCCTGTGGCGATAGTAGCATGAGCCACTTTTTTGACCGGGCCGGCGAGTGACTGCAGGGGCCGGCGTGCCCGTCCGGGCGCCCACGCCGGGAGGCGAAGAGGCCTGCCTAGCGGCTGCGCGCGACCACCGCGACCGTCTCCTCGGCGATCACCCGCTCCTCGTCGGTGGCCACCACGAGCACCCGCACATCCGCCCCGACGGCCGCTATGTCCGCGTCGGCGCCGCACGCCCTCGTGTTGGCTTCGCCGTCCAGCTCGATGCCCAGGAATCCAAGCCCTTCGCACACCTTGGCACGCACCGCGGGGCTGTTCTCGCCGACACCCGCCGTGAAGACCAGGAGGTCGAGCCCGCCGAGAGCCGCGGCGTACGCCCCGATGTACTTCCTGAGCCGGTAGCAGTAGACGTCCAGGGCCAGTCCGGCCCGCTCGTCGCCGGCGGTCGCCGCTTCCAGGATGTCGCGCATGTCGTTGCTCGCGCCGGAGAGGCCCAACAGGCCGCTCTCCTTGTTCAGCACCTGGTCCATCTGGGCGGCGTCCAGCCCGAGCTCGCGCATCATGTAGAGAAGGGCGCCGGGATCCACATCACCCGGCCGGGTCCCCATCACCAGCCCCTCCAGCGGCGTCAGCCCCATGCTGGTGTCCACCGAGCGGCCTCCGGCCAGCGCTGTGATGCTCGCTCCGTTGCCCAGGTGAGCCACCACCGCCTTCATCTCCGCGAGCCCGCCCCCGAGCGTCGCGTCCGCCTTGCGGGTCACCGACTGGAGCGAGATGCCGTGGAAGCCGTACCGTCTCACCCCGTACCGCTCGTGATACTCGTAGGGCAGCGCGTAGACGTGGGCCTCAGCCGGGATGGTGGCGTGGAACGCGGTGTCGAACACCGCGACCTGGGGGATGGCGGGCAGGACCTTGAGAGCCTCACGGATGCCGAGTAGGGCCGGCGGGTTGTGCAGCGGGGCAAGCGGTGCGCACTCCTCGATCCTCCGGATGACGTCCGGCGTGAGCAACGCCGGACCGGTGAAGTGGCTACCGCCGTGCACCACCCGGTGCCCGACGGCGTCCACCTCCGACAGGTCCGCGAGCGGGCCGCCGGCCTCCGCGCGCAAGGCGCGCAGCACCGAGCCCAACGCACTGCCGTGGTCGGGGAGCCCGCCGGCCTCGCCGATGCGGCCGATCTCCCCGGCTGCCAGCGCCGTCCCGGTGTCCGGATCGCGCAATTCGTACTTGATGGACGAACTGCCCGAGTTGAGTACGAGCACCTTCATGAGCGGGGAAGGCCCCGGCAGAGGCGGCGCCCCCGCCTAGGCGACCTCTCCATTCATCTCGGCGTAGATCTCGGGCAGCAACACCCGCAGGTTGGAGTACTCGAGGATGCAGTGTTCGAACAGCCCGGAGGGTACCGCCGCGGGCACCTTGAGGCCGGGCGCAAGGGTGAACTGGGGCTTCTTGTCGACGATCTGCCAACCCATCCAGAACCGGGTGCGGAACTCCACGCCGCCGCCCTGCGGCAGGTCGCGGACGAAGTGGCACATGGCCACCGGCATCATGGGGGCCCCTTCAGGCGCACCCGCCGCTTTGATGAGCACATTTGCGGCCACCAGCGTCGCCACGTTCGGGGTGTGCCACCGGTCCATGTCGAAGCCGAAGTCCTCGGGGGTCATGAAGCTGATCCACAGGTCGTCGGCGCCACCGCCGATGTCCTCGTAGACGTGATGGGTGATGCCCTGGAACTTCAGGAGCAGCGGACGGTCGGGGTCGAGCACCTTGGCCCGATCCTCGTCGGTCATGTCCACGGCGTAGTGGTCCTGGGGCGACCAGAGCATGTAGCGCAGCGACTCCAGACCGTGCCAGGCGAACCACCAGTTGACCATGTCCGCCGTCACGCCGGGCATCGGATGGCGGACCGCCACGTACGCGCCGCCGTTCGGCAGGGTGCAATAGCCGGTCTCACCGGGCAGATAGCCGGGCTTGAGCAGGTCGCTCATCTCCTCGATGGGCTGAGCCTGACCTGGGTCCATGGGCTTGTGGTCTTTGAGTATCTGGGCGAGTTCCGGAGAGGCTCCGGCGTGGGGGCGGAAGTAGTACTTGGAATACGGCTTCGCCTTCTCTTCCACTGTGAGCTCTCTCATGCCGCCCATGCGGTGACCTCCCGAACGGTTTCTGTGGGCCTCTACCCTGCCTTTACTAAATCATAGGGGAAAACAGGTACACTGGAGCGCAAGTCACTATCCGAGTCGTGGAGAGCATCGATGAGAGACGACAGACGTCGGGAACTGACACCCCGCGAACTCCACCGCCAGCGCCGAAAAGAACAGGTCGCTCGCCGGCGGTTGGTCGCTGGGCTCGTCCTCCTGGGGATCATCATCCTCATCATCGTCTTGGTCGCCACCTGCAACGGCGGCGACAACGGCACCACGACGACCAGCACTTCCAACGATTCCACGTCCACCACTCTCGGCGCCACGACGTTCACCGCCGAACTCACCGGCGAGGGCGACAACAGCACCGCCACGGGCACCCTGACCCTCACCTACGACCCGGACCTCGGGCTCTCCTACACCCTCGAGGTGCAGGATCTGGACAAGCCGGATTCGGCCGGCATCTTCCGCTCCACCGACGATGGCTCTGAGGACGCCGTCTTCACCCTGTTCGCCGGACCGGCCGAGGACAGCGGCTATTCCGGCGTGCTCGCCCAGGGTGATATCAACGAGGCCGACCTCACCGGCTCACTCAACGGCGGCAGCATCCAGGACCTCATCGCGCTCATAGCCGACGGCAAGGCCTACGTGAGCGTCGGGACCACCGGCACGCCCACCAACGCCATCACCGGCGACATCACCGTGAGCGACGAGACCGGCAGCACCGACGAGACGGTCGACGAGAGCACCGACAGCACGGACGAGACGACCGGCGACACCACCGACTCGACCGACGGTTCGGACACCTCGGACACGACCGACACCACGGAAGGCTAGGCCCCGGGGGCTCCGCCCCTCCTGCAGCAAGCCGAAGGCCGCGCTGCCGCAAGACCAGATCTGCGGCCCCGCCTCAGGTCGCCCTCATGCCATGAAGAACGGGCACGAAGCGAAGCCGTTCGTGCCCAGGCCATCCCAATGAGTGACAGGCGCCGAAGAGGCGTGCTGCCGTGAGTGAGCATTGCGGCGGTACTCTGCCGCAGAGCGAACGAGGGGCAGCGCGTCTCTTCGCTACCCTAGAAGTGCGTGGTAGATCTTGATTATCGCCGGCCCCAGCACCACGACGAACATCGCCGGGAAGATGCAGACGATGAGCGGCACCAGCATCTTGACCGGCGCCTTCTGAGCCTCTTCCTCTATCCGCTGCTTCTGGACTGTCCGGATCTGCTCGGACTGCACCCGCAGCACCTGGCCCAGACTGATACCCAACTGCTGCGACTGTATGAGCGCGCTGACGAAGTTGGTGAGGTCGTCCACGTTGCAGCGCTCGGCGAACTCGCGCAGCGCCACAGGGCGGGACTTGCCCATGCGGATCTCGTGGAGGGTGATAAGGATCTCCTCCCGCAGCGGACCGCGCAGGCGCTCGGAGATCTTGGAGAGTGCGGAGTCCAAGCCGAGACCCGCTTCCACGGTCACCGTGAGCAGATCGAGCAGATCGGGGAGCGCGCGGGAGATCTGCTCCTTACGGCTGCCGGTAGCCTGCGCGAGCACGATGTCCGGGATGTAGTAGGTGAAGACCACTACGAACACCGCGAGGACGATGAACCAGATGAGAGGGATGACCTGGAGCGCGGCGAGCACGGCCAGGATGATGATCCCCACCAGGAGCGACACGAGCTTGAGGACCAGGAGCGTGTTGACCGTCATGTTCCACGGGCGCCCGGCCGCTTCGAGCTTGCGCTCCAGCCGGCGGATGCGCTTGGTGGGTGTGATCGCCCTGGCTACGCCCGAGAAAACCTTGACGGCCGGGCCCAGCCACCTCTCCGACGCGGGCTGCGCCAGTTCGGCCCGCCGGAAGCTCTGCGAGTCGTAGGCTTGCAGCTTCTCCAGCGAGGACAGCGACTGGGTGCCGGGGCCGGTCTTGCGGGTACCCCAGGCGACGACCCCGACGATGCCGAGGAAGAGGATGAAGACCGCTACATAGATGACGTACTGCATCAGCCGGCCCTCCTCACTTCTTGTCCAGTTGGATGATCTTCCGCATCCAGATGACCCCGACGATCATCAGGACGGCCGCGACGAGCAACATGGCGATGCCCATGCGCTCCTGGAACAGCGGCCCGAGGTAGCCCCTGTTGACGATGAGGATCATGATCCCCACCAGGAACGGGAGGGCGATGAGGATGATGGCGCTGAGGCGCCCCTCGGCGGTCAGCGTCTTGATGGTGCGGCGCAGCTTGGCCCGTTCGCGCAGCGTGAAGGCCGTGGAGTCGTAGATCTCGGCGAGGTTGCCGCCCACCTGGCGCTGGATGATGGTGCTCATGACCGCCCAGTCGAAGGCCTCCGACCGCATGTGGTCGGCGACGCTGCGCAGCGCGTCCTCCGGAGGCACGCCGAGGCGCAATTGGGCCAGGACCCGCTGGAACTCTGACGCGGTCGGTTCCGGGGCCTCGCGGGCCACGACGTTGAGGGCCTGCTCGAAACCCTGGCCCGCCTTGAGGGAGCCGGAAAGCAGGGTCAGCGTGTTGGGCACCTGTTCGTTGAAGGCGTTGCGCCTGGCCGTGCCCTTGGTGCTCAACCAGAGGACCGGCAGCACCATCACGACGATGACGACGATGACCGTGACGACGACCGGCGCGCTCAAGGCCACGCAGATGACCGCGAGCACGACGATGGCGATCAGATGCATGATGGCGAACTCGGACGCTTTCACCTTCATGGCCGCGTCGTCGATCATGCGCTGCAGCGCGTCCCCGTAGCCATGGATGGCGACGAGACGCTTGCCCATCTGGTCGAGCGCCCCGGGCCTGCCGGAGTCCTCATCGAGGTCGAGGGGCGACAGCGCTGCCTTCCTGTCGATCAGGCCGCCGTACTCGGCGAGCACGTCCCTCCTGGGGAAGATCACGCCGGAGAGGGCCCATAGCATGGCCAGCAGAAGGATGAACACGAGGGCCCCGAGGATGAACACGCTGGGACCCCAGCGGAGGAACTTGTGGACCGCGCTCTCCTCGGCCACCTGGCCCGCCGGAGCAAGGGTGGTTACCGTCTCACCGGTGGTGACCACGGTCTGGGCGGTGGTCGTGGTGGTGGTGGGGAAGAAGAAGCCGCGCTCAGCCTGAGCGGTCTGCCCGCCGGCGGACACTTTGATGACCAGGTCGCCGATCGCCCCCGATGAAGCAGTGGCCGCGGGGAGCGTGAGGCTGATCTTGAACTGGTTGTGGAGTTCTTTGGAGAGCGTCTGATACAGCGAGGTGAGGGCCTTCGGGTCGGGCGTCTCCAGGTAGCGGCCGCCGGACGCCTCCGCGATGCTCGTGAGCGGGGCCGAGTCGAACTCCTTCGTCTTGAGCCCGACGGCGAAGATGGGGATGCGGTTGGACCGCGCCGTCGCGAGGAGAGCCTCGAGCGTCGTGGTGCTGATGGTGTCGCCGCCGTCTGACAGCAGGATCACGTAACGGGCGGTGCCTGAGGACGCGGTCCCGAAGGACGCGACCGCCTTGGCCAGCGCGTCGTAGAGCGCCGTCTCGTTGGCAGGGGCCAGCCCGGTGAGCGACTTCTTGAGCGCATCCTTGTCCGAGGTGAAGGCCTGCAGCGTCGCGAACCCGTCGTTGAAGGCCTGCACCGAAGCGGTGTCGCCCTCGCGCATGGCGTCGATGAAACTGGTGGCGGCCGCGGCCGCGGCCGTGATGGCGTCACCCTTCATGCTGCCCGACTGGTCTATGAGCAGCACGGTCTGCACCGGAAGGGCCACCCCGGCCCCGGCGGCCTCGACCGAGTCGATGGTGACGTCGGCGCCGTCGACCTGGGCGGTGACAGCATCCTTGCTGAGCGACTGCAGATCGGAGGAGGCCTGGCCACCCAGTTGCACCACCACCGATGCCTGCGGATAGCCCTCCGTGTCCAGCGAGCTGATGGCGACCGTGAGGTCCCCGGCGGCGCTCGCCATGGCGCCGCCCGCCAGGAGGCAGAGGAGCAGGACCGCCAGGCCGAGGCCGGAGCGCCTGAGCAGCCTGTACGTCCCGCCCGTCGGCCGGCGTCTAGAGGACCGCTGTGTCATAGGTCTCGAAGGCGAAGACGTCGTCGCCGATGGTCACGCCGTTGTTCTTCAGCAGTCCCAGGAAGGCCGGGCGGATACCCGTGCTCTTGAGCCGGCCCATGTGGTTGCCGTCCTTGTCCAGTCCCGCGGAGAAATCGTAGACGAAGAGGTTCTGGAGGGTGATCACATCCCCCTCCATGCCCTGGATCTCGGTGATGTGGGTGATGCGGCGCGATCCGTCGGGCAGACGGCCCTGATGCACGATGAGGTGGATGGCCCGCGACACCTGCTCGCGGATGGCCCGCACCGGCAGGTCCATGCCCGCCATCAGCACCATGGTCTCCACTCTGGAGAGCACGTCGCGCGGGGAGTTGGCATGCACCGTGGACAGCGAACCGTCGTGACCGGTGTTCATGGCCTGGAGCATGTCGAGCGCCTCGCCGCCCCTGATCTCGCCCACGATGATGCGGTCGGGGCGCATGCGCAGGGCGTTGCGCACCAGGTCGCGGATGGTGACCTCGCCTTTGCCCTCGATGTTCGGGGGCCTGTGTTCGAGGCTCACCAGATGTTCGTGCCAGAGCTTGAGTTCGGCCGCATCCTCGATGGTGACGATGCGCTCGTCCTTGGGGATGTAGTTGGAGATCACGTTGAGCGTGGTCGTCTTACCGGTACCGGTACCGCCGCTCACCAGGATGTTCAAGCGGCCACGGACGCAGGCCTCGAGGAAATCGCTGGCCCGCCGGGTGAGGGTGTGGAACCCGATGAGGTCTTCGGCGGTGAACGGCTCGGTGGAGAACTTGCGGATGGTCAGAGCGGCGCCGCGGACCGCCACCGGCGGCAGGATCACGTTAACGCGGGAACCGTCGGGCAGACGGGCGTCCACGTAGGGCGACGATTCGTCCACGCGCCGGCCCACCTGGCCGACTATCTTCTGGATGATCCGGTTGAAGTGGCCGTCGTCCCGGAAGCGCTTGTCGGTCTTGTAGAGCTTGCCGCCGCGCTCGATGTAGATGTCGCGGTAGCCGTTGACCATGACCTCGGTGATGCTCGGGTCGCGCAGGAACTCCTCGATGGGACCGTAGCCCAGGACCTCCGCCATGAGCTCGTCGACCATCTCCTGGCGCTCCGTACGCGCCATGGGAGTGTTCTCGTGGATGAGGGCTTCCTCGATCTTCTGCCGGACGATGCGGCGCAGTTCGATCTCGGGGACCGACTGGTTGTAGAGCCGGGGCCCGAGTTCCTGGATGAGCTGCGAGTGGATGACGCCTTTGAGTTCGCTCTGACGGTCGAAGGCCGCATCGAGGCGGTCCTTGGGCAGACTGGGCGAGACGGTGGGCACGCCGGCCGGCGGCCTGGCGTCTCCGCCGCTCTGGCCGTTGATGCGATCGTTGAGGCCCATCAGCGCTCCCTTCTCCTACCGTCCGCGGAAAAGGCCGCGGCCTCCCCCGGTCTCACCGAGCTTGACGGCGGGCGCCGGCCCGTCGCCGCTGATGAAGGACTTCACCAGGGCCGACATCTCGTGCGAGACCTTGGTGTTGGGCTTGGCAAGGATGAGGATCTCGCCGGCGTTGAGCGCCCGCGGGACCTCGACGGAACTGGAGATGGTGGTCTTGACCCGCCGTCCCAGATGCCGCTCCACCTCGGCCACGTCCAGACCCACCTTCGAGTCGGCCCGGTTCATGACTATGAAGAGCTTCTCCTCCGGATAGGCCATGAGACCCATGGTCCGGAAGACCGTCTTGAGGTGCTTCACGCTCGGGATGTCCAACCCCGCGACGAGCAGCACGTTGTCGGCCCAGTCCAGGGCGACGAGGATGCGCTCCTCGAAGAACGGCGGGGTGTCGATGACGACGTAGTCGTAGCCGGTCTGGATGACCTCGAGCACGCGCTGCACGTCCTCGACGGTGATCTTCTCGGACTCGTCCGGATAGAGCGGGGCGGGCAGGACGCTCAGCCCCGAGGAATGTCGCACCATGAACTCTTCGAGCAGCGTCACGTCGAACTCGGCGTAGCTCTGGACCAGGTCGTAGATGGTCCGCTGGGGCACCAGCCCCAGCGCGATGGCCGCGTCGCCGAACTGGAGGTCCAGGTCGACCAGAGCCACGCGCTTGCCCTGCGCCGCCAGGCCGGCGGCCAGGTTGGTGGAGACGAAGGTCTTCCCGGTGCCGCCCTTGGTGCTGAACACCACGATGCGTTTGGCGATCTTGGGCGTCTTCTGGTTCACGATCTGCGCGGCGATGCCCTGGAGCGCGTTGCGCTTGCCCCGGCTGATCTCCGCGGCGCTCTCCAACGCCCCGATGAGGTCCTTGCGGTTGACCGGGATCTCCAGCAGGTCCCGGGCCCCCACCTGGAGGGCGCGCCGGAAGTCCGCCGGAGCGGGGTTCACCGCTATCAGGACGGCGCTGACACCCGGCACCCGGCCTATTATCTTGCGCACGGTCTCGAAGCCGTCGTCGGGCTGGAGGTCCGTCGCCATGAGGACGACGTCGGGGTTGAGCTCCTCGGCCTCTCGGATGGCGGTGTCGGAATCGCCGCACTCATACACGGCTTCGACATGGTCGAGGCCCTGCAACTCGCGCATGAGCGCGGAGCGCACGGGTTCGTTCCCCATGGCGATGAGTAACTTCATTCGGCTCACCTGAAGAGGTTGGGCAGGGCGCGGCCGGTGGTGTCAGCCTTGACCGTGTCTTCGGCGGGCACCAGCGTGAAGGTGATCTTCCCGAACTCCTGCGCGTACACGAGCTTCTCGGCGTCGGCCGGGCTGACCTCCAGAGTGATAACCGGCATGTCCGGGACTTCCTGCGTGCTGGTCTGCGTCCCGCCGCTCAGGACCCCACCACTGCCCTGCTGGGTGGTGATGGGCAGCAGGTTGTCAACGCTCAGCACGGTGACCTGCTGCATCAGCGTGATGCTGACGTTGGACACGGTCTTCGACAGATCGAGACCGGTCAACTGCTTGATGCGGTCGATCTCCGCCGAAGAGAGGACCATCCCCAGGTTCATCGGGGTGCCGGAAGGAGCGGTGGTGGGCTGGGTGGTGATGCCGGTGGGGACGGTGGTGGCGGTGTCGGCCATCTGCACGGCGTTGAACTGCTCGGCCGTGAACGTGACGATCACATCGACCCGGTCGCCTTCCTTGATCTGCCCGCCGACAGCGTTCTTGCGGTCCACCGAGATGGTCAAGGCGCGCATCCCCACTTTGATCCTGTAGGAGAGACTCTGCTTCTCTGGTGCGCCCAACTGCGTGGAGAGGATCTGCTGGCCTTTGGCCACGGGCACCGTGAGGACCACGCCCTGCAGGTCGGCGGCGCTGGTCACCGCGCCGGGAGCGACCGAGCTGGCCACGACCTTCTTCTCCTCCACCAGCTTGTTGGCGATTATGGCCTCTCCGCTCGTGCGGACGGGGATGTCCTGCGTCGCGACAAGGACGGTCTGCGTGGGCTCCGCCACCTGCTTCTCGCCTCGCAGCGAGGACACATACCAGACGACCAGGCCCGCAGCCACGAGCGCCAAGACGACAGCAACGATTATTGCGATGGTCCTGCGTCGCACGAGTCTCCCCTTTCCTTTACTGTCGCTAGGCACACCCACACACGTTATCGGCCGCACGGGGCGGTCGCGTGAGGATAGCCTATCCCGGCACTTCGACCTATTCGGTCAGTACAGCAGTCTCAACGTAGACGGGACCGCTGGGCGTATCGCTCCACTGGTCCCCCGACGTCACATCCTCGATGAATTCGCCGATGATGTCCGTCTTCCCGCTGGAGAAGTCGGACGGCGAGTTCATTATGTGGAACATCGCGAACATCCTGATGGTGTAGTGGTCGCTCGAGCCGGACAGATCCGGCTTGTAGTCGACCAGAGGCACCACGACGTCGCGCCAAGCCTCCGGGTCGCCCATGGCGGCCGCGGCTGCGATGCGGTCGAGAAGACCGTGGTTGACGGTCCCGGCCGCGTTACCGGTCTGGGGGTCGAGGATCCCGCCGATGACCAACGGATGGTTGGGCGTCCACGTGGAGATGATGGACGGGTCCATGGTGCCGATCTCATCCCTGGTCTGCACGGGCGCCTTGTATATATCGACGATATGGTGGTTGCCCGAGTAGAGCCCCGCGCCGCTCGCCGACCCGAGTTTCAACGTGAACTGCTCGCCGAAGGCGGGCAGGTGGACCATCACCTGGGGCTGCGGGGAGGTGCCCTCGGCGCGCTTGCGGGAGTAGCCCGAGTAGAACGAGTTCTCCATCATCACGTAGGTGATGGGCACGTCCGGGTTGAAGTTCAGGTACCGGCCGCAGGTGATGTCGGCCTTCTTCCAGGTGGTCGTCTTGGGGATGTGCACGAGCAGGCCGTTGACCGCATAGCCCTCGTTCGAAGTCCCTGTGGGAGCCGCGACGGTCCCCCGGTACTCGCTCGCGCCGATCTTGCTCAGGGTGCCACCGTTGCCACCCAGGCTGAAAGATAGTGCCTGGCTGCCCAGTTCGGCCGCCAGGTCCGGAGCCAGCTGCAACTGCACTGTCACCGTGCTGCCGCCCGGCGCATGGCTCATGCCGACCCGGTAGATCATCTGGGCATCGGTGGCGTTGGCCGGCGTGGGAGACGTGGGGTCGGACACCCAGTAGATACCGACGCCGGGCAGGGTGAGCGCGATCGTATCGACGCCGCTGACGGTGCTGATGGCCTCCATGGTCACGGAGTAGCTGCCCGAAGACAGGCTGCCGGCGCCGGGGAAGGAGGCGACCACCTCACCCGACCCGCCGAACGTCCCGTCCTTGTTGCCGTCGGTGATATCGACGTGGCCGACCTCGGTGTTGCCGCGCAAGAACACGAACCGGAACTTGTCGGGGTTCATGATGACCACGGCGAAGGGCGCGAGCGCGTTCACGCCGGTGAGGTACTTGATCTCCGCCTTGGCGTGGGCCTTCACCGTGCCCTCGTACTGCCCCATGACGCGGGCCAGCGTGAACATCACGTGGCTCTCAGTGAGGTCGACGGTGCACGACTTCTCGCTGCTCGTGAACAGCGGGACCACGTCCAGCCGGGTCAGATTCCCGTACTTCACGCTGGAGTTCGGCGAGCTGTTGGCCGAGATGTACTGGAGGCCGGAGGTCGTCGCGGCGCTGATGCTGCCTGCCGTGTAGATGAGTTCCTGTGCGCCGGCCAGAGCGCCGGCATCGGCGGCAGCCTGCAACTCCCGGTCGTGATCGTAGAGCGCGCCCAGATCGAGAACGAGCGCGCCGCAGATGAGGAGCACCAGGAGGAAGAGCGCGACGATGACTGCTACGGCGCCGCGTTCCTCGCTCAGCCGAGCCCTGCGAGCCAGCCGGTGAAAGAGTCTATTCACGCCGCATCTCGACCGAGGCCTTGATGCCCGCCGTCGATCCTATGCCGACGAAGTAGGGGAGCGGCGTCAAAAAAGTGTACGTCCCGTGCAGGACGATCTTGGATGGCTGGCCGCTGGTGGCCGGGACGATGGACTCGGAATCGATGACCGTCGACACCAGGTTGGCGCCGGAGATGGCGGCGCTCGCCTTGGACGTGTTCCCAACCGACAGATACCGGGCCGCATCGCGGGCGACGTGGGTCAACTGCAGGTCGTTGTAGTAATAAAGGCCGAAGTCGATTATGCCCAGGAGGAGGATGAGGAGCACGGGGAGGATGAGCGCGAACTCGACCGCGGCGGCGCCACGTTCGCGCCCGCCGGCGGGACGGACCCTGCTCACTCCTCTGGACATATGCTCAGTATGCCTCACCCTCGGCTATACGTACACTGACGGACCCTCGTGAAACTACGATTAGACCGGCCCGGGCCGGTTCCTGCCCGAGTCGGTCTGTTCGCCTGAAAATGAGACCCCGTGGGTCTACGGCATCTGGCTGGCAGCGCTGCTGAAGGTACCTTTCAGACCCAGGCCCAGAGCAGTCACGGCACCGATGATGACGATCGCGATGAGGGCCACCATGATCCCGTACTCGACGGCCGTGGCGCCGCGCTCACCGAGGAAAGCGTGCAGGTAGGTGCGAAGCATTGGCAACATTCCGAATCACCTCCCATGGAAGAGACACTTCTCAAGGACCGTTCCCGCTGAATGGACCGGCCCGGACTTTGCTGTTCACCAGAGATAGTTTATGCCAATTATCGGCAGCGAACACGCTGCCATGGTCCAGTCATGCGACAGGAATGGTCCAGTGTTGGCCTAAAGTACCCTAGCCAAAGGTCCAGTTCTTCTTCTCAAGCGCTAATTGTTCTACTTTAGAGCGCCAATGTACGTATGCAGTAGCCACGGGCCGTACAGCAGCGCGAGCACCGAGCCGAGGGCCAGATAGGGCCCGAACGGGATGGCATCCTTGCGTGTCTTGCGCTTGGTGGCTATCAAGGCCAGCCCCACTATCGCCCCCAGGAAGAAGGCCAGGAAGAAGGCCACGATCACCACGGGGCCGAGGACGCCCCCCATGAAGAGCGCCAGCTTGACGTCTCCCATCCCCATCCCTCCGGGCCAGATGAGGGCCAGGACGAACAGGAACAGCGCCGAACCGACCGCCGCGACCAGGAACACCCACCAACGCCGGGGGTCGAGGGCGACGGACGCCGCCAGACCTACGACCGCCGCCGGCAGGACGATCACGTTGGGGATGATCATGTGGTCCAGGTCGATGAACGCGATGGCGGCCATCACCAGGATCACGAAGGCGGCCACCAGGAGATCCCAGGACAGCCCGAACCGCAGGAAGGCCAGAAGGAAGCCGATCGCGGCGACCGGCGGGACCGTCGCGAGATGGCGGGAATGTGGGCGATGCTCCGGGTCGCTCTCGTCGGGACCGAACCGGCCTATGGCGAGGGTGAGGGCCAGACCGGCGCCGCCGCCCACGGCGAGGGCGGCTACCGCCCCCCCAGCGACAAGGGCCGGGCTCAACTCGGTTGGACCGCCGACGAACCGGGCTGGCCGTTGGTCACAAGCCGTTTGCCGAGGGCCAGGGCTGCGGCTTCCGTGCGGTTCTTGACGCCTAATTTGCTGAAGATCGTGGTCAGGTGGTACTTGACCGTCTTGGTGGTTATGAAGAGCGCCGCCGCGATCTCCGAGTTGCTCTTGCCCTGAGCGACGAGGGCGAGGACCTCGAGTTCCCGCTGGGTCAGACCGTACGCGGAATGACTGGACGGCGCCGGTCTCTCGGTGTTCCCGATGACCTCGGCCAGCCTGTTGCCTCCGACCAGTATGGACCCGCCGGCCACCTGCCGGACCAGGGCCCCCAGGTCGCTCGGGCGCACGAATTTCGGCACGTAAGCGGCCGCCCCCCTGCGTAGCACCTCCACGGCCACTTCAGGGTCCTCATCGACGGTGAGGATGATCACCGGCAGCTCGGGCCAACGCCGGCGCACGTTGTCCAGACATGTGAACCCGTCCATGCGCGGCATGTTGAGATCGAGCACCATGATGTCCACGGGCTCGCGTTCGAGCAGTTCCAGAGCGGCCACACCGTCGCCTGCCTCGCCCACCACGCTGATGTCCTGGCTCTGGCTCAGGGCGTTACAAATCCCCGAGCGGACCAGCTCGTGATCGTCGACCACTGCGACGCGGATCATCGTGCCTGGGATGCGCGTCTCAGACCCAGACATCCTTGCCTCCCTGATAACGAGGAATATGAAGGATCACACTCGTGCCCGCACCGGGCGCGCTCTCTACTCTAACGCGCCCACCGAGATAGTGCGCGCGCTCGCGCATCCCGGGAAGCCCGAAGTGGTGCAAGGCATCGACCGGGGGCGGCAGTTTGGGATCGAAGCCCTTGCCGTTGTCCCGGACTATCAGATCGACGGCCCCCTTGCCCGCCTTGGTCCATATCCGCACCTTGGTGGCGGCGGCGTGGCGCTCGACGTTGGCCAGCGCCTCCTGGGTGGTCCGGTACACGCAGGCCCGCATCGAATCGGTATAGGGACCGAAATCCCCCTCTACTTCGAGCTCCACCGGGATGCCCGTCCGGTTCCGGAACCCGTCGACCAGGTTGGAGAAGCTGGCGGTGAACTCGGCCGGGCCCAACGCCGGAGGCCGGAGTTGACCGACCATCTCGCGCGCCTCGGTGACGAGAGAGTCGAGCACCTGCTTCAGGCGTTCCGCCTGGGCGTTGACGGCCGGGTCGTCGATCGTCATGTCGGCGATGACCTGCGTCTCGATGTAGGCGGCCGCCGCGTACTGGGCGATGCCGTCGTGTATGTCCTGCCCGGTGCGCCGGCGCTCGATCTCGATGGCCCGCACGGCCTGGCCGCCCAAGCCCTGCGCAAGGCTCAGGCTGCCACCCCGCTCCGACACCCATCCGACCAGGAAGGCCATCGCGACGAGGAACACGGCCCAGACCGCCAGGATGGCGACGTTCTCGCCGGACGGTCCGCCGGTGGCCTGCAGGGAGTCCAAGCCCAACCATGCGGTGGGGAGCAGCACCGCGACGATCGCCAGCGCCGCCATGCACAGCCCGACGATGCGCCCCAGCACCACGGACACCACGGCGACCGGCAGGTAGAAGAAGAACAGATAGCTGGGATGACCGCCCTCGCGGACGTGCAGCAGGATGGTACCGACAGCTATCGCCAGTACCGTGACGGCGATAAGCAGACGAGGCCCGGCGTTGAACCTCCCGGGGCGATCGTCGAGCGCGGGCGCGTCCGGGGGTCGGGACGGACGTCGATGAGGCATGAGGCGGACCACGGTCACACTGTACTGCCCGCGCGCAGGGCGAGCAACACCGCGGCCAGCGCCTCGTCCCGCTCGCGCTCGAGTTCGGCCAGGCTCCTGCCGGCGGCTTCCGCCTCCACCCCGGAGGCCAGGATGTCCGCCGCGTCGGCCGGGAAGGTGGTCCAGGTGGCGAGGTCGCGCAACATGCCTTCCTTGGTGCCGGTGAGATGCGCCATGTGCCCGCGGAGGCCGTTCGCGCCCCCGCCGAGGTGATAGATGAGATGCGGCCCCATGACCGCCCAGCGCAGACCGGGCCCCTGGGAGACCGCCCTGTCGACGTCCTCCACAGTGGCCACCCCCGAGCGCACCAACTCTATGGCTTCGCGCCACAGCGCCGCCGACATGCGGTTGGCGATGTAGCCCGGGACGTCCCGCTTGACCACCACCACTTCCTTGCCGGCCGCCTCGTAGAGCGCGGCCGCCCGCTCGATGGTGCCGGGGCCGGTGAGGTCGCCCGCGGCGAGCTCCACAAGCGGCACCAGGTGGGGCGGGTTGTAGGGATGAGCGGCGAGCGTGCGGCCGGGCAGCCGCGCATCGCGCTGGATGGCGGTGATGGAGAGGCCCGACGAACTGGTGGCGATGAGAGCTTCGTCGGGCGCCCACCGGGAGATATCGGCGAAGACGGCCTGCTTCAGGCCGAGATCGTCCGGGATGCACTCCTGCACCAGGCCCACCCCGGCGACGGCCTCCTCGAGGGCGGCCACGGCCCGCAGCTCGGGGATACCTGCGGCTGCGAGATCCGCGTCCGCAAGGCCTTTGTCGACCAGGAACCCGGCCGCCGCCCGCGCGCGCAGCGCCGCCGCGGCCGCGGCCCCGTCCCGCGCGTCATAAAGGCGCACCGGATGGCCGTGGGCGGCGAACAGCCCCGCCCAACTCGCACCGGTGTTGCCCGCACCGACCACCGCGATAATCTGCCGGCCCGGCACAGCCCCTCCTTCACCTGAGTGCCCGCTCATTACGCACGCTCTGACGCTATTCTATCGGCTGGATGGACGACCCCGAGAGCCCCGTCGAAAGGGACCGCGATGGACATACAGGCAGCACGGAGCGCAGGCGTACGGATGGCGAGCCTTCCATGTGCGCCCGGCCCCCTCACCATCGATCTGGACCGCACCGCGATCATCTGCATAGACATGCAGAACGCGTTCGTACGCGAGGGCGCGATGTTCGACCTTGCCGGCTGGCCGACGGCCGGTGCACGGGAGGTCATCGAGCCCGACCGGAGGATCATCGAAGCGGCCCGGGCGGCCGGCGTGAAGGTGGTCTTCGTGAAGATGAGCTTCAACCCCGGGCTGACGAACGCCGGCGGTCCCGACTCCCCCAGCTACTACAAGGAGATCGGGATGATCCTCATGCGCGAGCATCCGGAATGGATGGAAAAGGCCATCGTGCACGGCACCTGGGGCGAGCAGATCATCGACGAACTCAAGCCCCTCCCGGAGGAGCCGGTGGTGCGCAAACAGCGGTACAGCGGCTTCGTGGGCACTGACCTGGACCTGGTGCTCAAGACCCTGAACATCAAGTACTGCGCCTTCATCGGCGGGGCGACCAACGTGTGCGTGGGCAGCACCCTCATGGACGCCTACTCGCACGACTACTTCCCCATCCTGGTGAAGGACGCCGTCTTCACCCAGTGCCCGCCCGTGACCGTCGAGGCGACGCTCTGGAACGTGGAGAACATCTTCGGCTGGGTCACCTCGACGGCGGACCTTGTGACGGTGCTCGGGGCACCCGCGATTCAATAAGAATCGAGATTCGCATTTGCTTTGATTCTGTTATAGTCATACCGATTTGTGAGTTCGTACGATGACGTACCCATGTTCCGCCCCGGGGGAGTGAGAAGATTCCGATGGACAGCAGCCAGATAACCGATCTCCGCACCGCCCTCGAGTTCCTCGCCGAACACCCGGGCCAGCTGGTCTCCACCGACGTGGAGGTCGACCCCTATCTGGAGATCGCCGGCATCTACCGGCAAGTCGGTTCCGGCACCCCCACGGCTCCCCCCACCAAGATCGGCCCGGCCATGATGTTCAACAAGGTCAAGGGCTGCCCCGACTGGCGCGTGGTGGCCGGCATCCTCGCCAGCCGCGAGCGCACAGCGCTCATGATGGGCTCTACCGGCAAGGACCTCATGCTCGACCTCTTCGGAGCCTTGGGCAAGACCGTGCTCCCCGTCACGGTGCCCGCCTCGCAGGCTCCCTGCCAGGAAGTGGTGGTCAAGCCCCCGTTCGACCTGCGCACCTACATCCCGCCCGTGCAGAGCACGCCCAAGGATGCCGGTCCGTTCTTCAACCTGGGACTGCTTCGCGCCGAGGACCCGGAGACCGGCGTCTCCGACGTGACCATCCACCGGATGTGCGTCCAGGGGCCGGACCGCATCAGCGTGA
>CAIQPS010000019.1 GCA_903873715.1 uncultured Actinomycetes bacterium
CGGTTCGGCAGGCCGGTGAGGTTGTCGTGCAGGGACTGGTGCTCCTTCTCCGCCGCCTCTTCCCGGAGTTGGTCCACCAGACGGCGGTTCTCGAGGGTCACGCTCGCGTGGTTGGTGACCGTCTCGAGCAGTCGAAGGTCCTCGACCTCGAACGTCCCCACATCGCCGAGTCTGTTGGCGACCATGATGCTCCCGATGATCCCGCTCTCGCTGCGGAGCGGAGCGATGACCGCGTCCTTGAGACCGCGGTTCTCCATGTCGTGACGGAGGGCCTCGTCTCGGACCGGCCGCGGGAAGAGCAGGCCTTTGCCCGTGTGCACGACCTCGTCCCGCGCCCGGTCGAGGGCGGTGCTCTCCACGAGCGTCGTCGTGGCCAACGAGCGCCCGGGTCCCAGGGTCGTCGCGGTGAGAGAGCCTTCTGCGTTCTCCGGCAGGATCACGGCCTCGGCGATCTCCGCCCGCATCAGATCCCGGGTCTCGTCGAGGATGGTCTCCAGGACCGAGGCCTTCTTGAGGGACCAACTGACTGCACGGGTGAAGCCGTACAGCGTCTCCATGCGCCGGTAGGTCTGGCTCAGAGCCATGTACCCGCGGTAGGCCACATAGAGCACTGCCACCACGACGAGCAGCAGCCACAGGGAAGAGGGGTCGTGCCACACGAGGAGGACCGCCACCAGGGCCAGGCTGCTGTTCCCGGTCGCGGCGATGAGCCCTTCCCACAGTGCCCGGACGGCGAGGGCGTCGAGCGGCATGCTCGCGTTAAGGTAGCCGGCGACGCTGATGGCCAGGCCGGAGAGGAAGTTACCGCTCAGGATGGCGGCGTACGCGGCGATCCAGCCCCACCAGGATGACGGTTCGTGACTTCCGAGGACCAGGCGGAAGATCACGACCGGCAGCACGGCTTCGAACATGAAGAACTGTCCGAGATTGAACATCAGCTTGAGCCCGGACTGGCGGCGATGCAGGGTGAGGGCCGCGGCCGCCGCGGCCATGCGGCCGAGTATCACTGAGAGCGGGGAGGCGAGGAAGAGCCCGATGACCAGCGGGATCTCGCTGAGCGAGAAGGACACCGCGTCGTGCTGCGTGTGCAGATGGACGACCATCACATCCGTGACGGCGAAGGCGACGAAGAAGACCCACCACGGCAACTGCAGGGGGCCGACCGCAGAACTCATCGGCCTCACCTGCCAGTAATAGAGCAGGGAGGCCGATGCTACGAGGACTGCGGTCAGTAGCCAGACATATCTACGCCGGTCTTCACTGCCGCCGGCGGCAGGTCGGCTCATTGCGCCCAGACGCTCAACCAGCCAGACTCACTCCACGAGCGACCACTCCACGAGTCGTCACTCCACGAGCGACCACTCCAGCTGCGGCCGTCCCAGATGTTGTCCGACCAGCTGCGCCCGCTCCACGAGCGTCCGCTCCAGAGGGTGGACGACCAGGTGCCGGACCAGGAACGGCCCATCCAGGAGTCGCCTTCCCAGCAGGTCCCACTCCACGAGCGGCCGGACCAGCTGCGGCCGTCCCATGCCTGGCCGAAGATGTCGATCTCGCCCGCCAGTTCCACGCCGTCGTCAGAGACGTGGACGCTGCCGCGGGCTGCTTCCAGAGAGCCGAGGCCGGTGGCCAGCGGGTAGTTCTGCGCATAGCCGGTCTTCGGCACCGGGGCGGAGGAGGCTTTGCCAAGGTCGATGAGGCCCGCGCCCTGACCGGCCGCATCGGCGAGTTCGAGGTGCTTGGCGGTGGTCTTGAGCAGATACTTGACCTGATCCGGAGTCAGCTGCGGGCGCTGGCTGATGAGAAGGGCGGCCGCGCCGGAGACCACGGCGGTGGCCTGGGAGGTGCCGCTGCCCAGGAAGAAGCGGCTCTCGATTGCGGCGGTCGGGAAGTTCACGTCGGCCCAGCAACCGGGGTCACGCAGGCTCAGGATGGATTTGCCCGGGGCTACGACGTCCACGCCGCGGGTCGAGTTGCCGCGGGCCGACCAGTCGGGGACGATGTCGTCGCTGGCTTTGACGGTGTCGTTGTCGTCTTCGGCGCCCACGGCGATGACGTAGGGATCGAAGGCGGGATCGTTCAGGCTGCCGGCGCTGCCGTTGTTGCCGCCGGCCACCACGACCGTGATGCCGTGGCGCCAGGCCACTTCGACCGCATAGGCCAGGGGATCGAGGGTGTAGTCCTGGGTGCTGTCCGTGCCGAACGAGAGGTTGAGCACCCTTATGTTGAGGCCCGCGTCGTTGCGGTGCTGGTCGGCCCAGTTGATGCCCGCGATGACCTGGGTGATATCGGTGGAGCCGTCAGAGGCGGCCACTTTGATGCTGATGACCTTGGCGCCGGGAGCCACGCCCACGAAGTTCGCGGGGAGGACCATCGTCTTCGCGGTGGTCGCGGCGGCGTCGCGACCGGCGATGATACCGGCCAGGTGAGTGCCGTGCCCGAACGTGTCCAGACCGGCGCGCTCGGTGAGCTGCGATTCGAGGGAGAGGTCCGGACCGTCGATGACCTGGCCGATGAGGCCTTCGACCGGCACCGTGCCGGAGTCGATGAGGGCCACGCCCACGCCTTTACCGGTGATGCCGCCGGTCCACATGCCCTGGGCGCCGACAAGCTTGGTGACCTCGTTCATGGTCGCGTAGTTGGTGCTGTACTTCCAACCGGGGCCGTTGGGATCGGTCGAGGAGTCGGTGCTGAGGTGAACCGCTTTGTTGAGGGTGACGGAGGCCACGCCGTCGGCCTTGCGGAGCGCGTCCACAGCCTTCTGCGGTACGACGGCCGCGTAGCCGTTGATGATGGCGAGATCCTGGGTGACCTTGCCGCCGAGCGAGGCGACGAGCTGCTCGGAGCCGGCGGCGGCCGGGTCGTCGCGCACGATCACGGAGACGAGGGCGCTGGAGGAGGGTGAGACGGAGCCCGCGGCGAGGTAGACGCCCACGGCGAGCACGGCGGCAGCGGCCGCTCCGGCAGCCACGATGGTCAGCACCCGGCCGGACCGGGTGGTGCCGCGCGGCGAAGCCTGCTCTTTGCTTGTGGAGGAACGACCTTTGCGAGTGAACATGGCCCCTTCTTTCCTCGTTTCCGCGGCGGCCCATGGTCCGCGGAGAGTCTTGCTGTCCTGCGACGACCTGACGGTCTCGCGTTTTCTCTGGGACAAAAACTAGCACTGTGGAAATAATGCAAGTAATCGGGGGGTAAACCTTGGCCTACATCATGGGTCCTAGTGTGTACACAGTTGGCCCAAGGCCTACAACGAGAAGCAGGATTCTGGTTCAGGGGCGACTAGCGGTGCCCGCATTCGCCCGTGCGGTCCCGGTCTCGAACGGCCCGGTGCTATACTCGCCGCGTCCCTGAGAGCCGCTTTTTGCGGTTCGAAAGACGAACCTTGCTAGGGGAGCGCGTAGCTGAGAGTGTGGCCAGGCCACAGACCCTGCGAACCTGATCTGGGTAATGCCAGCGAAGGGAAGTAACGGTGAACCGACCGACCGAGCGCCGGTGCGCGGTGCTCGTCTCACTCGAAGGACGCGCGTACTCCGTGAGAAGAAGGAGTGCGCTGCTGTGCATGCTGTCGTCGTAGCCGGATCGCTGCTGGCCGGCGCACTGGAGCCGACCGCGGTCGCGTCCGGTGACCTCCTCATCGCCGTGGATGGCGGGGCCGACGCCCTTGCCGCCGCCGGTCTCGTGCCCTCACTCCTCATCGGGGATCTGGATTCCATCTCTCCCGCGGCCCTCGAGGGGTTGCAGTCCCGGGGAGTGGAAGTCATCCGTCTGCAGACGGCCAAGGACGAGACCGACACGGAGGCCGCGCTGCGCCTGGCCATCGAGCGGGGCGCCACGGAGATCACCGTGTTCAACGCGCTCGGAGGGCCCCGGCTCGATCATCTCGTGGGGAACCTCCTCCTGTTGACGGCGCCCTGGTTGGCTTCGGTGCGGGTGACCCTGGTGGACGGGCTTCACCAAGCCTTCCTGGTCAAGGGCGATGGGACCCTCTCCGGCCGCCCGGGCGACACGGTCTCGCTGTTGCCCCTCACCGAATCGGTGAAGGACGTGCGGACGGACGGGCTCCTGTATCCCCTGCGCGGGGAGACTCTCGTGCAAGGCGCCACCCGCGGGGTCAGCAACGAGATGACGGGCGAGCGTGCCCGGGTGACACACGGTGCGGGAGCGCTGCTCCTCATCCATTACCACGAGAAGTGACATCACACATGAAGGGGGAGACACCGGCATGAGTCAGATGGCTGACGGCGGCGCGGCCGCCAAAGGTCCCGGCTACGAGGACCCGAGCGTCGTGGGGTGCCAGTTCTCGGTGTACCCGCTGCGGCAGGCGGATGTGGACACGCCGGTGCAGGACGTCATCCGCGCGGCCTCGTCGACGGGGGTGAGCGTGCGGGTGGGCAACCTCAGTACTCTGGTGTGGGGCGGTGAGGACGAGGTCTTCACCGCGCTGCGGGCGGCGTTCCGCGCCGCGCAGCGCCACGGCCCCGCGGTGATGACCGCCACGTTCGCGGCAGGCATGCCCACGGACGAACTCGTGGGCGAGATCCAGCAGGGCCTCGGCGCCGGGGAGTAGGGTCCGCTATGAAGTGGCGCAGAGACGTCGCCCCTCCACTCGTGCTCGTGGCCGTGCTGGTCCTGGGCTGGTTCTTCGTGGCCAGGTGGAGCGGGCTGGGCTCGTTCGTGCTGCCGTCACCCGGCGGGGTGCTGCGGGCGGCTTGGGAGACGAGAGGCCTTCTGCTCGAGGCGATCGGCACCACCATGCTCGCCACCGTCATAGGGCTGGCCCTGGCTCTCGCGGCGGGTGTCGGGTTGGCGGCCGTGGTCGACTTCTGGCCGCTGGCCCGCCGGGCGCTCTACCCGCTGCTGGTGGTCTCCCAGACGATCCAGATCCTCGCCATCGCACCCATCCTGGTCATCTGGTTCGGGTTCGGCCTTGCCCCGACCGTCTCTATAGTGGTCCTCTTCTGCTTCTTCCCGCTCACCATCAGCACCGCCGACGGTCTGGCGTCCTCGGACCCGGAATCGATCGCGCTGCTCCGGGCCATGGGGGCCAGGAGGACACAGGTCTGGCGGATGGTCCGGGTGCCTTCCGCGCTGCCGTCGTTCTTCACGGGGTTGCGCATGGCCGTGACCTACAGCGTCGTCGCGGCGACCATCGGCGAGTGGGTTGGCGGCTCACCCGGTCTGGGGCTCTATCTGCTGCGATCCAAGAACTCGCTGGCCACGGACCAGGTGTTCGCTGCGATGTTCGTCACGTCCCTCCTGAGTGTGGCTCTGTTCCTGCTGGTGCGCGGCATCGAGCGGGTGGTCCTGCCCTGGTACCACTCTTCCCAGCGCCAGGAGCAGTGGGAAGGCCAGGGCATCTACTAGCTGCTATGAAAGGGTCTCGAGGATGAAGCGTCTCTGTCCGATCGTGCTGGTGCTACTCCTTCTGCCGGCGGCCTTGTGGCTGGCCGCGTGCGGGAGCCCTGCTCCGGCCGGCTCCACCCCGGTCACCATCATGCTCGACTGGGTGCCCAACACCAACCACACGGGCATCTACGTCGCGCAGGCCAAGGGGTACTTCAAGGACGCGGGTCTGGACGTGAAGATCGTGGAGCCGGGAGAGGTGTATCCGGAAGCGGCGGTCGGCAGCGGTGCCGCGGACTTCGGCATCAGCTTCCAGGAATCGGTGACTCTCGCCCGGGCGGAGAAGGCCCCGATAGTCTCCGTGGCCGCGGTGATGCAGCACAACACGTCGGGCTTCGCGTCGCTCAAGAGCCTGGGCATCACCAGCCCGAAAGGCTTCGAAGGGCACAGCTACGGGGCCTGGGGATCGCCCTCCGAGACCCCCACCCTCAAGGCCCTCATGGAGGGCGATGGGGCCGACTTCGCCAAGCTGAAGATCGTCAACATCGGGTTCTCCGACCCGTTGGCCATGATCTCGCAGGAACAGGTGGACCTGGTGTGGATCTACTACGGATGGCAGGGCATCCAGGCGAAGCTGCAGGGCATCGATCTCAACATCGTGATGATGCAGGACTATCTGAAGTCCATCCCGGATTTCTACACCCCCGTGCTGATAGCCAGCGAGTCCACCATCGCCACGAAGCCGGACACCGTCAAGAAGATGGTCAAGGCGCTGTCGCAGGGCTACACCTTCGCCGCCGGTCATCCGGACGAGGCGGCGGACATCCTCACCGCTGCCGTGCCGGAGTTGGACAAGGCACTCGTCCAGGAGAGCCAGCAATACGTCTCCAAGTACTACATCGCCGAGGCGGGCCAGTGGGGCGAGCAGAAGCAGAGCGTCTGGCAGGGCTACGCCGATTGGCTGGCCAAGAACGGTGTGGTCGCCGCCCCGGTGGACGTCACCAAAGCCTTCTCCAACGAGTTCCTGCCCTGATGGGACCAGCTCGGACAAGACCGTGACGCCCGTGATGACACCCAGGATCGAACTGAGGCACGTGAGCAAGACCTTCGTCGGCAGCGGGCGCATGGTTCCCGCGCTCGACGACGTGTCTCTGAAGGTCATGCCCGGGGAGTTCGTGACCGTCATCGGCGCGAGCGGCAGCGGCAAGAGCACCCTGTTCAATCTCTGCGTGGGCCTGCTTGACCCCGACCAGGGCTCCATCCTCATCGACGGTGAAGAGCCGAAGAGCCGTCTCGGCAAGCTGGGGTACATGCCCCAGCACGACCTGCTGCTGCCCTGGCGCAACGTTCTGGACAACGTGATCCTGCCCCGCGACGTGCAGGGTGTGGCGCGCAGCGAATCCCGTGCCGAGGCCCTCGAGATGTTCGAGCGGTTCGGCCTGGCAGGGTTCGAGCGGGACTATCCGTCCGCCCTGTCCGGGGGGATGCGCCAGCGCGCCGCCCTGCTCCGGACGTGGCTCACCGGCTGCGACACGCTGCTGCTCGACGAGCCGTTCGGCGCGCTCGACGCCCTCACGCGCAAGGAGCTCCAGGACTGGCTGCTGAGCGTGTGGCAGGAGTTCGGGCGGACGGTGGTGTTCATCACCCACGACGTGGACGAGGCGGTCTACCTGGCCGACCGGGTCATCGTCCTCGGTTCCCGGCCGGGGAGGGTCGTGCGGGAGCTGGCGGTGGAGTTGCCCCGTCCGCGCCGGCAGGGGATGGTGGCGGACCCGGTCTTCGGGTCGTGCGTGCGGGAGCTCCTGGGGGATCTCGGGGTCGATACCTGACGATCCGCCATGGACCGGCGCTCCGCGGCGGTCCCGGATGCGAGCCGCAGGCCGCGGCTGCGGCTTGGGGGCTGCGGCGGAGCGGGATGCGCTACTTGTAGAACCGGATCTCGGACAGCTCCACGCCGAAGCGGCCCGAGGAGAGCTCGGTCAGCGTGGTGAACCAGATGCGGCCCGACGAGATTGGCTCGCGCAGGGTGATTATCTTGTTGGTGCCGTCCAGGTCCATGATCTTGGCCTGGGAGCCGGAGGACGTGTCCTGCCGCAACTCGCCCTTCCAGCCGTCCACCGCCGAGACGATCTCCATGATGGTGGCCGGCGACTCGAGGGTGAACTCAAAGCCCACGCCGTCTTTTCCGAGGTTGCCGAAGGCGGCCGACTTGTAGAGCTCGGTGGACCAGGAAGTGCTCTCCTTGCCGTCGATGAGGTTCTGGAGACGGTCGTCGTTCTCTTTCTGGTCGCCCTGCGGGTCGTAGGACTTGATCTCGGTGACCGCCACCGGCGTGGGCGCCCGGCTCACGGTGAGCTGGAGCACGCCGTTGTCGGCCTTGATGCCCGCATCGGGAGACTGCTCGAGCACCACCCCTGAAGACTCGAAAGACGGGATACGCGCCGTGACCTCCACTTGGAGGCCCGAGTCCGCGGCGGTCTGCCGCGCCTGGTCGAGCGTCATCCCGACCACCGACGGGGCCTTGCCGGCAGTCAGTGTGAGCGCCAGCACCACGGCGATCACCGCGATGATGGCCGCTACCCCGATGCCGCCCAATATCAGATAGCGGCGCCGGGCGCGCGCCTGCCGGGCGCGGCGGCGGTTCCGGTCGCGTTGCCAGGAGGGCATGTCGTCTCCGTCGGCGTCCCTTTTTCGGGAGCCGGAGTCCATGGAGGCGCCGCCGGGAGAGACCCGCGTCCTGCGGTCGTCCTCCGCGCTCCGCTTCTGCTTTCCGGCCGCCACTTCGCTCCGGGTGAAGCTGTACAAGCCCAGACCGACCAGAGCGCCGAGCAGTTCGTCCATAGAGACGAACCGGTCCTCCGGAAGCTTCTCGAGGCAGCGCATGACGATCTTCTCGAGGCCCGGAGGCAGGTCGGAGCGGATGGCGCTGAGCGGCGCCGGCGCGGTATTGAGGTGGTGCCGGGCGATCTCGGGCATGTTGGCCCCGTCGAACGGGGGACGGCCGGCGAGCATCTCGTACATGACGATCCCGAGCGAGTAGATGTCAGAGCGGAAATCCACCGGCTTGCTGCGCACCTGCTCGGGCGACATGTAGCGGGCGCTGCCTATGATGGAGCCGGCCTTGGTGACCCGGGTCCAGTCGGGGCCCGTCGCGATGCCGAAGTCGGTGATCTTCGCGTGGCCGTTGCGGTCGATGAGGATGTTCTGCGGCTTCACGTCCCGATGGACGATGCCTGCCTGGTGAGCGGTCGCGAGACCTTCAGCCACCTGCCCCAGGATGCGGCCGGCGTCCTCGACGGTGAGCGGGCTCTCCTTGACCATCTCCTTGAGCGAGCGGCCCTCGACGTATTCGAACACCAGGTAGTCGTCGCTCTCGGTGGAGCCCCGGTCGATGAGGGTGACCACGTTCGGATGGGACAGACGAGCGAGCGCCCGGCCCTCGCGGTCGAACCTCGCCCTGGTGCGTGGGTCCTGGTTGAGCGGGGGCTCCAAGCGCTTGATCGCCACATCGCGCTGCAGCTTGGTATCCCAGGCCTGGTACACGATGCACATGCCGCCACGGCCAAGCACACGGCCGAGTCGGTAGCGGTTCTTCAGAAGCGGTCCAGTCCCGCCTGCCTCAGTGGGGTCAGCCATTCCTGCCTTGAAAGCCTCGGTATTGGACGTGGAGTCAACAGACACTATCATAGACTAAAGGCAGACGAAACAAGCGGACCTCGGCCGCCGACCGAGGCCCACGGAGGTTGGGCGGATGATCTACTACGTCATCCCGCGCGAGTTGGCGGACAAGTATTACGACGAGTTCAAGAAGCGCTTCGACGGCGTCGAAGGCGTGGAAGTCATCATCGACAGGCGCGAGGGGGAGCGTCGGGTCTCCAGCGGGGGAGGCGAGATGCGGACGCTTCGCGACCGCCGGCGCCGCCGCCCCGGAGAACTCCCGGAAGTCTGATCGGCGGTCATGCCCTCCATGGACCGCGCCGGCCTCCGGCTTGACCTGCACAACCACACCTCGTACTCATCCGACGGGCTGCTGACCCCTGTCAAACTGCTCGAGCGCGCCCGCAAGAACAACGTCGCCTGCATCGCGGTCACCGACCACAACACCGTCCAGGGGGGGCTCGAGGCCCTGGCCCTGTCCGAAGCCGATCCCACCCTGCCCCGGGTGATCCCCGGCGTGGAGGTGAAGACGGTCCATGGAGAGGTCATCGCCCTCTATGCGCAGCAGGACATCCCGCGAGGCCTGCCCATGCTGGACTGCATCGCCCTCATCAAGGAGCGCGGAGGCATCGTCTATCTCCCTCATCCTTATGACGCCGTGCGCCGCGGAGCCGTCGATTCCGAAGTCCGCGAGGAAGCCGCCGCTCAGGCGGACATCATCGAGGTGCTCAACGGCAAGTCCCTCACCTATCGCTCGGTGCGCAACTCCTATGCCCTCGCCCGGCGGCATGCGAAGCCCCAGGGGGCCGGGAGCGACGCGCACGGCAAGACCGAAGTGGGCCAGGCCTACGTGACCATCGAGCGCCTTCCCACCCGCGAGGACCTCGTGGCTCTCGTGGCGGCCGGGACGTTGCGAGAGGGGATGCACTGGCATGAGTACGCCCTCAACTGGGCATTGCAGCCATTGGCGGTGTTCACCAGGTTCCGCCGGAGACGCGTGCAGAAGCTTCTGAGGAGGTGACCCCATGGAGCGGCCCGTCGCACCCGTGCGGGCGGAGCTCTGGGAGGCGTGGCGCGGCGGGCCCCAGGTCCACTGCTACCTTTGCGCCCACCATTGCCGGATAGGCCCAGGGGGCCTCGGGAAGTGCGGGGTCAGGGAGAACCAGGACGGCGTCCTCTACACCCTGGTCTACGGCTGCCCCATCTCCACCGCGGTCGACCCCATCGAGAAGAAGCCCCTCTTCCACTTCCTGCCGGGCACGTCCACCTACTCGCTGGCCACGGTGGGCTGTAACTTCACCTGCAGCTTCTGCCAGAACGCCGAGATCAGCCAGATGCCCGCCGACCAGGGGCGGGTGGTGGGGAAGCCGATGACCCCCGAGACGGTCGTCGCCGGGGCGCTGGCCACCGGCTGCCGCAGCATCTCCTACACCTACACCGAGCCCACCATCTTCTACGAGTACGCCCGGGACTGCGCCCGGCTTGCGACCGCCGAGGGCCTCAAGAACGTCTTCGTCACCAATGGCTTCATGACGGCCGAGATGCTGGCGGACATCGACGGCCACCTGCACGCCGCTAACGTGGACCTCAAGTCGTTCTCGGACGAGTTCTACCGCTCCCTGACCGGGGCACGGCTGAAGCCCGTGCTGGACTCCATCCGGCGTCTGCATGCGATGGGCGTGTGGCTCGAGGTCACCACCCTGCTCATCCCCGGCCGTAACGACGACGACGCGGAACTGCGCGGCCTGGCGGAGTTCTTGGTGTCGGTGTCGCCCGACATCCCCTGGCACGTGTCCCGGTTCTGGCCGACGTACAGGCTGATGGACGCTCCGGCGACCCCCGTGTCGACGGTGGAGAAAGCGGTGCGCATCGGGCGGGACGCTGGATTGCGGTACGTTTATGGAGGTAACGTCCCCGGTCACTCCTCGGAGTCGACGCAGTGCCCCGAGTGCGGCAGCGTCGTGATGGAGCGGGCAGGGAACAGCTTGAAGCGCGACCGGACCGCCGGCGGGCGCTGCCCCGAGTGCGGGTGCCAGATCGCCGGGCGCAGTGAGGAGGGATGACCTGATGAGCCTTGTCGGATGTTTCGCGGTGCCCCATCCCCCGATCATCGTCCCGGAGGTGGGCGGGGACAACCTGGCCCAGGCCGAGGACACCGTCCGCGCCATGGATGCGGTACGGAGGCGGGCGGCCGAGCTGGAGCCGGACACCATCGTGCTGCTGTCGCCCCACAGCCCGCTCGCCCGCAGCCAGATGGGCGTGTCCATGGCCTCGTCCTACAAGGGGTCGCTGGCCTATTTCCGCGCGCCGGGGGTGCGCCTTGCGCTCGAGAACGACACAGACCTGGCCGAAGCCATCATGGATGCGGCCGAGGCTCACGGCATCCCGGTCGTCGAGACGCTGAGTCCGGGCGAGCCCTACGACCTCGACCACGGGGCCATGGTGCCCCTGGTCTTCCTCACCGGGGCCTTGAGGAAGCCGGTGCGGCTGGTGCTGCTGTCTTTCTCCTATCTCCCGCTCGACGAGCATGTGCGCTTCGGCAAGGCCATCGGGGAGGCGATCAGCGCGGCGCCGCAACGCATCGTCTATGTGGCCAGCAGCGACCTGAGCCACCGCCTGCTGCCCGGAGCGCCCGCGGGGTACGACCCCCGGGCCCCGGAGTTCGACCGGGCCGTCGCCGGCGCTTTCGCGGCCGGCGACTGGGAGGCCCTGCTCGGCATAGACACCGGTCTGGTCGCCTGTGCCGGCGAGTGCGGGTACCGGTCGCTCGCCGTGCTGTCCGGAGTGGTGGCCCAGTTCGAGGCCGAGGGCGGCACCACCCACAACCGTCTGCTCTCCTACGAGGGCCCCTGGGGAGTGGGGTACCTGGTGGGCGAGGTGGAGTTGACGCCGGCGGGAGGGGCGGCCGGCGCTGCAGGTGCGGCCGCGCAGGCTGCCGCCCCGGAAGGAGTGCGCTCATGAGCAAGCACGGAAAGGACGGAAGGCCGGACCAGGGCCGGACCGGCGGCGCCGACGACAGGGCTGCGGGAGCCGACCCGCTGGTGGCGCTCGCCCGCAGGGCCCTCGAGAGCTACGTCCGCGACCGCACGGTCGTCGAGCCTGCACCGCTGCCCGGCCTGGAACAGCGTCGGGCGGGGGTGTTCGTGTCGCTCCACCTCCCCGACGGATCGTTGCGGGGCTGCATCGGCACCACCCAGCCCACGCAACCGGGGATCGCACAGGAGATCGTCCGCAACGCCATAAGCGCCGCCACCAGGGATCCTCGCTTCTACCCGGTGCGGCCCGACGAGTTGGCGGGTCTCGACGTGTCGGTGGACGTGCTCGGGGAGGCCGAAGAGGTGGGCGGCACCGAGGATCTCGACCCGAAGCGCTTCGGCATCATCGTGCAGGCGGCCGACGGCAGGCAGGCGCTCCTGCTCCCCGACCTCGAGGGCGTAGACACGGTGGACCAGCAGGTCTGCATCACCTGCCGCAAGGGCGGGATAGACCCCGACCGCGACACGTACCGGATCCTGCGGTTCGAGGTGCAGAGGCATCACTAGAGGCGGCCGAAGGGGCCCGCGGGCCGGCGGTGCGGGTGCCGCCAGACGGCGGGGTGCGCCACGTGGCGCTGTATGCCGGGCATAAGCCGGCACGGTCGAGTTTGCCGTGCCCGGCACCTGAGGTATCATTGAGAACGGTTCGGATACTTTTGAAACAAAGGGGAAATCCCGTGTCGAGCAACGGTTCGAGTGCAGCAGTCGCCGGTCCGCGGCCCCGCGGTCACAGGAGCGGACGCCGCTTCGCCACCGGGCGCCTCATCTGGCCCGGCCTGCTCCGGGTCATGCGGCGCGTCACCCACTACAACCGCACAGACCTCCTGGAGTTCAAGATCGGCTACTCGGTACGCGAGTTGATGGCCCCCAAGGGCCGCGCCGTCAAGGACCAGGTGGAAGCGCTGGTGCAGGCGGTCCAGAAGGCCGGTTCCTACCAGGCGAAGGACGAGGCGACCCGCGCCTTCCATGCCGTCATGGACGCGCTGAAGGACAGGGTCCCGCCGGAAGTGCTCATCAAGCTGAGCGAGTCGCTCCCCGTGAGGGAGGGCGCGCATCTTCGCCGCGCGGTGGCTCAGAAGCTGCAGCGGGAACAGGGCACCCAGGCCGCTCCTTCCGCCACGGACGCTCCGGCGCCCGGCGCGGACGAGTCGCACCCCGCCTAGCGGTCCGAGGCTCGGTCCCGCCCCGGCGGGGCGCTCCCTAGCCTTTCACGACCCCGAGTGGCCGCAGCCGGGCCACCTTGGGCGATATCCCGGCGCCGTCCATCACGCCGACCACTTGCCGGACGTCCTTGTACGCCTCGGGCATCTCCTCGCCCAGGGTCTTCTGGCCCTGCGAACGCACGACGATGCCCTGGTCGGCCAGCTCCCGCGAGATCGAGCGGCCCTTCGCGCGCTTCAACGCCGCCGACCGGCTGAGCACCCGGCCCGCGCCGTGGCAGGTGGACCCGAAAGTCCTGTCCAGGGCTTCCTGCGTCCCCTTGCATACGAACGAGGCGGTCCCCATGTCCCCGGGGATGAGCACCGGCTGCCCGGCATCCCGGTAGTCCGCGGGCACCTCAGGCCTGCCCGGCCCGAAGGCCCGCGTCGCGCCCTTGCGGTGTACGCAAGCCTGTACTTCGCGGCCGTCCAGCACATGGGTCTCCAGCTTGGCTATGTTGTGGGCCACGTCGTAGACGAGGCGCATGCCGAGATCCTTGGGGGAGATGCGCAGGGCGTGGAGGAGGGCCTCTTCGGCCAGGTGCATGATCATCTGCCGATTGGCCCAGGCGTAGTTGGCCGCACAGGCCATGGCGCCCAGATACCTGCGCCCCTCCGGTGAGTCCACCGGGGCACACGCCAGTTGCCGGTCGGGCAGTGCGATGCCGTACCGCCGGGCGGCATCGGCCATGGTGAGGAGATAGTCGTCGCAGACCTGGTATCCGAGCCCTCTGGACCCGCAGTGGATCATGATGGTGACCTGCCCCTGGCGAAGCCCGTAGGCGGCGGCCGCTTCCCGGTCGTACACCTCGTCCACCACCTGCAGTTCCAGGAAGTGGTTGCCCGAGCCGAGCGTCCCCACCTGGTCCTGACCGCGCGCGTAGGCCCGCTCGCTGACGGCCCCGGGGTCGGCGCCGGGCAGGGCGCCCCCGTCCTCGGTACGGTCGAGGTCGCCACGGCTGCCGAAGCCCTTCTTGACCGCCCAACCGGCCCCTTCGATCAGCACGCGCTCGATCTCCTGACGTGACAGCTTGGAGATGGCCCCGCTCGAACCCACGCCCGAGGGCACATCGCGGAACAGCTGGTCCACCAGTGGCTTGACCTTGTCCTCGATGTCCGAGACGTCCAGGTCCGTGGCCACGAGGCGCACGCCGCAGTTGATGTCGTAGCCCACGCCCCCCGGCGACACGACCCCGTCCGCGGCGTCGAAAGCGGCCACGCCGCCGATGGGGAAGCCGTAGCCGAAGTGGATGTCGGGCATGGCCATGGAGCAGCACAGGATGCCGGGGAGATGAGCCACGTTCCGGACCTGCTCCAGGCTCCCGTCGCCGGCCAGCGCGTCGATGAGGGCCGCGTCGCCGTATACCAGGCCGGGGACCCGCATGCCCGCCGTGGCCGGCAGCTCCCAGGTATAGGGGCCGGTGCGATGCAGTCCCTGGGTAGTCCTGTCGGTCGCCATGCCGGTCACCTCCTCGGGGTCGGCGTCGTCGCGCGGTGGCGGCCGGAGGCCGCCGAGTCCTGAAGGTCGCTAGAGGTCGAAGAGGACGGTGGCCCGCCAGCCCTCCGCCGTGTGGCTCACCGTCAACCGGTGGTAGGTCACGGCCTTGATCTCGCGCGACAGCGTGTGCCGGTTCCTGTCCGCGCTCTCTCCCCACAACTGGGCCGACAACCGCCAAGGGCCGTCCGGCACCGCCTCGCACCCCTCGTTCACCGTCACCTCGCCATCGGCGGCCACGAACCCTTCGGTGTCGAACCGGTAGAGCGCCTCGGCCAGCAGGGCGCGCAGCGCCTCGCCGAGGCCGGCACCGGTGGCTTCGAGGGTCTGCGCCCGCCGGGGCTCGAAGCCCTGGATGTCGGCGATCTGGTCGTAGAAGGCGAACAGCGCGTTCTCCGCCAGCTGGCATGCGTCGCGTCCCCGGATCTCCAGGAAGAGGTCCGAGGGGTGGTCGAGTTCCGAGTACGCCTCGCCGCGCCGCGCCGCGATCCGTTCTTCGTAGTTCTCCGTCATGACCGCCTCCGCTCCTCGCCGCCGCAGGCCGACCGGCCCGCTAGCTCGTGCCGGTCTTGCCCCGTTGGGTCCCCTTCCTGCCGGACAGGGTCTTTTCGAGCACCTGGTCCACGTGTTCCGCGTAGGTGAAGGTGAGACCTTTCAAGGTGTCCTCACCGCGGATCTCGTCCACGTCCGCTTCGTTGCGATCGGGGAGGAAGACCTTTGTGATCCCGGCCGCCCGGGCCGCCAGGACCTTCTCCTTGATTCCTCCCACCGGCAGTACCTGTCCGGTGAGCGTCACCTCGCCGGTCATGGCCACGCTGGGGTCCACCGGGCGCCCGGACACCATGCTCGCCAGGGCGACGGTCATCGCCACGCCGGCCGACGGGCCGTCCTTGGGCACCGCGCCTGCGGGCACGTGCACGTGGATGTCGTGCTTCTTGAAGAATTCCGGGTCGGCGCAGAGCCGGTCCGCGATGCTGCGCACGTAGGTGAGCGCCGCCTGGGCCGATTCCTTCATGACGTCGCCCAGTTGTCCGGTGAGCACCAACTGGCCGTTGCCGGGCATCGCCCGCGCTTCGATGAAGAGGATGTCGCCGCCGGCCGGCGTCCAGGCCAGACCGGTGGAGACGCCCGGGTCGCTGGTGCGCCGCTTGGTCTCGCGGAACACCTTCTGCCGGCCCAGGAACTTGACCACCGCCTTCTCGTCCACGGTCATCTTGCGCCGGCCCTCCTCGGCCACCATGCGCGCGAACTTCCGGGCTATGGTGCCGATCTGGCGCTCGAGGCCACGGACACCCGCTTCCCGGGTGTAGTTCTCGATGACGGCGGTGAGCGCCGTGTCGGTGAAGATCATCTGGTTGGGCTTGAGGCCGTTGCGCTCGAGCTGCCGCGGCACCAGGTATTGCCTGGCGATGTGCATCTTGTCCTGCTCTGTGTAGCCGGCGATGGAGATGATCTCCATGCGGTCGCGCAGCGGACCGGGGATGGTGTCGAGCACGTTGGCCGTGCAGACGAACAGCACGCGCGAGAGGTCGAACGGCAGGTCCAGATAGTGGTCGCGGAAGGTGCTGTGCTGCTCGGGGTCGAGCACTTCCAGCATCGCGCTGGACGGGTCTCCCCGCCAGTCGGACCCCATCTTGTCGATCTCGTCGATCATGAACACCGGGTTGCTCGAGCCCGCGTCGCGGATGGCCCGGATGATGGTGCCGGGCATGGCGCCCACGTACGTGCGCCGGTGGCCGCGGATCTCGGATTCGTCGCGCACGCCTCCCACGCTGATGCGGATGAACTTGCGCCCCATCGCCCGGGCGATGCTCTTGCCCAGGCTGGTCTTGCCGACGCCGGGAGGCCCGGCGAAGCAGAGGATGGGGCTGGTGACCTCGGCCTTGAGCTTCTGTACGGCCAGGAACTCGAGGATGCGGTCCTTCACGTCCTCCAGGTCGTAGTGGTCCTCGTCCAATACTGTGCGGGCGTTCGCCACGTCCAGGTCGTCCGTGGTGTAGACCGACCAGGGCAGCGAGACGATCCAGTCGAGGTAGGTGCGGATGACGCCGTACTCGGCGGCGGCCGCCGGCAGCTTGGACAACCGGTCGAGCTCGCGGGTGGCCTGCTTGAGGACCTCCTCGGGCAGGTTGGCCTCAACGATGCGGTCGCGCAGCTCGTTGACCTCGGCCTGGGTCTCGTCGACCTCGCCCAGTTCGTCCTGGATGGCCTTCATCTGCTGGCGCAGCACGTACTCGCGCTGGGTCTTGTCCATCTCGGACTGGACCTGGTCCTGGATCTTGGAGCCCAGCTCCAGCACTTCCAGTTCGCGGCTCATCAAGGTGGTGAGCTTGCGCAGACGCTTGGAGAGGTCGATCTCTTCGAGCAGTTCCTGCTTGTCCTCGGTCTTGAGGCGCATGGTGGACGCGATGAAGTAGCCCAGCGCCGACGGGTCGTCGATGTTGGCGGCCGCCAGCTCGAGTTCGTCCGGCAGGTAGGGGACCAACTGGATGATCTTGGTGTAGACGGAGATGAGGTTGCGCTGCAGCGCCTCCAGCTCGGTGCCCGGCACCACTATGTCGGGCAGGTCGTGCACCACGGCGGTGAGGTAGGGCTCCTCGGCGGTGAACCGTTCTATCTGGATGCGCCGTATCCCCTGGGCGATGATGCGCAGGGTCCCGTCGGGGGCCTTGATCATCTTCTGGATGGTGGCGAGCACCCCCACCATGTTGACGTCGTCCGGACCGGGCACCTCGATGTCGGGCCTCTTGGAGGCCACCAGGCCCACCTGCTTGTCGCCGCGCAGGATGTCGTCGATGAGGCTGACGGACCGCGGTTGCCCGACGGCGAGCGGGCTCATGGTGTCGGGGAAGACCACCGTGTCCTTGAGGGGCAGGATGGGGAGGACGGCCGGAGAGGCGCCGATGTTCTCGACCGGGTCGCGCGACAGGATCACGAAGTCTGTTCCCGCGAGCGAGAGCGCCTCAGGGTCGTCCATGCCGATGCCGAAGTTGAAGGGGTTGAAAGGGTTGTCGCCGGGGCTCATCCTTCCTGCCCCCCTTCCGCTTCCTCTCTCAACGAGATGGGGATCTTCTTGCTGGTCGACCGGGGCCTGATGGGTAGCACGATCTCCAGGAAGCCGTTGGCGTAGTCGGCGCGGGCCTGGGTGGCGTCCACCTCCGGCGGCAGCATCACCATCCGCTCGAAGCGCCCGTATGCGATCTCCATCTGCTGGTAGACGGCTTCCGGGTGGCGCTCGTCGTGGCGCACGCCGCTGATGCGGAGCACGCCGTCCTCGACCTCGAGGCTCACCTGGGCCGGGTCGACCCCGGACAGGTCGAGCTTGACCACCACAGCCTTCTGCTGCTTGTCGAAGTACACGTCGGCATTGGGCCTGAAGGCGGCCTTGCCGTAGCGCGGCACCCTCTCCCCGCGGAGAAGGTCGAGGAACATACTGTCGACCTCGCCCTGCAACCGCGAGAACCGCGCCGGATCGTCCTTGCGTCTTGGTTCCACTGCGACCTCGCCTTCTCGGTTGTGCGGTCTCTCAGGCTGCCCGGCAGCCTTCTGGGTACGTGCCCGTAACTCCCCGCTCGCTAATCCCTACTTGCCCTGCGCGGCCTGGAGCGCCTGCAGGACCTGGCCCAGTTCGGAGATCAGCCGGCCGTACTGCGCCCAATCGCCGGCACGCTGCGCCTCGAGGGCCTGGCCGTAGAGTTGGTTCGCCAGCGCGATCAGCGCCGCCGGATCGGTGGGCAGCGTGGTGCCCGTGCCCGATGTGGTGGTGGTCGTGCTCGCCGGCGGGACGGTTGTGGTCGTGCTTCCCGGCTGAGTGGTCGTGGTGGTCGTGCCGCCGCCGGTGGTAGTGGTGCCGCCGTCGGTCTGAGTGGTGGTCGTCCCGATCGCGGCGCCCTGGCCGAAGATCTTGACGAGGCCGTCGGACAGGGTCGGCTCCATGACCACCTTGTCGTTGTAGGCGACGATCACCCTGGTGAGTTGCGGGATGGAGTTCTGCTCCGCCTGCAGGTACAGCGGCTCGAAGTACATCACCGAGTCGGCCACCGGGACCACCAGCAGGTTGCCGCGGATGACCTTGCTGCCCCCCTGGCTCCACAGCGTCAGCTGAGAGGAGATCTCGGGAGCGGTGTCGATGCGCGCCTCGATCTGCGCCGGCCCGAACACCTGCTCGTCCTTGGGGAAATCGACCGTAAGGAGCTTGCCGTAGTCCTCGCCGTCCTGGCGGGCCACCAGCAGGGACGTCATGTTCTGCTTGCTGAGGGGCGAAAAGGGCAGGAGAAGCGCGGATTCCGTCTTGGTCTCCCCGGGCAGCGCGAGCATCTGGTAGTACGGCACCGTCGGGACCGGCTGCGCGGAGTTCTCGTAGACCTCGGTGGGGATCTCCCACACGTCTTCCTTGTTGTAGAAGACCACCGGGTCGGTCATGTGGTAGGTGGCCAGCATGTCGGCCTGGGCGCTGAAGTAGTCCTCCGGGTAGCGCATGTGCTTGCGCAGGTCGGCGGGCATCTGGTCGCCGGGTGTGAAGAGGCCGGGGAAGACCTTGCCCCAGGCAGCGGCGAGGGCGTCCGTCTTGTCGATCTGGTAGAAGGTCATTGAGCCGTCGTAGGCGTCGATGACGACCTTGATGGGGTTGCGGATGTAGTTGTAGCCCTTGTCATGACCTTCCGAGTAGGGGAAGAGGCTGGTCGTGGTGTAGGCGTCCCACATCCACACCAGGGAGCCGTCGTCGCGCAGGACCAGGTACGGGTCCTTGTCGTATTTCAGGAAGGGGGCCAGCGCCTGCACCCGCTCCGCGATGGTCCGCAGGTACATGATGCGCGAGTCCTTGGTGACCGACTTGGAGAGCAGGATGTTCGGGGCCTTGAAGCGGAAGCTGAAGGCGAGCCGCTTGGCCCAGCTCCCCATCGCGACGCCCCCTGACCCCTTGTACGTGATCTCGGCGCTCGTGCTGCCGTTCTGGTAGTCGACCTCGCGCATGGTGCTGTCGACGATTATGTAGTCGTTGCCGAGTTCCCCGAAGTAGATCTGCGGCCTCGTGATCTTGAGGTCGGTCTGGGTCTGGGGCGGCATGTTCTTGACGAAGAGCACCGGCGAGCCGTCGCCGCCCGCCTCGTTGACGGGGCTGAGGACGAAGCCGTAGCCATGCGTGTAGACGAGATGGAGGTTCTGCCAGGTCTTCGACTTGATCTTGCTCTGGTCGAACTCGCGCCCGCTGATGAGCACCTGGCGGTAGTCGCCGTCGATGGTGTACCGGTCGACGTCGACGTCGTGGAAGACGTAGTAGCTGCCGATGGCCTGGATCTGCTTGTAGGTGTCCAGAGCGGGGCGGGGCTCCCACAGGCGGACGCTCTGCAGGGTCGTCACGTCGGCCTGGATGTCGGCCGCCGTGAGGTAGGTGTTCACCGGGTTGGCCACCGTGGTCACCTTGTCGAGACCGAACGCGAACCGGGTGGCTTCGATGTTGTTGGCGATGTACGGTTGTTCGACCGCGATCTCGTTGGGTGACACCCGGTACGACTGGACGATCGCCGGGTACGCCTTGCCCGCGATGCCCCAGGTGAGGAACATCACGACGATGGCGATGGCGGGCAGACGCCAGCCTCTGTAGCGGATGTTGGCCAGGAAGATCGCCGCCGCCACGAGCGAGACGATGGCGAGGAAGTGCAGCACCGGCAGGGAAGCGTGGACGTCGGTGTAGTTGGCGCCGGTGACCGCGCCCCGGGTGGAGTAGTCGAGGGCCCAACTCTGCACCATGTAGTCGCCGGCCTTGGCGACCATCGCGATGGCCAGGATCACCGAGAGGTGCGCCTTGACGTGCGGTGCGAGGGTGAGGCGGTTCTTCGCGTTGAGCACCAGCGCCTTGTCGGCTACGTAGACGAGCACCGTTGCGACGAACGTCAGCAGCATCGCCACGCCCACGAAATCGATGAGCATCTTCCAGACCGGCAGCGTGAAGACGAAGAACGACGCGTCCTTATGGAAGAGCGGGTCGGTGTAGCCGAACGGTGTCCGGTGGAGGAACAGGAGGATGTCGTCCCAACGGCTGCTGTAGGCGGCGCCGAGGACGATCGCGACGATGATGGAGGCGATCAGCAGGAGCAGGCCGGGCCAGCGGCGGCGGGTCTTGAGTTCGAGCACGTCGCCCTGGGCGGCGGTGCGCACGGGCAGGAGACGGGGCGAGATCTTGCGGGCGAGCCACAGGCTGCCGTAGAAGATCCCGAAGAAGATGACCCCGAAGACCAGGCCTGTGCACAGCTTGGCGAGGAACGGCGTCCAGAAGACCTCGGTCTGCCCGACCGCCTTGAACCACCAGAAGTTGGTCCAGATCCGGGAGAGGAGCGACCCCACGAGGAGGACGACCACCACCACGATGGCGAGGATCACCAGGTTGCGGAGCGGTCCGGGCTTCATCCGCAGGATGCGGCCGCGCTTCGCGGGCTTGGCCGGCTTCCTGGCCGGCTGTTTGGTCGTTTGCGCAGTCTTGTTCGTGGTGTCTCGCATGGGGGCTGCTACCGTCCTATCTGGATGGTCGGAGGAGGTAGGTGACCCGCTCGGCAGGCAGCGCGGCACCGGTGATCTCCACGGTTGATGTGTCTTTGCGCTCCACTCTCGCCTGAGTGCCCAGGAACGGGTCCACGGCGGAGATGGGGAAGTCGATCTTGGGAGTCTTGTAGTGCATGGGGACGACTATGCGCGGCGCCAGGGACTCGACGACCTGGGCCGCCTGCGCGTGGTCGATGGTGAAGAACCCGCCTACCGGGACGAGCAGGACGTCCACCCGGCCGACGGCCGCCACCGTCTCGGGAGCGAGGATATGCCCGAGATCGCCCACATGGACGAGGCGCACGTCGCCGTCGTCGAGGACGACGATGGTGTTCCTGCCCCGGCTGCGGCCCCCCTCGCCGTCGTGGGCGACGTCGACGCCGGTGATGCTCCAACCGCCGACCGTGGCCGAGGTGGGATGGATGAACACCTGCGGCTCACCCGGGATGGTGTCGGCCGCTCCGTGGTCGTCGTGCTCGTGGCTGGCGACGACGGCGTCGGCCGTCTCGGCGATGGGGGAGAGCTTGACCGCCCCGTTGAAGGCACCGCTCCGGTAAGGGTCGATGATGACCCGGGTCCCGTCGGCGGCTTCGACCAGGAAGGAAGAGTGTCCGTAGTACGTGAGCTTCACGGCGACCGCCTCCTCTATCGCCTCTCCAGTGCGGGCCCATAGGTTAGCCGATGCAGGGAAATGGTAGCAACCCGGAAAGGCATCCGGATGCGCATGACCGGGCAGTGCCGGCCTTCGCTCTCACGGGCACTTGGCAGTCGCCCGAGCGAGTGCTAAGATACCCCCACGGGTATAAGGCCGCGTCGGCATATTGCACAATGGTGCATACAGCCGGGGCGAGTGTCGGATAACATATCAGGGGTCACAAGGTGGCTCCAGATACAAAAGGAGACGTTCATGAGCGGTAGTGTTCAAGAGGTCAGCGGCCAGGAGTTCGACCAGATCGTGTCTTCCTCCGCCGTCCCCGTCGTGGTCGACTTCTGGGCGCCTTGGTGCGGCCCGTGCCGCATGGTCGGCCCGGTCCTCGAGAAGATGGCCGCCGATCACGGCGACAAGGTCAAGATCGTCAAGGTCAATGTGGACGTGAACCAGGAAGTGGCGGCCAAGTTCGGGATCATGAGCATCCCCACCGTCATCCTGTTCAAAGGCGGCAAGCTCGAGAAGCAGATCATCGGCGCCCGCCAGCAGAAAGACTACGAGAACGAGTTCGGACTGTAGGAGATATGGAAGCTTCGATCATCATCGTCGGCTCGCGCCGCATGGACATGTGGCGCGGCGGTGGCTGACGGCCCTCTCTGTCTCTGGAAGAGATAGTCGGTTATCTGAATCAGGACCTGGCTTCCCGGATGGGCGGGGAGAAGCCGCTCCGCTATGTCGACGTGGACGACCGCGACGAGCTCGCTGAGTATCCCAAGCTCGCCGAGGAGGCGCGCAACGGAGGCCGCATCCCCATGGTGCAGGTGGGCGACGAGGTCAAGCACCCGTCGGGTATCAGCATCTACTGGGCCGAAGAGGAGCTGCGCTCCATCGGTGTGGACACGTTCGTCAAAGCGGCCGCGGGAGGCGAGTGATCATGGCTTCCTACGATCTCAAGTGCAACACCTGTGGCAAGGACTTCGAGGTCTTCGTGCTCGGGTTCCTCAAGGATGACGCCAAGGTGTGCCCGGATTGCGGCGGACGCGACGTGCAGCAGCGCTTCACCGGGTTCGGCGGCGTGACCGGGCTGGTGGGCGGAAGCTGCCTGGACACCGGGTCCTGCAGACCCAGCAGCAGTTGTTCGCCGCGCTCGGGCTTCAGCTGAGCGGGATGAGTGTAGGGCCCGTGTGGCCCTATAGCATGGGATAATGCGTCCGTAGTGCCGCCTGGAAGGTGTCGGGCGGCTTCGGACTTTTTATGGAGGTCGGATGTATCCGGAGTTGTTCCATATCGGCCGGTTCACCATGAACTCCTTCGGGCTGATGATGGCGCTCGCCTTCATCTCGGCCGGGTTCATCGCCCACTGGCAGTTCAAGAAGCGCGGGGTCAAGCCCGACTTCATCTACGGCCTGCTCATCGCGGCCGTCATAGGCGGGCTGCTCGGGGCGAAGATCCACTACCTGATACTCCACCCCAGCGAATGGCCGGGGAACCTGCTCAGCGGGGGCGGCCTCGTCTGGTTCGGCGGCCTGTTCGGCGCCATCATCGGCGTGGTGCTCGTTACCAAGCTCTCCAAGCAGAGTCTTGCCCGGGTCATGGACGCCGGGGCCCTGGCCGTCTCCGTCGGGTATGCGGTGGGCCGTCTCGGTTGCTTCCTCCGTGGTGACGACTACGGTGTCCCCACCGATCTGCCGTGGGGTCTGGCGTTCCCCAACGGTCTTCCTCCGACCACGGTCAAGGTGCATCCCACCCAGTTGTACGAGAGCGCCGCGTCTCTGGTCATCTTCGCGCTGCTGGCCTGGGTCATCGCCCCGCGGTTCAAGCGCGAAGGTCCGCTGATCTTCGTCTATGCCATCCTCGCCGGGGTCGAGCGGTTCCTGGTCGAGTTCATCCGCACCAACAAGCCCGTGCTCCTCGGTCTCACTTCGCAGCAGTGGATCGCCATCGGGATGATCGTCGTCGGCGCCGTGTTCACCTGGTACTTCGCCACCCGTGGCAAGCTTCGTCCGGCGGTGGACCCGGTCACGGGTCACGCCATCCTCGCGCCGGCCGTGGTCGGCAAGGCAGGCGCCACGAAGCTGGCTGCCGCGAAGGCCGGCACAGCCAAGGCGGGTGCCGCGCGGCCGACCACGAAGAAGTCCGCGCCGGCCAAGGCCGCGGCC
>CAIQPS010000020.1 GCA_903873715.1 uncultured Actinomycetes bacterium
AACTGAGCGAAGCCCTGCAGAAGGTCATAGAAGCCGACGCCATCGTCGTGGGCTCGCCTATCTACCACATGCAGATGACCGGGCCGGTGAAGAACCTGTACGACAGGCTCTTCCCCCTCGCCGACATCGAGTTCGAGCCGCACATCAGCTACAAGCCCCGTTTCGCGCCCAAGAAGATGGTCACGGTCTACAGCCAGGGCGACCCGGACCCCCAGACCTACCAGTCGTATTTCGACTACACGGCCGGCACGCTGTTCCCGGCGTTCGGCCTGGATCTCGTCGAGAACCTGGTGGTCACACGCGCGTGGGACCCGGCCGCCGTGGAGAGCGACGCGGTGCTCAAGATACGGGCTTACGAGACCGGGAAGGCGCTGGCCAAAGGGAAGTAAGAGAGCCTCTTCGGCCGGCGGCGGCCGAAGCGCAGCAGTACTGCGAAGCCCGGCAGGCATGCCCTTGGGGTAGCCGCCGGGCTTCGTCGTTCGCACGGTCTCCGGAGACGGTTGACATGCCTGGTCCACTCGGGGATAGTGGAGGGAGCGAAAATGGAAAGGCTATTCCATTTTCGACGGTTACAAACACCACCGGGGGCACCATGGCACAGGGCACAGAGACGACCGCGCACGAGACACGCAGCGATGCCTAGGGTGGGCGGCAGACAGCGCTCGCCGCTGGGCGACCTCCCGGAGGAGGAGCACGAACTCTTCGTGCAGGCCCTCGCCCGCGGGTTGACCATCTTGGCGCTGTTCGACGTGGAGCACCCGGAGTGGAGCCTCAACGACATCTGCGAGCGCACGGGCATCTCCAAGACCACGGCCTACCGGATGCTGCGGACGCTCGAATGGAAGGGCTTCGTGGTCTTCGACGCGGATACGGAGCAGTACCACCTGGGGCCGGCCATGATCCCGGGCGCCTACCTCAGCCTTTCGTATGTGAGCTTCGTCCGTTCGACCCATCCGTTCCTGGAAGACCTCGCGAAAGCGACGGGGGAGACGGTGGAGCTGACCGTCGAGAGTGCCCAGGGCGCCGTCGTGGTCGATCAGGTGGCAACGTCGCACCCCTTCAAGCCGAACCTCCCCACAGGCCGCATCCTGCGGAACGTGGCCAACTCGGCGGTACGGATGTGGGTGGCGCTGCGTCAGGAGGAGGAGCGCGCGCGGGTGCTGCGCGAGCCGCAGCTCAAGTTCACGCCTCACACGACCATCGACCCGCAGGAACTGGCGGCCATGCTGGACCGGGCGCGCGCCGAAGGCGCCGCGTACGACATGCAGGAGCAGGACCTCGGGGTGTGCGCGGTGTCGGCCCCGGTCTTCGGACCCGGGGGAGACGTGCTGGCGGTGCTGACGATCGTGGCACCGTCGGACCGCTTCGGACCCGAGGGGAGGGCGAAGAACACGGAGGCCGTGAAGAAGAAGGCGGCGGAGATGACCGCCTACTTCCGCAGTGCCTCGATGGCGGACCCTGGGGCCCGCTGATTCTGGAACGAGGTTCCAATCCCGGCCCTTTTGAGGATTGACTCGCGGGGCGGGTAGTGACAAACTAGAGAAGTCGCAAAGGTCGGAATAGCTATTCCAACTGACGGAATAGCCGGTAAAATGGAAGGAGGGAGAATGGCAGAAGATCGTGCCCCGAACAGCAAGTCTGGTGAAAAGACGCTGATCAGGGACATCAGCTTCTGCGGGGTCCCCGAGAACGGTTCGAATGCCTCGATGGTGGACGTCAAGGACGGCAAGATCGTCCGCATCCGCCCGATGCATTACGACTGGAAGTACGACCCCGAGAAGGACATGAACCCCTGGAAGATGGAAGTGCGCGGAAGCGTGTTCGAGCCGAGCATGAAGACGCTCATCCCGCCGTATTCCATCGCGTACAAGAAGCGCGTCTACTCGCCGGCCCGCGTCCGCTACCCGATGAAGAGGGTGGACTGGGACCCGAACGGCGCTCCCGGCTCGACCGGCCCCGGTGGGCGTAACACGCAGAACCGTGGCAAGAGCAAGTACGTGCGCATCTCCTGGGACGAAGCTCTCGACACCATCACGAAAGAGATGAATCGTCTCAAAGAGACCTACGGCCCCACCTGCCTTCTCTACCAGTGCGACCAGCACGGTGAGAACAAAGTGGTCCAGGCCTGCCATGGCGCCGGCCGCAAGCTCCTCCCGCTGTGGGGTGGCTACACCCTCCAGATCCGTCAGCCCGACTCCTGGGAAGGCTGGTGGTGGGGCAGCAAGCACTTCTGGGGTTGCGAACCGGTGGGCCAGGGCAAGCAGAGCAACCTGCTGCTCGACGTCGCCGAGAACTGCGAGCTGCTCCTGTTCTGGGGCTGCGACCAGGAGACCACCCCGTGGGGTTGGCAGGGCCAGCTCCCGAGCCGCCTCAGCTACTGGTACACCGAACTGGGCATCAAGCAGATCTACGTGTGCCCGGACCTCAACTACGCCGCCGCCGTGCACGCCGACCGGTGGATCCCGGTGCTCCCGAACACGGACGCCGCCCTCTACCTGGCGATCACGCACGAGTGGTTCAAGAACGGCACCTATGACAAGGAATACCTGAAGACCCACGCCGTCGGCGTCGAGGCCTATCAGGCGTATGTCATGGGCGACGAGGACGGCGTTGCGAAGACCGCCGAATGGGCCGCTCCCATCTGCGGCGTCGAAGCCCGCGTCATCAAAGCCCTGGCGGCCGAATGGGCCTCCAAGCGCACCTCCGTGGTCATCGGTAACGGCGGCCCCGGCATCCGCGGCCCGTACGCCACCGAACCGGCCCGCCTTCAGGGTATCTGCCTGGCCATGCAGGGCCTCGGCAAACCGGGCCGCAACCAGGTCAAGATGATCGAGTGGGGTCTCTTCGACTTCCCCGATCAGTACGCCCAGCCCAAGCCGTTCCGCGTGCCGAACCTGCGCACCGCGTACACCGGCGGACACCCGTCCGACCTGAACGACCCGTCGCTGCCCAAGACCTACGTGCCCAAGGCCATCCTCGAGGGCGAGTGCGACTGGTGGGGTTGCGAATCCGAGACCGCTCCGCGCGAAGACCAGTTCGTCCACCGGTTCTATCCGGCGCCGGGCTGCTCCAAGATCCACGCGGTGTGGACCGACTCCCCGTCTTGGATCACCTGCTGGAACGCCGGTAACGAGTACGTGCGCGCCATGCAGCACCCGGACATCGAGTTCATGTGGGCTCAGCATCCGTGGCTCGAGAACGACGCCCTCATGGCCGACATCATCCTCCCGGTGAACACCAAGCTGGAAGAGGACGACATCGCCGGCGACATCTTCTCCGGCCAGTACAACCTGCTGTATCCCGAGACCAAGTGCGTCGAGCCTCTGGGCGAATCGTTCTCCGACTACGAGATCGTCGTCATGATGGCCGAGCGCCTGGGCCTCCTCGAGGAGTACACGCACGGCAGGAGCATCCCCGAACTCATCAAGTATGGGTACGAGACCTCCCGCTGCGCCGACCTCATCAGCTGGGAAGACCTGCAGGAGAAGGGCTACCTGGTCATCCCGACCGCCGACGGCTGGCAGGATGAGCCTCGCGGCTTCCAGCGGTTCTACGAAGACCCGAAGGCCAACCCGATGACCACGCCCACCGGTCTTCTCGAGTTCGAGGCTACGGGCCTCAAAGAGAACTTCCCGGACGACCTCGAGCGGCCGCCGGTACCCAAGTGGGTCGCCAAGGGCATCAGCCACGAAGAGACCCTGGGCACCGAACGCGCCAAGAAGTATCCCCTGCTCGTGTGCTCCAACCACCCGCGGTGGTCGGTCCACTCGCAGCACGAGGACATCACCTGGCTCCGCGAGATCGGCACCTGCAAGGTCACCGGTCCGGACGGATATCAGTACCATCCGATCTGGCTGCACCCGTCGACCGCTGAGAAGCGCGGCATCGCCAACGGCGACGTCGTCTCCATCTTCAACGAGCGCGGCACCGTCCTCGCCGGCGCGTACGTGACCGAGCGCATCATGCCCGACGTCATCTACATCGACCACGGCGCCAAGTGGGACCCCATCGATCCGGGCGTCATCGACCGCGGCGGTGCCATCAACACCATCGTCCCGGGCAAGACGACCTCCAAGAACGCGGTGGGTCATGCGGTGTCCGGCTTCCTGGCCGACGTCGAGAAGACCGACCTCGATGCCCTCAAGAAGAAATATCCCGAAGCATTCGCACGGCCCTTCCACCCCTGCGCGGGTCCGGGCATAGATGCCTGCGTCCTGATCGGAGGTGAATGATGGGTAAGGTACTCGTCATCGATTACGACATCTGCAACGGTTGCTACAACTGCCAGGTGGCGTGCAAGGACGAGCACGTGGCCAACGACTGGTCGCCGATCGCCAAACCGCAGCCCGATACGGGCCAGTTCTGGAACAAGATCTACGACAACGTCCGCGGCCAGGTCCCCAAGGTCAAGGTCACGTACGAGCACAGCATCTGCCAGCACTGCGACGATGCCCCGTGCATCACGGCGTGCAACGCCAACGCTATCTACAAGCGTGAAGACGGCATCGTGATCATCGATCCCGACAAGTGCCGCGGCAACCAGCTGTGCATGCAGGCCTGCCCGTACGAGAACGTGATCTACTTCAACGACACGTTCAACATCGCCCAGAAGTGCACGTTCTGCGCGCACCTGCTGGACGACGGCTGGACGGAGCCCCGCTGCGTGGATGCCTGCCCGACCGGCGCCTTCACCTTCGGTGACGAAGACGATCCGAAGATCAAGGCCCTCGTGGCCAAGGCCGAACCGCTCAAGCCGGGCAACGGCATCAAGACCCGTGTCTACTACATCGGCAAGCCGAAGAAGTTCATCGCCGGCGCCGTGTACGACAAAGAAGCCGACGCGTGCCTCGAAGGTGTGACGGTCACCGCCATCTGCGACAAGACCGGCAACAAGTGCTCCGCCACCACCGACAGCTACGGCGACTTCTGGCTCAAAGACCTTGCTGACGGCACCTACACCCTGCTCATCGAGAAGGCCGGCTACATGGCCGCCAAGGTGGGCCCGGTGGACGTGACCAAGAAGGACATCAACATCGGCGACATCGCCATGTGGAAGGCCTGAGACCTACCGTCCGAGTGACAGTGGGTAGTAGTTCGTAGACCTGGTGGGCGCCGCAGCCCGCCCCTCCCGGGGCGGGCTGCGGCTGCCGCCGTCCCGGCGGCACCTCAGCAGAAGGGGGGAGTGTTCTGGTGACTGTAAAGATCGAGCATATCGAGTGGCCTGATCGGCCCGACGTGATGATGCCCTACGCCCCGGCCATCAAGGTGACCGGCGGGAGCATCCTGTTCTTCGCCGGGGTCACCGCAGCGCCGGTGTACCATTCGCATCCCCATGTCCCCGCGGAGTTCGACAACATCCCGCCGGACATGCTGAGCCAGGCGCGGATGTGCATGGAGAACCTCAAGAAGTCCGTGGAGGCCGCCGGCGGCACACTGCAGAACGTCGTGCACTGCAAGCGATTTCTCACGAACCTCGATCTCCAGGACGACCTCAACAAGGTGTGGAACGAGTACATGGGCGCCTACAAGCCCACCTCTACCACCGTGCAGGTCCAGCGGTTGGCCACGGATCCGCGTTGCCTCGTGGAGATCGATGCCATAGCCGTAG
>CAIQPS010000021.1 GCA_903873715.1 uncultured Actinomycetes bacterium
GCGGGGGCGACTACCTGGTGACCACCCACCTCGTCGCCATGGCGACCGACTACGGCATATCGGCAAGCACGGGAGCGTCGATGCTCGCCTGGCTCGGGCTCCTCAGCATGGGTGGCATCCTCCTCACCGGCCCCGCGGCCGACCGGATCGGCAACAAGGTCCCCATCGCGGTGACCTTCCTCCTGCGAGTCGCACTTTTCGTCGCGCTCTTCGTGTTCAAGGAGCCGGCATCGTTCTGGGTCTTTTCGCTGGGGTTCGGGCTCACCTTCATGGTGACGGCGCTGCTCACCTCGACCCTGGTGAGCGACCTGTTCGGCGTCACCCACCTGGGGTTCATCTCGGGATTCATCACCACCGTGCACATGTTCGGCGCCGGGGTGTGGACCTACCTGGGCGGCGTGCTCTTCGACCGCTCCGGCAACTACGACCTGGCCCTGGTGATCTCCGCGGTCATGTCCGGGGTGGCACTGCTCTGCACCTTCTTCATTTCGGAGAGGCGGCACCTGCCGTCTGCGGAGCCACGACCTGCCCGATGAAGATGATGGCGCCCGAATCCACGTCGCGGATGAGGTAGACGAACGGGCGGTCGATGGTGATCTTCACCGGAGGCTTGGCCGTCGTAGTGCTGCCCGCGGCCGCCGCGGTCACTCCGGTCGCCGCAGCCGCCTCCGCGCCCTTCTCGTTGACCTTGATGCGGGCCTTCTGCTCCACGTGGCTGATGAACCACGGCAACCCGCCGATGGGCTCGGCGATGCCGGTGAAATCGGCCCCCTCCATGTCGAACGCGGTGTTCATCCCCAGGGCCTGCAGCCCCTGGGTGACGGCCGGCGTGGAGTCGATCTCGAAGAGCGGCATGGTGAGATGCACCTTGCCCTGCTCCATCGCGGCGATATCAGCCTGGAACTCCACGGGCGTCCGTGACGCCGCGTAATCCTCGAACCGGCCCTCGGCCGGCATCAGGATGGTCATGGCGAACCGGGCCGACATGCCACCCACGAACGGCAGTTCCACCCCCTGCAGGTCCTCGTTCTTGACGTAGCGGTACTCCGTCTCGTTGATCATCATGTCGACGTCCGCGGTGCGCCCGTCCAGGTAGTGGAAGGGTGTGGGATACGGGTTGGCCCACATCCAGAACGGCTCCGCCCACTCGCCTTTGAAGTGGACGGCGTTGACCAGCATCATCAACAGGTAACGGACTTTGGGCTTGTCCTTCGGGTCCATCAGATCCGAGATCATCCCGTTGGTCCGCTCGCTCACCCAGTCGTTCACGATCTTGCACAGCCCGGCGTAGTCGTTCTCCATGTCGTAGACGTCGAGCGAAGCGCCGTAGTAGTGGCCGGCGACGTCGACGAAGGGCTGCTTGATGGTCCGGCCCGTCTGCGCCCAGAGGCCGTTCGCCGAGGTGAACTGGCCGTTGTCCGCCAGGTCCTGCTCCAGAGCGTTGACGGCGGCGTTGAGGCGGTAGTACGGGAGGGTGATCCGCATGGCCTGCTTCATCTCCTCCTGCGTCTGCCCGCGAGCGCCGGCCATGGTCATGGTGAGGACCGTGGCGGCGCTGTAAGGAGAGCACACGAGGTTCTCGTCGCTCTTGCGGACCTTCTGGAAGAGCTCGAGCGAGAAGGCGTTGTAGCCCTTGACCAGTTCGGCAGAGTCGGCCCTGCCCTCCTCGCTCACCGAGAGCCGCTCCGGCACGGACAGGGAGGCGGGCGTGGTGGAGGATGCCGGAGTCGAGGCCGAGGTCTGGCCCGCCGGACCGGGCGCGGCGCCGGCATCCGCGCCGCCGCAGCCGCTCAGCAGCAGCGCCGTCGGAAGCAGGAGCACCAGCCCGAAGGCCATACCCGCGAATAACACGCGTGACAGACGGCAGCTCTTCACGACCCCTCCATCCTGTACCCCGCCCCACACAAAGTCAGGATCGAACACCTGCTTGTACGGCGGCAGCGCCCATCTGGTTCCCCGAAATGGGTACAATCCCCTTGCAAGCGGCCGGAAGGCCGCACGGTCCGCAAACGATCCTTTCAACGAGAGAGGCAGAGGGGGTCCCATGAAGTACCGGATGAGTGTCTCCATAGTCGTCGCGCTGGCCCTGCTGTTGGTGCTCGCCTTCGCCGTCGCCGCCTGCGGCTCCTCGAGCGAGACCACCACCACGGCTGCCCCGGCTACCACCACCACCGCGGCCGCCGCCACGACCACCACCGCGGCCGCCGCTACCGGCACCACCGTGTCCGGCAGCGATACCACCGCTTCCACCGCCGGATCGGTCACGGTCCCATCCATCACCATGACACCGGAGCTGACCGCCTATCTCGCCCAGATGCAGTCTCTCTTCGGGTCCTTCGCGGCCATGCCGGATGAAGCCGACCCGTTCTCCGTCACGGACATCTCCCAGGTCACCGACGCCCAGATCCAGGCGGCAGAGGCGGCTCTCGCGCAGATCAAGACCGCCGTTGAAGGCCTCAAGAAGCTGCAGCCCCCGGCGGAGCTCAAGGCGTTCCAGGACACCCTGGTGAGCGCCATCGAGAGCGAGCTCAGCATCGGTGCGAAGGCCATCCAGGCTCTCAAGGACAAGGACGCGACCGCTCTGGCCGCGGCCAAAGCCGAGTCGGACAAGCTCGATGCCCAGATGTCCTCGATGATCGAGCAGCTCGCGCCGCTGATCATGGGCACGATGACCACCGCCCAGTAGTCCGGGCCCGCGACGAGGGAGAGTCAGTGCCATGATCGACCAGCGCATGCAGGACGCCATCAACGACCAGCTCAACTACGAGCTGTACAGCGCCTACATCTACTATTCGATGGAGTCGTGGTTCCGTAACAAGGGCTTCCTGGGCTTCGCCAACTGGATGGCCGTGCAGATCAAAGAAGAGATGTGCCACGCCCAGATCATGTTCAACTACGTGACCGACCGGAACGGCCGGGTGCTCTTCAAGGGCATCGACGGTCCCAACAACGACTGGGACTCGCCGCTCCACATATTCCAGGCCGCGTACGAACACGAGCAGATCGTGAGCAGCCGAATCAACGCGATCATGGATCTGGCCATCGAGATCAAGGACCACGCGACCGCGCAGTGGCTCCAGTGGTTCGTCGGCGAGCAGGTGGAGGAGGAGTCCAACACCTCCGAGATCGCCGGCAGGCTCGAGTGGGCCAAGGACTCGCCGGCCGTGCTCTTCCAGCTCGACACAGAGGCCGCCGCGCGCGTGTTCACGCTGCCGGCGCCGCTGGTCGCAGCCGCCGCCGGGTAGACCGGCGACTCGTCCCAGATACGGCAAAGGGCCGCCCGCGGGCGGCCCTTTGTGTTTCCGCCGTCGGGTCCCTGCCGCCGCCGGCTCCCGGACCTCAGGGAGACGGGTCGATAGTCCGCTGCTCGCCGAAGAGGCCGGTCGCGGCTACGCCCTGGGCCGAAGGCTTCTGCGTGGTCTCCTGCGGGCGGCCCCTACCGTCGAAAGCGCGCACCGTCAACGTGTGGGTGCCCGGCGTGAAGGGCCAGTCGTAGCGCCAGAGCACCCACGTGAGCTCGGACAGCGGCTCCCGCAACTCGGCCGCCTCCCACGGGCCCTCGTCGATGCGCACCTCCACCCTGGAGATGCCCTTGGCGCCGGAGTAGGCCATGCCTCCGACAGGGATGAACGTCCGGCCACCCCGCGTGACCGGAGACTTGACCCCCACGGTGTCGATGACGGACGTCATCTTCACCTCGGCCACCGGGTCCCAATTGCGCGCCACCCAATAGCCGGGCTTGGAGTCGGCCGTCAGGGTGATCCTGGTGATCCACTTGGGCTGCTTCATGCCGTACCGGTCGGGGATGAACACCCGGAGCGGGAAGCCGTGCTCGCGGGTGAGCGGCTGCCGGTCCCACTCGTGGACGAGGAGGATCCGGGGGTCCGCCTCGACGGAGGCCAGGTCGATCTCCTCCTCGAAGCCGTCCGGGGCGGCGAAACGGACGAACCGGGCTCCGGCGGCCGGTTCCGCCTTGGCGAGAAGGTCGCGGAGCGGCAGGCCCGTCCAGAGAGTGGTGCCGATGAACGGCCCTCCGATCTGGTTGGAGATGCAGGACAGGGTGGCGAACTGCTCGACGGGGGCAAAGCCCGCCTTGAGCTCACCGAGAGTCAGCGAGAGCGGGGTGGCCACCATCCCGTCGACCACCAGCCGGTAGGCCGCCGCAGCGATGTCCGGCGTTGCCAGATCGATGTCCACCCGGTAGAACTTGGCGACGGGCGTGTATTCCGCGCGCGTGCCCGCGACGGGCGTCACCGGGGACCCGGCGTTGGGGAGCGCCACCGGCTCGCCGGCCGGTCCCGCCGGCGGCGGCGTCGCCTGACGCGAGCCCACCTGGATGAACGCCTCCCCGGCCACCACGAGCGTGGCCACCGCACCGCCGACCTGGATGAGGAACCGGCGCCGGGTCATGAGCCAGTCACCGCCGGGCCGCCCGCTGGGAGAGGGGCCATCCGGGACCGCGCCGGTGGTCGCCGGGCCCGGCGAGGCCAAGGGCAAAGCCGCGAGACGAAGCCTGGCGAGCCCCCAACCCCACAGGGCGAAGAGGACCAGGACGAGCACCGCGAACCCCGCTTTACCGCCTGTGCCGGCCGGCGCAGCGCGGGTGAGGGCCGTCGCCGTCGAGAAGACCCCCAGGGCTATGCCGGCCCAGACGCCGTACACCTGCACCCGCAGCCGCCGAACGCCCCGCACCAGGACGAAGAAGAGCACCCCCACGAGGAGCGCCGCGACGAACAGCGTGAAGACGGCAAGTACCTGCTCCGCGGTCTTGGCGGTGGCCGCGACATCGAGACCGAGGCCGCGCAGCGCGCCGAGGGTCGCGTCCAGACCGAACGTGACTATCCGGCCCGGAAGGACGCTGATGAGCCATTCGAAGACGCTGTAGGGCAGGAAGGGCAGGCCGGCGAGCCAAGCCGCCGCGAACAACCCGAGCAACGGAGTGGTGAGCAGCGCGGCCGCAGCCGCGCCGGTGAGGCCCCTGATAATGCCGCTCCGCGCCATGCCTGATTCTCCCACGACGGCTAAGAAGGTTCTAATGGGGCTCTTACCCAAGCTTCATGCACCCTCCCTAGACTCCCTCCCATCAAATCGGAACGCGGGACGAGCGGGTGTCTACCCGGGCCTCCCCGCACGAGAGACAGAAAGGAACGAACATGAAGAAGCGCTGGAAAGTGACAGCGATCGTCGTCACGGCCCTGGTACTCGTCCTCGCCATCACGGGCGTGGTCCTTGCCCAGGGCTCGTGGTGGAACGATCCCTCGCGGCCCGAGTACGGGCAGGGGCAGGGTTCCGGGCAGGGCTACGGGACTGCGGCAGGGTCCGGGTCTGGCTACGGCAACGGCAGCGGCAACGGGAGCGGGAGCGGATGGCAGGGATCGGGCGGCGCCAACGGGGCGGCCACCCATTCGACCCTCGTGACCCCCACCGGCGGCACCCCCACCCAGGCGGAAAGCGACGCCCTCGTCTTCCTGCGGGAAGAAGAGAAGCTGGCCCGTGACGTGTACAAAGCTCTGTACGAGAAGTGGGGCACGAACGTCTTCAGCAACATCGCGGCTGCGGAATCCACGCACATGGCCAGCATGAAGACCCTGCTCGACGCCTATCACGTGACCGACCCGGTGGCCACCGACACCCCGGGCGTGTTCGTGAACCCCGAACTGCAGAAGGCCTACACCGATCTGGTGGCCCAGGGTTCCAAGTCTCTCACCGACGCCTTCAATGTGGGCGTGACGATCGAGAACCTGGACATCGAAGACCTGCAGGCGCTGATCGCGACCTCGAGCCACGCGGACATCACGCAGGTGGCGCAGAGCCTTCTCAATGCCTCGCAGAACCACCTGAACGCCTTCAACCGGCAGTTGTCCCGCTAGGGACGGCTTCCCCCCGGGTGGGACGGCGCAGCCGCGGCGAAAGCCGCGGCTGCGCCTCGCTCACTGCCACCACGACTCTCCGCCGCCGCGCCCTCAGGCCGGCGGCGCCGCCATCACGAAGTCCGCCCAGGTACCGCAGCGGTCCTTGTACTCGTAGTGCCTGCCATGGTCGGCCCACCTCCAATACGGAGCGTGGGCCGCTTTGATGTTGGTGAGGAACGGCAGAGTCGCGTTCTCGATGCGCACCGGCTCACCATTGCCGCTCCTGGTCAGCTCCAGGCGGGCCGCGCCGGTGGGCATCGTCACCTCCACCCAGCCGTCGCCCTCCTGCACGTCGATGGGGGCGTAGTGGACGCCCCAGAAGTCCTTCATGAGGGCGCCGCCCAGAGCCTACACGGCGAAAGTATCGAGGATCGCGCGCTGCGCCGGAGTGGCCGTGTCGCTGATGTAGGCCGCGCCGTGGGAGCCCTTCGACGTCACTTCCGCGAAGGTCGGATAGGGCAGATCGCCGAGGTAGACGGCCGTGACTCCCGCGAGATCCACCCCGCCGACGGTCCCCTCGGTCACGCGGAAGACCATGAAGTACCGGCAGCCGCCCTCTTTGTCCCTACCGAAGTAGTACGGGCAGTGGCCTTCGGACGCGCACGTCTCGTGATAGACGCCCTTGACCTGCCAGTCGGGCTGCGCCCCCATCGTCGACCTCCTCGTCCACGGATTCTTTGCCCCGACTCTAGCACCGCGCGCGTCGCGCCATGACTGCGGCTTCCCGGCGGTAGACTAACCGCATGACTCCCATCGAGATCCCCGCCAGCCACACTTCCCCGACGTTCAGCCCCTACTTGGAGCCGGTGGCCTCGGTGCGCCCCGGCGAACCAGTCGTCATCCACACGCTCGACGCGCTCGGCGGGCGCGTACGCTCGGAAGCGGATTCCCCCACCGAGGCCGAGAAAGACTTCAGCCCCAACCCGGTGACGGGGCCGATCTTCGTGGAGGGCGCCGAGCCGGGCGACACGCTGGCGGTGCGTATCGAGAGCATCGAGCCGGCAAGCGACTTCGCCTTCAGCTGCTTCATCCCCTTCATGGGAGGCCTCAGTTCCACCGCCGCCACCCGCACTCTCCAGGACCCCATCCCCGAGCGCACGTGGATATGGGACCTCCACGAGGGACCCGAGGGCCGCTACCTGGAGAACAAGGACGTGCGGGTGCGGGTCCCTTGGGAGCCGTTCATGGGGAGCATAGGCGTGGCGCCGGCCGTCGAGGTGGTAGCCACCGTCACGCCCGGTCCGCACGGCGGCAACATGGACTGCCCGGATGTACGGCCCGGCAGCACGCTCTACCTTCCGGTGTCGATGCCGGGCGCGCTGTTCGCCGCAGGCGACGGGCACGCGCGGCAGGGGCAGGGCGAACTGTGCGGAACGGCGCTCGAGATAGCCTGCCGGCTGACGGTGACCTTCGAGGTGGAGAAGGGCCGGTCCATCGCCTGGCCCCGGATCGTCTCGGACGAGCGGCTCATGGTGGTCGCCTCGGCCAAGCCTATGGAAGATGCGGCCCGCATCGCCTATGCCGAACTGGTGGGCTGGCTGGCGGAGGACTACGGGTTCGACCGCTGGGAAGCCTACGAACTGCTCAGCCAGGTGGGCGGACTATACGTGGCCAACATGGTCAACCCGCTGTACTCGCTGGTCGCCTCGGTCGAGAAGAGGTACCTGCAGAGAACCTAGGCGGCGCGCCTGAACGCCGGCGCCCCACGCCAGGTCGTGGCCTTGCCCCCGGCGGTCAGTCCCTGGTCCAGACCACGTCCGCACCTTCGGAATCGCCGACGGCCTCTTTGAGCAGCGCAAGGAGCGCGGGGCTGGCCCCGTCGTCCTCGAGCATCACGATGGTGTCAGGGCCGATGTAGTAGTCGACGTCGGCCTCGCTCTCCTCTTCGAGGTAGTCGGCCAAGATCTGGAAATCCTCGTCGGAGATGCTGCCGAGTACGCCGCCGTCCTTGAGCGACAGAGTGACCATGGCGTCCCTCCTTGATGGGTGGTCTTTTCGTCACTGTAGCACCATCCCCGGTCGGGGCCAGGCAAAAACGGTATCCTGACCACGGCGGTCCGCAGCCACGCTGAACGGCCGGCGGACGCCGCGAAAAGCGACAGCGAGACAAGGTAGAGACATCATGCCGGACGACAAGCGAAGCCAGGACAGCGCCACCCGCGACCAGTCGCTCCAGGGCCAGCAGGACCAGGAGCAGCAGGCGGAACGCACCGACTTCCTGCGCGAGATCGTCCAGCAGGACCTGGCATCCGGCCGGGTCAAGAGCGTGGTCACCCGCTTCCCGCCGGAGCCCAACGGCTATCTCCACATCGGCCACGCGAAGTCCATCTGCCTGAACTTCGGCATAGCCAAGCAGTTCGGCGGGCGCTGCAACCTGCGCATGGACGACACCAACCCCACCAAAGAAGACGTGGAGTACGTCGACTCCATCACCACCGACGTCAAGTGGCTCATCGACGGCTGGGCGGACGATCTGCTCACCCTCAAGCCGGCCGGGGCGACGCCCGGTGTCAGCAAGACGTCCGCCGGTGAGGACGACTTCTACCTGCCCGGCCTGCTGCCGGCCGACACCGCCGGCCAGGCCGTCGAGCCCTTCTACGCCTCCGACTACTTCGAGCCGCTCTACAACTACGCGCTGGAACTCATCCGCAAGGGCAAGGCGTTCGTCTGCGACCACACCGCGGAGGAAGTGGACGCCATGCGCGGGTCCACCGACACGCCGGGCACCGAGAGCCACTACCGCGGCCGCTCCGTGGAGGAGAACCTCGACCTGTTCGAGCGGATGCGCGCCGGCGAGTTCCCCGACGGGGCCCGCACCCTCCGCGCCAAGATCGACATGAGCGCGCCGAACATCTGGCTGCGCGACCCCATCATGTACCGAATCCGCCACGCGTCGCACCATCACACCGGCGATACCTGGTGCATCTACCCGATGTACGACTTCGCTCACGGCCTGTCCGACTACGTGGAGGGCATCACCCACAGCATCTGCACGCTCGAGTTCGAGGTGCACCGGCCGCTCTACGACTGGTTCCTCGACGCGCTCGACCTGGCCCGCGTCCATCCCATCCAGCGGGAGTTCGCCCGCCTCAACGTCAGCTACACCATCATGAGCAAGCGCCGCCTGCTCCGTCTGGTGCAGGAGGGCAAGGTCCGCGGTTGGGACGACCCCCGCATGCCCACCATCTCCGGCATGCGCCGCCGCGGATATCCGGCCGAGGCCATCCGCGCCTTCTGCGACCGCATCGGCGTGGCCAAGCGCGAGAACACCGTGGAACTGGGCCTGCTCGAGTACTTCGTCCGCGACGACCTGAACAAGCGCGCCCCTCGGGCGATGGCCGTGCTGCGGCCCCTGAAGGTGGTCATCGACAACTACCCCGACGGTCAGACGGAAGAGTTCGAGGCCGTCAACAACCCCGAGGACCCGAGCGCGGGCACCCGCAAGGTCCCGTTCTCGAAAGTCGTCTATATCGAACAGGACGATTTCCGGGAAGTGCCGCCACCCAAGTATCACCGTCTGAGCCCCGGCGTCGAGGTACGCCTGCGGGCCGCATATCTCATCACCTGCACCGGCGTGGTGAAGAACCCGGCGACCGGTGAGGTCGTCGAAGTGCACGCCACCTACGACCCGGCCACCCGGGGCGGAGACGCTCCCGACGGGCGGAAGGTGAAGAGCACCATCCACTGGGTTTCAGCCGCGCACGCGCTGAGCACCGAGGTGCGCCTGTACGACGTGTTGTTCACGGTGGAGAGCCCCGACAACGTGCCGGAGGGTGGGGACTTCATGGACACCCTCAACCCGGAGTCCATCGAGGTCCTTGCCGACTGCAAGCTGGAACCGTCGCTGGCGGCCGCGGCGCCGGGCGCCCGCTACCAGTTCGAGCGCCTGGGCTACTTCTGCGCCGACCCCGAGGATTCCAAGCCGGGCGCGCCGGTGTTCAACCGCACCGTGACGCTCAAGGACACCTGGGCCAAGATCGAGAAGAAGGGCGCAAGCTAAGACCGTCTGGGGCGCAGCCTGGGCGGCGCCGCCGCTCCCGCCGCACCTGGGCGTCCGAGTGGTACACTGTCCGGGCTGCGCACCGCTTCTGATGCGCGCCCACCTTTGCCCCGTGGTGTAACGGCAGCACGACTGACTCTGGATCAGTTAGTCTAGGTTCAAATCCTGGCGGGGCAGCCATCTTCCTCGACTTCCCCACCCACGCGATTCGCATGCGCGCGCCTGCTCGCCCGCGCCGGGGACGGACCCGCGCTCACAGAAAGGCCCCCGCCCGGCTACGCCGAGCGGGGGCCCCTTGTCTTGATGGTCCGGTGGCCGGCCGGAGGCTTAGTGAGCCCCTCCGCCCTTCGCGTCGCCGGCAGCCGTCTTGACCCGGCCCCAGAACGACTTGTACACCAGCGCGGTGTAGGCGAGCACGACCGGCACCCCGATACAGGCGATGATCAGCATCACCAGCAGCGTGAGGTGCGACGAGGCGGAGTTGGCGATCGTCAGGCTGCGCTCGGGAGTGCCCAGAGCCGGCACCAGGGCCGGATAGTTGCCCACCGCCATGATGGCGACGAGCCCCAGGATCCCGGCGGCGGAGCCGGTGAAAGCCAGCCCGTCGCTCTTGCGCATCATCGCGAAGCGGGAGAGGACGATGCCCAGCACCAGGACGATCACGGCGATGATGCCCACCGGGTTCGTTACCACGGCCTTCGCCTGCTCGGGCACGATGAGCGCCGCGCAGATGGTGGCGACGGCCACCAGGAGCACGAACACCCAGTGCGCCCAGGAGCGGACCGCCGCCGCCCGGGCCCGGAGGGCGCCGTCGGTCTTGACGGCGGTCCACGACGCGCCGTGCACGACGATCATGGCCAGCCCGGTGAGCCCGATGACGAGCGCCAGAGGGTTGAGCAGGTCGAAGAAGGAGCCGGCGAACTCGCCGTCCAGCCCGACGGGGACGCCGCGGACGACGTTGCCGAGCGCGACACCGAGCAGCAGCGCCGCCACGGTGCTCCCGAGGAAGAACGCCAAGTCCCATCCGCGGAAGCCGCGCTTGGCGCCCGCCGCCTTCTCGCTCCACTCGAGGGAGACCGCCCGGAAGATGAGGCAGAAGAGCACGAGCATCATTGCGAGATAGAACCCGCTGAACACGGTGGCGTAGACCGCGGGGAACGCCGCGAAAAGCGCGCCCCCGGCCGTCAGCAGCCAGACTTCGTTGCCGTCCCACACCGGGCCGATGGAATGCCGGAGAGTCTGCCTCTCCGCGTCGTTCTTGGCGATGAACGGGTAGAGGATCCCGACGCCCAGGTCGAACCCGTCGAGAAGTGCGTAGCCGGCGACGAGCACGCCGATGAGGATGTACCAGACGATGCCGAGAGCCGGGGTCATCGGGTCACCTCCTCGGTCACCACGGCAGCGTCACCGGCAGCAGGAGCGGTGGCCCCGTAGCCCTCGCCGTCCGTCACCTGCGGTCCGGCGGCGATGGCCTGCCGCATCTTCCGGAACCACGCGTAGAAGAGCAGGGCGTAGATCACCACGAAGATGATGAGGGTCGTGAGGATGTGGCTCGCGGAGACCACGCTCGAGGCTGCGTCCTTGGTCTTGAGCAGGCCCTGGACGATCCACGGCTGCCGGCCCATCTCGGTGGCGAACCAACCCGCCTCGATGGCCAGCACCGGCAGCGGCACCGACCAGGCCAGAATGGTGAGATAGCGGCGCTCGGTGAACAGCTTCTTGCGCCACCACAGGAAGAGCCCGACCAGCAGCAGCAGGATGAAGTAGAAGCCCAGGACGATCATCACGCGATACGTGGCGAAGGTGGCCTGCAGAGGAGGCTGCTCCTCCTTGGGCACCGTGTCGAGCCCGGGCACGGTGCCGTTCGCGGAGCCCGTCAGCGTCAAGCTGAGCAGCTTGGGCACAGCGATCTTGGCGTGCAGCGTCTGGTTGGCGGGGTCCATGACCCCGAACAACAGCAGGCCGGCGCCCTGCTCGGTCTTGAAGATGCCTTCGTAGGCGGCCATCTTGACCGGCTGATACTTGCCCACCACCCGGCCCTGCCAGTCGCCGATGATGGGCATGGCGATGGAGCAGATGAGCCCGAAGACTATGGCGACCTTGATGGTCCGCTTCGCGAACTCGACGTGGCGGCCACGCTTGAGGTAGTAGACGGCCACGGCGGCGGCCATGAAGGCACCCGCCACGAAGGTGGAGAAGACCGTGTGGAAATAGCGCGGCAGCGTGGACGGGTTGAAGGCGGCGGCCCAGAAGTGGGTGAGCACCGCTTTGCCGTTCTCCACCGTGTAGCCGTCCGGGGTCTGCTGCCAGCTGTTGGCGATGATGATCCACAGCGCGGATAGCAGCGCGCCGCACACCACCAGCCACATCGAGACGTAGTACAGGCGCCGCGGCACCCGGTTGCGGCCGAACAGGAGCACGCCGAGGAACGTGGATTCGAGGAAGAATGCGAACAAGGCTTCGGCCGCCAGCGGCGCTCCGAAGATATCCCCGACGAACCGTGAGTACGTCGCCCAGTTGGTGCCGAAGGCGAACTCCATCGTGATGCCGGTGGCGACCCCGATCACGAAGGTCAACGAGAAGAGCTTCAGCCAGAACAGGAACCCGGCCTTGTCGCTCTCCGCCTGGGTCTTGTACCACCTCCGCCCCGCCACCAGCATGAACACCCCAGTGCCCAGGCTGACGGGAACGAACAGGAAGTGATACCCCACCGTGAATGCGAACTGTATTCGCGCGAGCAGCACAGCGTCCATCCCACCCCCTCCAGTAGCTCTATGCGGACCGCCCCTCCGGGCGCTGCCCGCCCGGTGCCCGAAACGATAGTAAGTGGCTACCGCTTACGCAAGGGACTTTCTGACGACGAAGCATGACTCGAGCTCCCGCACGACGGCGAACCCGGCCCGCAGATACATCTCGAGCGGGCCGTGATAGTGCCCGGCATCGGTGGTGGCGCCACCCTTCCCGGGGTAGGCCTCCGCCAACGCCATCCCCCGGTCGGTGAGTCCCCGCACGGCCGCATCGAGGAGGGCGGAGGCTATGCCCTGGCGGCGGCGGCCCGGAGCCACGTTGAAGCAGACGATGGCGCCGGTGGTGCCGGGGTCCGTATCCCCGAGATCCGCGTCGTTCGCGAAGATGGGGAAGAAGCTGCGGGGCGCGGCGTGGCACCAGCCGGCCACTGCCCCATCCACATATGCCAGGTAGCCCTGCATGGCTCCGGCCGATATCAGGGCCGCCACGGAGGCCCGGTTCTGCTCGCCGGACCGGGTGTTCCAATCCTCCCTTTGCGGGTCGCGGAGATAGAAATAGCAGTAGCAGCCGGCCCACTCGGGGTTGTCGGTGAAGGCGGTGTGGTCGAAGTAGGCCAGGTAGTCGGCCAGCAGGTCGGGCGTCAGCGCTCGCACGTCTATGTCCACTTGCGCCTCCTTGCAGGCGGTTCGGCGGTCGATGCCCGAGGGCCGGCCATGCCATCGCTTCCGATGGTACCAGCCCCCTTGGACACCAAGCGGCTCAAAAGGTGCGACAATACATACCAAGGTTTCCTTAGCAGCAAGGAGAGTTCGTATGCCTAGTTGGATAGGCCCGTGGGAGATCGTGATCGTCGTCGTGCTCATCCTGCTCATCTTCGGTGGCAGGTTGCTTCCGCGCCTCGGCCGGTCGCTCGGTGGTTCCCTTTCCGGTCTGAAGAAGGGCCTGCAGGAAGGCACCGATGAGTTCCGCGAGGCCGTGAAGGACAACGACAAGCCGGTCGAAGCGGCCAAACCGAAAACTCCCAAGACGCCGGTCGTCGAGGCTTCGGCCAAAGACCCGCAGGACGGCGAATAGAGACCGAACGGCGACGGAAAGGGGTGGGCTGTGTCTGACAAGACAGGTTCTGCAGCCGGCGAGATGGTCGGCAAGCTGGCAGCGGCCATCAACAGCCGCGACCTCGAAGGCCTCGTCGAACTGTTCGACCCCGACGTGGTCGTCGAGTACCCGGCCCACCCAGGCAACAACTTCCGCGGCCAGGATCAGATATGGCGCAACTGGGCGCCCATCATGGCCCGCCTCGAGGACTTCAAAGCCACCGTCATCCGCTCGAACGCGGACGAGAAGAGCGCCTGGATCGAATGGCTCTGGGAAGGCACCCAGTCCGACGGATCGCCGGGCGACATGGCCGGAGTGGTCATCCACGAACTGGGCGACAACGGCCTCATCTCGCGCGTGCGCTTCTGCCTGGAGCCGGTCGACAAGTAGCACTTCCGCGCGTCTGAGCGCCTCGCGGGCGCGCACGCCGCGGTATTCGCTGTGCCCCGGTATACTTCCCCGCACACCAAGAGGAGGTACCGGTTCGCCGTGAAGTCAATGAAGTCGCTCCCGATCATCCTGACGGTCGTCGCCCTGATCGCGCTGACGGTCGCCCTGGCCGGGTGCGCCAACCCCTTCGTCGCGACCACGACGACCTCTTCGACAGTCCAGTCGACCACCTCCACCACCCAGACCACCGGCACCACCCTGCCCAGCGACGCCGGCGCGGCCATGTACCGCAACGACGCGGCGCGGACCGGGGTCTACTCCGGCACCGGGCCTACAGCCCAGCCTTCGACCGCGGCCTGGACGTTCTCCACCAAGAACAGCACCGACGGCATCCCGTGGTCCAGTCCCGCCGTCTACAACGGCGTGGCCTACTTCGGCGGCGCCGACAGCAACTTCTACGCGGTGGACGTGCAGACCGGCCAGCAGAAGTGGACGTACGGCACCAAGAAGGCGATCTTCTCCTCCCCGGCCGTGGCCGACGACATGGTCTACATGACCGGTGACGACGGCACCATCTACGGCTTCGACCTGAAGACCATCAACACCCAGGAGCCCGAGCCCAAGTGGAAGACCAAGACCAACTACGGGCTGGTGACGGCCCCGGTCGTCGCGGACGGCCTGGTCTACGCGGGCAGCGGTGACGGTTCGCTCTATGCGGTGGATGCCCAGGCCGGCACCATCAAGTGGAAGGCGAGCGGCGGGCACGCGGTCAACTCGTCCCCGGCCGTGGCCGGCGGCGTGGTCTACTTCGGCGGGGCCGACAAAGCCCTGCACGCGGTGGATGCCCAGACCGGCAAGGAGAAGTGGAAGTACACGACCGGCGCGGTCATCTGGGCCACGCCCGCCGTCGCCGGCGGCGTAGTGTACGTCGGCAGCTACGACGACTACCTCTATGCGGTGGATGCGGCCTCCGGCCAACTCAAGTGGAAGTTCCAGACCAAGGACGGCATCGTCTCTTCGGCCGCTGTGACCGGCGGCGTTGTGTACGTCGGAAGCCGGGACAGCTACCTCTACGCGATAGACGCCGCCACCGGGGCCAAGAAGTGGGAGTTCCAGACCCAGGGCCAGGTGCTCTGCTCGCCCGTGATCGCCGGTGACCTGCTCTACTTCGGCAGCCTCGATGCCAACGTCTACGCCCTGAACGCCCAATCCGGCCAGTTGGCCTGGAAGTACCAGCTCCCCAAACCGATGTGGTCGTCCCTGACCGTGGCGGGCGGTGTCGTGTACGCCGGCTGCCTGGACGGCAACCTCTACGCACTCAAGTAGCCCGGCCGCCGCTTCGGCGGCGCCTGGGCGGGATCCCGCACCGCAAGAAAGTCCCCGCGACGCATGGCGTCGGCGCTATGCTGGGTATGAAGCCCGCACCGGGAAACACCGGGAACGGCGCGCGCCTGGTGTGCAGCCATTCGAAAAGGAGACGGCCATGCTGTGCAGCCTATCCAACCAACTGGGCCCCCTCGAGCTCGACGAGATAACCAAGCTCGAGCAGGAGATGGGCCACCCGCTCCTCGCCTACACCTGCTTCACCGCCGAGCCGGCGCAACTCAGCGCCGCCCAGTTGGACAAGATCAAAGATCTCGAAGCGAAACTGGGCGTCACCCTGGTGGCGGTGAAGTAGCACCGGGGCGCTCGGGCGCTCGTTCGGCGCCACCGGCCCGGCCGGCGGCGCGGGCCGGAAGCCCGAGGCGCGGCGCGGCGCGCAGCAGCCGCGGCGCCCTTATACGTTGTAGGCTTCGCGCCCCAGCGTCTTGACCCAGTTGGCGGCGAGGATCTCCTGCGCCTTCTCGGTCTGGTCGACGCCCAGGATCACGATGGCGTTGTTGCTCACGCGGCCCAGGTGCGGGTACAGGTAATGCACGTTGATGCCCGCCGCCTTGAGCGGCTTCAGCACGCCCAGCATGCCGCCCGGATGGTCCGGGATCTCCACGGCCAGCACCTCGGTCTCCTTGGGCGTGTAGCCGTTGGCGATCAGCATGTTCTTGGCTTTCTCCGGGTCGTCGAACACGAAGCGGACGGTGCTCCGGTCGGAGGTGTCGGCGACGGAGATGGCGCGGACGTTGACGCCCTCACGGCCGAGGCTCTCGCTGATGGTGGCGAGGGCGCCGGGGGTGTTGTCGAGACTCACGGACAGCTGTTTGATGACCACCGGTCCACCCTACCTTTGTACGTATTCGTAGCCCAGCGCGAGCGCCTCGCGGTTGAGCTTGAGCAGTTTGGCTTTGCCCTCGCCGAGGATCTCGGTGAGGTTCTCGAGCATGGCCTCGTAGGAGATCATGTCGCTGGCACGGACAAGGGCGCCGAGCATGATCATGTTGGCCACCTTGCTGGTGCCGATCCGCTCGGCCAGTTCGGTGGTGGGGATGGCCAGCACCTCGATGTCACTGCGCGCCGTCTCCGTGTTGACGATGGAGGAGTTCACGCACAGCAGGCCGCCGGGCTGCAGGATGCTCTGGAACCGGGCGAACGACGGCTGGTTCATGGCCACGACGAACTCGGGGTCCGACGCGACCGGCGACGCGATCTCCTCGTCGGAGACCACCACGGTGCAGTTGGCCGTGCCGCCGCGCACCTCCACGCCGTAGGCGGGGAAGTAGGTGACGTACTTGCCTTCGAGCATGGCGGCCGTCGCGAGAGTGGTGCCCATCGAGAGCACGCCCTGGCCGCCGAAGCCGGAGAAGAGGGTCTTCACATGCATGGCCTACTCCTCCTCGGAGGCCGCAGCCTCGGTCGGAGTGGCGGCCGGCGCCGGTGCGGCGCAGCTCGTAACGTCCTTGATGACGCCGAGCGGGAACTGCTTGCTCATGACGTCGTCCACCCATTTGCACGACTCGAGTGTGCCCATCTTCCAGGCGGTGGGGCAGGGCGAGAGGATCTCCACCAGGGAGAAGCCTTCGCCGTCCAACTGCCGCTGGAAGGCCTTGCGGATGGCCTTCTTGGTCTTGATGACGCCGGACGGCTTGTTGACCGCCACGCGCTCCAGGTACGAGGTGCCGTCGAGCACGGCGAACACCTCGCAGATCTTCACCGGATGGCCGGCCAGGTCGGAGCAGCGCCCCACCGGGGACGTGGTGGTCACCTGGTCGAGCAGGGTGGTGGGCGCCATCTGGCCGCCGGTCATGCCGTACACCCCGTTGTTCACGAAGATCACGGTGATGTTCTCGCCCCGGTTGGCGGCATGGAAGCCCTCGGCGGTGCCGATGGCGGCCAGGTCGCCGTCGCCCTGATAGGAGAACACCAGGTTCTGCGGCCGCACCCGCTTGATGCCGGTGGCGACGGCCGAGCCCCGTCCGTGGGCCGACTCGATGACGTCGATCTCGAAGTAGTTGTAGAGGAGCATGCCGCAGCCCGCCGGCGCCACGCAGATGGCGTCGGCCTGCAGGTCCATCTCCTCGACCACTTCCATGAGCAGGCGGTTGATGATGCCGTGGCCGCACCCCGGGCA
>CAIQPS010000022.1 GCA_903873715.1 uncultured Actinomycetes bacterium
CGATCCCTTGACCGGGGCCGGTTCGCCCACGCGGGCGATGGCCGGAGCGCCTTCCTCTTCCACTTCGACTTCTTCGGTGAAGATGAGCAGCTCTTCGCGCAGCATCGCGGCGGCTTTGGAGACGGCCGCTTTCGGCTCGAGGGCCCCGTTGGTCTCCACTTCCAGGGTCAGCTTGTCGAAGTCCGTGCGCTGGCCGACACGCGCCGGCTCGACGCTGTAGGCGACCCGCCGGACCGGCGAGAAGATGGAATCGATCGGGATGACCCCGACGATGGCCGTACCGGGCTTGTTGTCGTCGGCGGACGCGTAACCGCGGCCGCGGCGGACGGTCAGCTGCATCTCGAGACGGCCGCCATCCTCGATGGTGGCGATCTTGGCTTCCGGGTCCATCACTTCGACGGCCGACGGAAGCTGGATATCGGCTGCGGTCACGTCGCCCGGGCCGTCTTTCACCAGCATGACCTCGTGGTCGTCGGCTTCGCCGTGCAGCACGAAGACGATCTTCTTGAGGTTCAGGATGATGTCGGTCACGTCTTCCTTGACGTGGGGCACCGTCGAGAACTCGTGCTCGACCCCGGTGATCTTCACCGAGGAGATAGCAGCGCCCTCGAGCGAGGAAAGCAGCACGCGCCGCAAGGAGTTGCCGAACGTGTACCCGAAGCCACGGGCCAGCGGCTCCACGATGAAGCGGCCCCGGTTCTCACCGACCGGTTCATACGTACTATGCGGGGTGGCGAAGTCTAGCAATCGGCCCTCCTCAGGACTACTTGGAGTACAGCTCTACGATGAGTGACTCCTGGATGGGGATGTCGATGTCGGTGCGCTCAGGCATGCGCAGGACTTTCCCCACCATGTTGTCGTGATCAGCCTGCAGCCACGCCGGCACCGAAGCGGTGAGGTCCGTGGCGTCTTCGACGACCGTTTTCAGGCCTTCGCTGTCCAGGACGGCGGCGATGATGTCATCGGTCCGCACGCGGTAGGACGGGATGTTGACCTTGCGGCCGTTGACGGTGAAGTGGCCGTGCCGCACCAGTTGGCGGGCCTGACGGCGGGAAGCGCCGAAGCCCAGCCGGTAGACGACGTTGTCCAGCCGCACTTCGAGCAGGCGCAGCAGGTTCTCGCCGGTGATGCCGGACTGCCGGGAAGCCATCTCGTAATAGTGATGGAACTGGCCTTCCAGCACGCCGTAGTAGCGGCGGGCCTTCTGCTTCTCACGAAGCTGGGTGAGGTATTCCGACTGCTTGCGGCGCCGGCCACGACCGTGGTCGCCCGGGGCATAGGCACGCCGGTCCACACCGCACTTGTCGGTGAGGCAGCGCTCGCCTTTGAGGAAGAGCTTCTCGCCCTCCCGGCGGCACTGTTTGCACTGAGGAGATGTGTCTCTTGCCATTCTCTATGCTCCGCTATACACGGCGCCGTTTTTTGGGACGGCAACCGTTGTGGGGGATCGGGGTGACATCTTTGACAGACGTGACGTCGATACCGGTCGCCTGGAGCGAGCGGATGGCGGTCTCGCGGCCGGAACCCGGCCCCTTGACGAAGCAATCCACCTTCTGCAGACCGTGTTCCATGGCCGCGCGAGCGGCACGTTCGGCCGTCACCTGCGCCGCGAACGGCGTGGACTTACGGGAGCCCTTGAAGCCCGCGGAACCGGCGCTGGCCCACGCGATCACGTTGCCCTCTCTGTCGGTGAGGGTCACGTGGGTGTTGTTGAACGACGTCTTGATATAGGCATTGCCAACGGCGATGCTCTTCCGCACCTTCTTGCGCCGACCGCGAGGCCCGGTGACTGTGCGTTTGGGTTTCGGCATCTTTCTAGCTCTCCCTGGTCATTCCTTGCGAGCCGGCCCGGAGGCTAGACCCGCACCTTCTTCTTGACGCCCACGGTGGGTTTGTGACCCTTACGCACGCGCGCATTGGTCTTGGTGCGCTGACCCCGGACAGGCATGCCGCGACGGTGGCGGATACCCCGGTAGCAACCGATCTCCATGAGGCGCTTGATGTTCTGGCTGCGCTCGCGGCGCAGATCGCCCTCGACCGTGATGTTCTCTTCGATGTAGCTACGCAGACGGATCTCTTCGTCTTCGGTGAGATCCTTGACATGCGTGTTCGGGTCGATCTGCACTGCCTCCAGGATCTTGTTGGACGTCGAGCGGCCGATCCCATACACATAGGTGAGGCCTATCTCGACCCGCTTCTCCCGGGGGAGCGTCACTCCAGCGATACGAGCCATTCTGTTCTCCTACCTAGCCTGTCTAGCCCTGGCGCTGCTTGTGACGCGGGTTCTGGCAAATGACCAGCACCACGCCGTTGCGCCGCACTATCATGCACTTTTCGCACATCGGTTTGACCGACGCCCTGACTTTCATCTGATGCGTCCTTCCTCTACTACTTGAACCGGTACGTGATCCGACCTCTGGTCAGATCGTACGGTGACAACTCCACTTTCACGCGGTCGCCCGGGAGGATACGGATGTAGTTCATCCGCATCTTGCCCGAGATATGAGCCAGTATCTCCAGCTCGTTGTCGAGCTTCACCCTGAACATGGTGTTGGGCAAGGCCTCAAGGACCTCACCTTCGAGCTCGATCGCTTCTTCTTTAGGAGACAATTGTGCCCACCTCAGGACCTCCGTCCGAACGCCGGCCGCCTATCATAGCACACCGGTCCATCTCTCCTAGCCCCTCACTGCCGTAGCGTTGGTGAGGATGCGCGGACCGCTGTTTGTGATCGCGACCGTATGTTCGAAATGGGCCGACAGGCTACCGTCTCTAGTGTAGATAGCCCAACCGTCTTCACCCATCTCGACTTGATATCCGCCGGCATTGACCATCGGCTCGATCGCCAAGACCATGCCTTCACGCAACTCGGGGCCCTGATGGGGCGGCCCGAAGTTGGGCACCTGTGGGTCTTCGTGCATGTCGCGGCCCACACCGTGGCCCACCATGCTCTGCACCACAGAGTACCCGTGCGATTCCGCATGGACCTGGACGGCGTGCGATATGTCGCCGACCCGGTTGCCGACCCTGCACTGCTCTATCCCCTTCATGAGAGATTCCTCTGTCGCCCGCAGCAGCCGTCGGGCCTCCTCGGAGATCTCGCCGATGGGGAAGGTCATCGCAGCGTCGGCGATATACCCTTCTACCGTGACGCCCACGTCCACACCGAGGATGTCGCCTTCGCGAAGGCGGACCTTCCCCGGGATGCCGTGGACCACCATATCGTTGGGAGAAGCGCAGATGGAACCAGGGAAGCCCCGGTATCCCTTGAAGGTGGGGATCCCACCCTGCGATCTGATGTACTTCTCCGCCAATCTGTCCAATTCTCTCGTCGTGATCCCAGGGCGCACTTCTTGGCCCATGAGTTCCAGGCAGCCCCGGACGACGGCCCCAGCTCGGGCCATCTTCTCTATCTCAGCCGGTGACTTCCTGATGATCACGTTCGCGTTACTTCCCTGTCCAGAAAGCTCGAGACCTAGGCGCCCGCGGGGCCCAGGGCCATGCGGATGTCCTCGTAGACGTCGTCGGGCGCTTTGGCGCCGTCGACGCGGGCCACCACGCCGGCTTTGTCGTAGTAATCGATGAGCGGTTCCGTCTGCTTCCGGTAGGTAGCGAGACGGTTGCGCACCGTGGTCTCGTTGTCGTCGTCGCGCTGGTACAGCTCGCCGCCGCACTTGTCGCAGACGCCCTCGACCTTGGGCTGGTTGAACATGACGTGGAACGGAGCCTGGCAGGTGCGGCACACGCGCCGGCCGGAGAGCCGCTTCACGAGATCTTCCTCATCCACGAGGATCACGACGACCTTGTTGATCGCCCGGTCGAGTTCGTCCAGGGCCGCGTCCAGAGCTTCAGCCTGCGGGATGGTCCGCGGGAAGCCGTCCATGAGGAAGCCCTTCGCGGTGTCGGGCTCCTGAAGGCGGTCCTTGACGATGCCGATCACCACGCTATCGGGGACCAGGTCGCCGGCGTCCATGTACTTCTTGGCCTCGAGACCCATCGCGGTGCCGTTCTTGACGGCGCCCCGGAGGATATCGCCCGTGGAGATGTGGGGGATGGCGTACTCGGCCACGATGCGGCTGGCCTGAGTGCCTTTTCCGGCCCCGGGAGGTCCAAGAAGTACGAGGTTGAACTGGCTCATTACAGATCCCTTCGGTCTATTGATAGAAGCTCGCGGCTACTTGAGGAAGCCCTCGTAGTGGCGCATGAGCAACTGCGATTCCATCTGCTTCATGGTGTCGAGCGCGACCCCGACGACGATCAGGAGCGAGGTACCGCCGAAGTAGAACGGTACGCCGATGCCCTTGATGAGCGCGGTCGGCAGCAACACGATGGCGGCCAGGAACAGCGAGCCCGGCAGCGTGATGCGGGTCAGCACCCTGTCGAGGTAGGCCGCGGTGGGACGTCCGGGGCGGATGCCCGGGATGAACCCGCCGTACTTCTTGAGGTTGTCGGCCTGGTCGATGGGGTTGAACTGCACCGCGGTGTAGAAGTACGTGAACGCGATGATCAGCAGCACTTCCACGATGATGTACCACCAGGTGCTGGGGCCGATGGCGTCGGCCGCCTTCTTCGCCCATCCGCCGATCATGCCCCCGATGGTGACCGGGAAGAGCAGCACGGACGAGGCGAAGATCACCGGGATGACGCCGGCCATGTTGATCCGCAACGGCAGGTAGGTGCTCTGGCCCCCGTAGACCTTGCGGCCCACGACCCTCTTGGCGTACTGCACCGGGATGCGGCGCTGGCCTTCGGTCACGTAGATGACGAACGCCACCACGAGGACCGAGACGATGCCCATCAGGACCCAGTAGCCCGGGTTGAGGTTGAACAGCATCTGCAGACCGCTGGGAAGACGGGACACGATGCTCGCGAAGATCATGAGGGAGATACCGTTGCCGATACCCCGCTGGGTGATCAGTTCGCCCAGCCACATGATGAGAGCGGTGCCCACGGTCAGCGTCAACACGACGAGGAAGAAGCGGAGCGGGGTGAGCCCGCCCACGCCACTGAACGCGTTGTACTGCTTGTCGAACAGGAAGACGAAGCCGACGGACTCGATGAGGGCCAGGATCACGGTGAAGTACCGCGTGTACTGGTTGACCTTCTTCTGTCCGGATTCGCCTTCCTTCATGAGCGCTTCCAGCTTGGGGATCACCATGGTGAGCAGCTGCATGATGATCGACGCTGTGATGTACGGCATGATGCCCAGCGCGAATATGGCCACGCGCTGGAGACCGCCGCCGGTGAACAGGTTGTAGAAGTCGAACACGCCGCCGGCGTTCGCGCTGAACGCGTTGGACACGGCGTTGGTGTCGACGCCCGGCACCGGGATGTAGCAGCCCAGACGGTAGATCGCGATGATCAGGGCCGTGAAGAGCAGCTTCTTCCGGAGATCCGGCAGCTTCCAGGCGTTAAGGAAGGATTGCCACATTTAGGCTGTCACCTCGTTGGTCGGCAACTCGACACGCGCTCCTAGATGACTTCCGCCGTACCACCGGCGGCTTCGATCTTGGCAACGGCGGCGGCGCTGAAGGCATGGGCCTTGATGGTCAGGGCAGCCTTGAGCTCGCCGGTCGCAAGGATCTTGACCCGTTCGTCCAGCTTCTTGATGATGCCCCGCTCCAGCAGGGTCTCCGGGGAGACGACGTCGCCTGCGGCGAAGCCTTCGAGCCGGGACAGGTTGACCGGAGTGCTGTAGGTCCGGAAGGGACCGATGGGCATGGCCGTCTTGGCCAGCGGGCCGCGCAGCTTGGGCAGCCTCATGTGCAGAGGCATCTGGCCGCCCTCGTAGCGGGGCGAGATCTGGCCGCCGGAGCGCTGCTTGGAACCTTTGTTCCCGCGCCCGGAGGTCTTGCCCAGACCGGAGCCCTCACCACGGCCCACGCGTTTGCGCGAGTGGCGAGCGCCCTCGTTGGGCTTCAGGTTGTGCAGGTAGACGTCTGCCATCTCTATCCTTTTTTCTCCACGTCGACCACTTCGACCTGGACCATGTATTCGACCTTGTGGATCATGCCCCTGATGGCCGGCGTGTCTTCGTGGTACACGGTCTGGTTCATCCGGGTGATGCCCAAGGCGTCCAGGGTGGCCTTGTGGTCTTTCTTACGGTTGATGCGGCTCTTGGTCTGCGTGATCTTCAACATCTCGTCACGCCTCCGGTGCGGCTGCCGGTTCGACCGGGGCCTTGCCGACGACTTCACGGATGGTCTTGCCACGCTGGAGAGCGATGTCCTCGGGGCGCTTGAGGCCACGAAGACCGGCTTCGGCCGCCCGCACCATGTTGATGGGGTTGGTGGTCCCCAGGCATTTGGTGAGGACGTCGTGCACGCCACCCAGTTCCAGCAGGGCGCGGACGCCGCCGCCGGCGATGACGCCGGTACCGGCGGAAGCCGGGCGGAGCAGGACACGGCCGGCACCGAAGTGGCCGACGGTCTCATGGGTGATCGTGGTGCCGTGTTTGGGCACGACGAACAGGTTCTTGCGAGCGTCCTCGATGGCCTTCTGGATGGCCAGCGGGACTTCTTTCGCCTTGCCATAGCCGATACCGACGGTGCTTTCGCCGTCGCCCACAGCCACGAGAGCGGTGAACGAGAAGCGCCGGCCGCCCTTGACGACCTTCGCAACGCGGTTGATGTGGATAACGCTCTCCTGAAGGTTCAGCGTATCTGCCTTGATCTGCGCCAAAGTGCTACCTCACTCTCCCTCAGAAGTCCAGGCCGGCTTCGCGGGCGCCGTCCGCGAGAGCTTTTACTCGACCGTGATACAGGTAGGGGCCGCGATCGAACACCACGCGCTCCACACCCGCGGCTTTCGCCTTCTCGGCGAGGATCTGGCCGACCTTGGTGGCCACATCGGTCTTGGAGAGACCTTTGTCGGTCACGTTCAGGGTCGACGCGCTCGCGAGCGTCTTGCCGGCGCGGTCGTCGATGATCTGCGCCCACATCGCCCGGTTGGACCGGAAGACCGTGAGGCGCGGGCGATCGGCGGTGCCCCGTACCTTGCTGCGGACACGGACCGTGCGGCGTGCACGAGTCCGCATCTTGCTTTCTTCAATACTCATCTCGTCTCCTGCCTACTAAGCCCGCTTGCCGACTTTGCGCCGCACGACTTCGCCCTCATACCGGATGCCTTTGCCCTTGTAGGGCTCGGGCTGACGGATCGAGCGGATATCGGCGGCCACCTGGCCGACGCGCTGCTTGTCGATGCCCTTGACCACGATCTGCGTGGGGACCGGGACCTCGAACTCGATGTTCTCCGGCGGCGCCACTACGACCGGGTGGGAGTAGCCCACCAGGATCTCGAGGTCGTCGCCCTTCTTGGAAGCGCGGTAACCGACACCCTGGATCTCCAGCTTCTTCTGGAAACCGGTGGTGACGCCGGTGACCATGTTGGAGAGCAGCGTGCGCGTGAGGCCGTGAAGCGACCGGTTGGGCCCGGAATCGTTGGGCCGGATGACGGTCATGACGCCGTCCCTGATGTCCACCGTCATGTTCGGGTGGATGTTCATGGCCAGTTCGCCCTTGGGGCCCTTGACCGTGACGGCGGTCCCGGCGATGTCGATGCTGACACCGGCGGGGACTGCGATGGGTGCTCTTCCTATCCTCGACATAGCATCACCACACGAAGCAGACGACTTCGCCGCCCACTCCCAGTCGCTGCGCTTCACGAGCGGTCATCAGGCCACGCGAGGTGGAGATGACGGCCGTGCCGAGGCCCCCGAGGACCTTGGGCAGGTTGTCTTTCTTGGCATACATGCGCCGGCCCGGCTTGCTCACGCGCTTGATCTGCGAGATCACGCGGCGGCGGCCGTCCGTGTACTTGAGTTCGACGACCAGCTTGTCGAAGCTGCCGTCTTTGACCACGGAGTACGACGTGATGTAGCCCTCTTCAGTGAGGACACGCGCCAGTTCCACCTTCTGAGAGGAGGACGGCATCTCGACCTTGGCCTGGAGCGCCTTGTTGGCGTTCCGGATGCGGGTGAGCATGTCGGCGATGGGATCGGTTTGTGACATGACCCCTCCCTCCTACCAGCTCGATTTGGTGACGCCGGGGATCAGGCCCTGATGGGCCAGTTCCCGTAGACAGATGCGGCACAGGCCGAAGCGGCGGACATACGCCCGCGAACGGCCGCACCGGAGGCAACGGTTATGAGCCCGAACAGTGTACTTCTGCGGGCGCCGCGCCTTGGCGATCATTGATTTCTTTGCCATTCGCTGGTGCTCCTATCAGCTCTCGCGGAAGGGCATGCCCATGAACTTGAGCAGAGCCCGTCCCTCGTCGTCCGTTTTCGCCGTCGTGGTGATAGCGATATCCATGCCCCGGAGCTTGTCGATCTTGTCGTAGTCGATCTCCGGGAAGATGATCTGCTCTTTCAGACCCAGGTTTTAGTTGCCCTGGCCATCGAAGCCCTTGCCACTGATCCCCTGGAAGTCACGGATACGCGGGAGCGAGATGCTGATGAGCCGGTCGAGCATCTCGTACATGCGGTCGCCGCGGAGGGTGACCCGCAGGCCCACCGGCATGCCGGCGCGCAGCTTGAAGTTGGCCACGGACTTGCGGGCGCGGCGCACCTGGGCTTTCTGCCCGGTGATCTGGCCCATCTGGGTGGCGGCTTCTTCCATCTGCTTGGCGTCGTGGGTGCCTTCGCCGATGCCCATGTTGACGGTCACCTTGACGACTTTCGGCACCTGCATGACGTTCGAGTAGCCGAACTTCTCACGCATGGCCGGCACGATCTCGGTCAGATATTTCTCTTTAAGTCTCGGTGCCATCGTCAACCCTTATCCACCTGGACGTTGCATTTCTTGCAGTAGCGGACCTTCGCATCGCCTTCCATGCGCACGCCGACACGCGCGGGCTGGTTGCAGCCCGGGCAGACCAGCTGCACGTTGCTGATGTGAAGAGCCGCTTCCCGCTCGATGACCCCGCCCTGCGGCGTCTTCTGCGACGGGCGGACGTGGCGCTTGATGAAGTTCACGCGCTCGACCACGACCCGCTCGTCATCGGCGAGGACGCGAAGCACTTTGCCGCGCTTCCCGCTCTCTTTGCCCTGGATCACCTGGACGGTGTCGCCCTTCTTGATGCGGAAGTTCTTGCGTTCCGGCTGCGGCTGTTTCTTGGACATCACAGCACCTCCGGAGCGAGCGACACGATCTTCGCGAAGTTCTTCTCGCGGAGCTCGCGGCCGACGGGGCCGAAGATACGCGTGCCCCGCGGGTTCATCTGCCGGTCGATCAGCACGGCGGCGTTCTCATCGAAGCCGATATAGGTGCCGTCTTTGCGGCCGTACGGCTTCTTGACCCGCACGACCACGGCGCGCACCACGTCGCCCTTCTTGACGTTGCCGCCCGGGATGGCCTCTTTGACCGCACCGACGATGATGTCGCCCACGCTGGCATACCGCCGCTGCGAACCGCCCATGATGCGGATGCAGAGCAGCTCGCGGGCGCCGGTGTTATCGGCGACTTTAAGTCTTGTCTCTACTTGAATCATCGTTTATTCCGTCTCCTGCCGCGTCACTCGGCCCGCTCGAGCACCTTGATCAGGCGCCACGTCTTGTCCCGCGAAAGCGGCCGGCATTCCCGCACGAGCACGGTGTCACCGATGCGGGCTTCGTTGTTCTCGTCGTGCGCCTTCAACCGGCTGGTGCGGCGGACGATCTTCTTGTACTCAGCGTGCGGCAGGACCGCGGCGACCTGTACGACGATGGTCTTATCCATCTTGTCGGACACGACGACGCCCTTCTGCTCCCGCTGCTTGGAAGTAGTGGTCTGTTCCGCCATCACAGCTCCCTCGCCCGTTCTCTCGCCGACTGCACCGTCATGATCCTCGCGATGTCCTGGCGCACTTGGCGCAGGCGGCTGTGGTTCTCCAGCTGTCCGGCAGCGTGCTGGAAGCGAAGGTTGAACAGCTCCTCGCGCGACTGCTTGAGACGCTGCGCCAATTCCTCATCGGCGAGCTCTATAAGATCCTTAGGCTTCAAGGCCAGCATCCTCCCTAGTCGCGAATCTGCATTTGACAGGAAGTTTGTGGGAAGCAAGCCTGATGGCCTCTTTGGCCAACTCTTCCGAGACACCCGCCAGCTCGAACATCACGCGACCCGGCTTGACGACCGCGACCCACTGGTCGGGGGAGCCTTTACCGGAGCCCATGCGCGTCTCGGCGGGCTTCTTGGTGATCGGCTTGTCCGGGAAGATGTTGATCCACACCTTCCCACCACGCTTGATCTTCCGGGTCATGGCGATACGAGCGGCCTCGATCTGCCGGCTGGTGACCCAGCCCGGCTCGAGGGCCTGCAGGCCGTACTCGCCGAAATGCACGGTCGTCTGGCCTTTGGCCGAGCCGGTCATGCGACCCCGGTGCTGTTTGCGGTGCTTGACCCTTTTTGGTAGTAGCATCTTTTATCCTCGTCCTTCTTCAGATCCTCGTCTCACTGTCCACGGCTCCGGGTGTACCCCTAGGCCCCGGCAGGGGACTCAGATCGTAAGCCGTCAGCCTACTTGGGCTTCCGATTGTGGCCGGGAACCCTCGTTGAACCCTTCGGGCATGATCTCGCCCTTGTTGATCCACACTTTCACGCCGATCTTCCCGAAGGTCGTGTCGGCTTCGCAGAAACCGTAATCGATGTCGGCGCGGAGCGTGTGCAGCGGCACCCGGCCCTCGCTGTAACCCTCGATACGCGCCATCTCGGCACCGCCCAAGCGGCCGCCGGACTTGACTTTGACGCCCTCGGCGCCCGAGCGCATGGCCGACGTGATGGCCCGCTTCATCGCGCGGCGGAAGCTCACGCGGTTGGCGAGCTGCTCGGCGATGGACTGAGCGACCAGGTTGGCGTCCAGCTCGGGGCGCTTGATCTCCACGATGTTGACGTGCACGGTCTTGCCCGTCATGTCGTGGATGTCGCGTCGCAGAGCATCCACTTCGGACCCGGATTTGCCGATGACGATGCCCGGCCGGGCCGTATGGATGTCGATGACCACTTTGTTCGTGTCCTTGCGGATCACGATGTTGGACAGGCCGGCATGGCCCATCCGCTTCTGGATGTGCTTGCGGATCGCCAGGTCTTCATGAAGGAAGCCCGCGAACTGCCGCTCGGTGTACCAGTGAGCCTTCCAGTCATGGATGATGCCGAGCCGCATGCCGCCAGGATGAACTTTCTGACCCACCTGCTACGACTCCTTCTTCTCGTCGACGCACACCGTGATGTGGCTCGTCCTCTTGTTGATGCGGCTGGCGCGCCCCATGGCCCGCGGCTGGAACCGTTTGATGGTCGGTCCCGGGTTCGCGTAGGCCGTCACGACATAGAGGTCGTCGGCGTCCAGGTTGTTGTTGTTCTCGGCGTTGGCAACGGCCGAGTCGAGGACTTTGCCCACCAGCTTGGCGGCACCGCGGGGGCTGAGAGCGAGGATGGCTTTCGCCTCCATCACTTTCTTGCCGCGGATCATCGCCGCTACGTCGCCGGCTTTGCGCGGGGAGACCCGCACGTATTTGGCTGTCGCGTTGATCATGTCCGTCACTTCCTCTTCATCCGGCGCTCTTTGTTGCCGCCGTGTCCGCGGAAGGTACGGGTGAGGGCGAACTCGCCCAGACGGTGCCCCACCATGCTCTCGGTGACGTAGACCGGCACATGCTTGCGGCCGTCATGGACCGCGATGGTGTGCCCGATCATCTCCGGATAGATGACGGAAGCCCGGGACCAGGTCTTGAGCATGCGCTTCTCACCGGTCTCGTTCATAGTCTCGACCCGCGTCATCAGCCGCTCTTCGACAAAGGGAGCTTTCTTGCTTGAACGTGCCACGGTGCCTTACTACCTCCCTTTCCCAGCTCGCCTGACGATGTACTTCGTCGAGGGTTTCTTCGCTTTGCGGGTCTTGTGACCCAGGGTCGGGACACCCCACGGAGTCACCGGGTTACGTCCCGGAGGCGTGGAGCCCTCGCCACCACCGTGCGGGTGGTCGACCGGGTTCATCGTCGTACCGCGAACGCCCGGGCGGACGCCCATCCAGCGCTTGCGGCCGGCTTTACCGGTGGTGAGGTTCTCGTGCTCGGCGTTGCCGATCTCGCCGATGGTGGCCCGGCATTCCAGATGGATCATGCGCATCTCCTGCGAGGGCAGGCGGAGGATGGCGTAGTCGCCTTCCTTGGCCATGACCTGCGCGGAGCAGCCGGCCGCGCGGGCCAGCTGGCCGCCGCGACCTTTGTACAGCTCGATGTTGTGCACCACGGTACCGACCGGGATGTTGCGCAGGGGCAGGGCGCAGCCGATGCGGATGTCCGCTTTCGGGCCGGCTTCCACCATCGCGCCCACGACCAGCTTGTTCGGCGCCAGGATGTAGCGCTTCTCGCCGTCCTTGTACACGATCAGAGCGATACGGCAGTTGCGGTTGGGGTCGTACTCGATGGAGTCGACCCGGCCGGGAACGCCGTCCTTGTCACGCTTGAAGTCGATCAGCCGGTACGCCCGCTTGTGACCGCCGCCCTGGTGCCGCGTGGTGATGCGGCCGTAGTTGTTGCGGCCGCCGTGACGCTTGACCGGGCGCACGAGTGACTTCTCGGGCTCGTCCCGAGTGATCTCGTCGAAGGTCGGCGTCGTCGTGAACCGGCGTCCCGGGGAGGTCGGCTTGTATTTCTTGATAGCCATGTTCTCTTACCGCTCCCTTATCACGTCGCGCCGAAGAACTCGATCCGGTTGCCCGGGGCGAGCTCGACAACGGCTTTCTTCCAGCGCTTGGTGAAGCCGGCATGGGCTCCGCGGCGCTTGGGTTTGGGCTTCATGTTGATGGTCTGCACGCCGATGACCTTCACTTTGAAGATCTCCTCGACGGCCGCCCGGATGTGGGGCTTGGTCGCCCGATAGTTGACCTCGAAGGAGTACCGGTTGTTGTCGATGGCCCGGTAGCTCTTCTCCGAGATGATCGGACGGATGATGATCTCACGCGCGTCCATCAAGCCTCGCCTTCAGTCAGGCCGCCTTCAAGGAAGGAAACGGCGGCTTCGGTGAACAGAAGGCTCTTGGCCCACACATAGTCCTGCACTTCGGCGTCGCCGATGGCGAGCGCGCGGGTGCCGGCCAGGTTGCGGAAGCTCTTGAGCGCGTTGAGCTCGTCGCCGTTCACCAGGACCAGCAGCGGCCGATCAAGAGCAGCCTTACTGATGATCTCTGACGCCTTCTTGGTGGACGGTTCGCTCCAGGTCGCCCCGGAGAGCACACGGACGGATCCGCCGGCCACCAGGTCGCCCAGGGCCATACGGAAGGCCGCAGCTTTGACCTTCTTGTTGATCTTCTGAGCGTAGCTGCGCGGGATGGGCGGGAACGCCACACCGCCGCCGGTGAAGTGAGCCACTTTGCCCGAGCCCACGCGAGCGCGGCCGGTGCCTTTCTGGCGCCACTGTTTGGCGGTGGTCCCGGCGACTTCGCCCCGGGTCTTGGCGGCGGCGGTACCTTGCCGGTGGTTGGCCAACTCAGCCGTGACCACCTGATGAAGGAGGCCTACGTTGAGTCGATCCTGCACCAGATCGGAGGCCAGATCGTGCTGGCCGACGACCGCGCCGTTCTCGTCGATTCGTTCGATGGATGGCATGGGCCTAACCTCTGATCACGACCAGGGAGCCCTTGCTCCCCGGGATCGCGCCTTTCACCAGAACCAGGTTCTTGTCCGGGTCCGTCTGGACCACGGTCAGACCGGTCTGGGTAACCTGCACATTGCCCATCTGGCCGGGGAGCCGAGTGCCCGGGTACACCCGGGACGGGTCGGCCGACGCGCCGATGGAGCCGGGGGCGCGGTGGAAGTGGGCGCCGTGATACGCCGGACCACCGGCGAACCCGTGCCGCTTCATAACGCCCTGGAAGCCTTTACCCTTGCTGACACCGGTCACTTTGACCTTGTCGCCGGGAGCGAAGATGTCTACGGTGACGGACTGGCCGACGGTCAGCTCGTCCTCGCCGCGGACCTCCATGAGATGGCGCTTGGGAGTGACCCCCGCCTTCTTGAGGTGACCGAGCAGGGGCTTGTTGAGCCGTTTGGCTTTGACGTCGCCGAAGGCGATCTGGGTGGCGGCGTAGCCGTCGGTGTCCACGGTCTTCTTCTGGGTGACCACGCAGGGGCCAGCCTGGATGACCGTGCAGCGCACGACGGTGCCGTCCGCATCGAAGTACTGGGTCATACCCAGTTTTGTTCCTAGCAGCGTCTTCATCACAGTTTGATCTCAATGTCCACGCCGGCGGGAAGGTCCATGCGCATGAGCGAATCGACCGTCTTCGGAGTGGGCTGGTGGATGTCGATCAGGCGCTTGTGCGTCCGGATCTCGAAATGTTCGCGCGAATCCTTGTACTTGAAGGGACTACGGATCACGCAGTACACGTTCTTCTCGGTCGGCAGAGGAACCGGGCCGGAAATGGTGGCGCCGGTGCGCTCAGCCGTCTCCACGATGCTCCGGGCGCTCTTGTCGACCAGTTCGTGGTCGTAGGCCTTGAGCCGTATACGTATTTTCTGCTGCGCCACGGAGTGACTCCTACTTGATGATCTTGGTCACGGCGCCGGCGCCCACGGTACGGCCACCTTCGCGGATAGCGAAGCGGAGACCTTCTTCCATGGCGATCGGGGTGATCAGTTTGGCGTGGATGGTGGTGTGGTCGCCCGGCATGATCATCTCGACGCCCTCTTCGAGGGTGACGTCGCCGGTCACGTCGGTGGTCCGGAAGTAGAACTGCGGACGGTAGCCGTTGAAGAACGGAGTGTGACGGCCGCCCTCTTCACGGGACAGGACGTAGATCTGGGCTTCGAACTCGGTGTGCGGGGTGATGGTGCCCACGTGGGCGAGGACCATACCGCGCTCGACTTCGTCGCGCTTGGTGCCGCGGAGGAGGACGCCGATGTTGTCGCCGGCGCGGCCTTCGTCAAGCAGCTTGCGGAACATCTCGACGCCGGTGGCGACGGTCTTGATGGGAGCCGGGTTGAGGCCGACCATCTCGACGTTGTCGCCGACCTTGACGATACCGCGCTCGACACGGCCGGTCACCACGGTGCCGCGGCCCTGGATCGAGAACACGTCTTCGATCGGCATCAGGAACGGTTTGTCGATGGCGCGCTCGGGTTCCGGGATGTAGCTGTCGAGAGCTTCGGCCAGCTTGAAGATGGAACCGCACTGCGAGCACTCGGCGTCGCCGCAACCATGCTCGAGAGCCTGGAGGGCGGAACCGGCGATGACGGGGATCTCGTCGCCCGGGAACTCATACTCGGAGAGGAGTTCGCGGACCTCCATCTCGACCAGTTCGAGGAGTTCCGGGTCGTCCACCATGTCGGCTTTGTTCATGTAGACGATGATGTAGGGCACGCCCACCTGACGGGCGAGCAGGATGTGCTCACGAGTCTGCGGCATGGGGCCGTCGGCGGCGGACACGACCAGGATGGCGCCGTCCATCTGGGCAGCACCGGTGATCATGTTCTTGATGTAGTCAGCGTGACCGGGGCAGTCAACGTGCGCGTAGTGGCGCTTGTTGGTCTCGTACTCGACGTGGGCGGTGGCGATGGTGATACCGCGCTCGCGCTCTTCAGGAGCGTTGTCGATGGAGTCGAAGCTCCGGAACGCAACGTTCGGGTTCAGGTTGTGCAGGCACTTGGTGATGGCCGCGGTGAGCGTGGTCTTGCCGTGGTCGACGTGGCCGATGGTGCCAACGTTGACGTGCGGTTTGGTACGTTCGAACTTCTGCTTCGCCACTGTATCCTCCCTTGCGTTAGGCTCGCGTTAGTCTTTGGATGTTCTGCCGCCCTGCTGGGCGATTATTTCCTGCGCGATGGTGCTGGGCACCTCAGCGTAGTGACTGAATTGCATGGTGTACGTGGCCCGTCCCTGGGTGTTGGAGCGGACGTCGGTCGCGTACCCGAACATGGTCGCCAGGGGCACGTTGGCCCTGATGACCTGGGCGCCGGCCCGGGGCTCCATGCCCAGGATGTGGCCGCGCCGCGAGATGAGGTCGCCCATGATGTCGCCCATGAACTCCTCGGGGACGACCACTTCGACGTCCTCGATGGGTTCCAGCAGCACCGGATGCGCCTTCTTGGCAGCTTCCCTGAACGCCATCGAACCGGCGATCTTGAAGGCCATCTCGGAGGAGTCGACCTCGTGGTAGGAGCCGTCGAAAAGCTCCACCTTCACGTCCTCCATCGGGAAGCCGGCGATGACACCGGTCTCCATTGCCTCGATCATGCCCGCTTCGATGGCAGGGATGTATTCCTTGGGGATGGCCCCGCCGACGATCTTGTTCTCGAAGGAGAAGCCCTTGCCGTATTCGTTCGGCGACATCTTGATGACCACGTGGCCGTACTGGCCGCGGCCGCCGGTCTGGCGGACGAAACGGGCCTCGGCCTTGAGCACGGGCTTGGTGATGCCCTCGCGGTAGGCCACCTGCGGCCGGCCCACGTTGGCGTCCACCTTGAACTCGCGCAGCAGGCGGTCGACGATGATCTCCAGATGGAGCTCTCCCATACCGGCGATGATGGTCTGCCCGGTCTCCTCGTCCGTGCGGACGCGGAACGTCGGGTCGTCCTCGGCCAGCTTCATGAGGCTTTCGGAGAGCTTGTCCTGGTCGGCCTTGGTCTTGGGCTCGATGGCCACGAAGATGACCGGCTCCGGGAACTCGATGGACTCGAGGACGACCGGCGCACCATCGTCGCAGAGGGTGTTGCCGGTGGTGGTGACCTTCAGGCCCACCGCCGCAGCGATGTCGCCGGCGAAGACCTGGGTGACGTCGTCGCGGTGGTTGGCGTGCATCTGGAGGATGCGGCCGACGCGCTCTTTCTTGTCCTTGTTCGAGTTGTACACGTAGGAGCCCGCTTTGAGGGTCCCGGAGTACACCCGGAAGTACGTGAGCTTGCCCACGAACGGGTCGGACATGATCTTGAAGGCCAGCGCCGAGAAGGGCTCGTCATCGCTCGCCTCGCGGGTGATGGTCTCGCCGTTCCTGGGGTTGGTGCCCTCGACCGCCGGCACTTCCAGCGGCGACGGCAGATAGTCGACCACCGCGTCCAGCAGCATCTGCACGCCCTTGTTCTTGAAGGACGAGCCGCAGAGCACCGGGGTGAGGTCGATATGGAGGGTGGCCTTGCGGATGGCTTCCTTGAGACGCTCTTCCGAGATCTCGTGGCCGTCGAGGTAGTCGATCATGAGCTCGTCATCGCGTTCGGCGAGCAGTTCGATCATGTGGGTGCGCTGGGCTTCCGCCTCTTCGCGCATGTCCTCGGGGATGGGGATCTCGCCCCACTCGACGCCCATGTCGTCCTGGTAGAGGTAGCCCACCATGCGAACGAGGTCGATGATGCCGCGGAACTGGTCCTCACGGCCGATGGGGAGCTGCAGGATGAGCGGCCGGGCATGGAGCCGGTCGACCATCATCTGGACGCCGCGCATGAAGTCGGCGCCGACCCGGTCCATCTTGTTCACGAACGCGATGCGGGGCACGCCGTACTTGTCGGCCTGCCGCCAGACGGTCTCCGACTGGGGCTCGACGCCCGCCACCGAGCAGAACAGGGCGATGGCCCCGTCGAGTACCCGGAGAGAACGTTCGACCTCCATAGTGAAGTCCACGTGTCCGGGCGTATCTATAATGTTGATACGGTGATCGAGCCATTCGCACGTCGTAGCCGCCGACGTGATGGTGATGCCCCGCTCCTGCTCCTGGGCCATCCAGTCCATCACAGCGGCGCCGTCGTGCACTTCGCCGATCTTGTACGTGCGGCCGGTGTAGTAGAGGATGCGCTCGGTCGTGGTGGTCTTACCGGCATCGATGTGAGCCATGATGCCGATGTTCCGCACCTTGTCGAGCGGGTGCCTCTGTACCGCGTCCGCGGCGGATTTCTTTGCTGTGGCCTGCGCCAATTCCTGACCTATCGTCTTTCTCTTCTCTGCGACTTCTTCTGCCGTCTTTACCCGACTGACCTATGCTCGCTCGACTACCAGCGGTAGTGCGCGAACGCCCGGTTGGCTTCAGCCATACGGAGCAGGTCTTCTTTCTTCTTCATGGTGACGCCGGTGCGGTTGTAGCCGTCCAGCAGCTCACCCGCGAGACGTTCGGCCATGGTGTGCTCGCGGCGGGCGCGGCTGTGGTTGATGATCCAACGCACGGCCAGCGTGTACGAGCGGCGGGTGGGGACTTCCACCGGCACCTGGTAGTTGGCGCCGCCGACCCGGCGGGACCGCACTTCGAGGGCGGGGCGGACGTTCTCGACCGCTTCCTTGAGGACGCCGGCGGGATCGTTGCCGGTGCGCTCGCGGAGGATGTTCATGGCGCCGTACATGATGTGCTCAGCGGTGGACTTCTTGCCGTCGAGCATCATGCGGTTGACCATCTGGGTGACCAGGCGGCTGCGGTACACAGGATCGGGCTGGATCTCCCGCTTGGCTACTTTAGTCCTTCTTGCCATAGCTTCTGTACTCTTTCCTTACCTATTTGCCCAGCTTGACGCCATATTTGGAGCGGCCCTGCTTGCGATTGGCCACGCCGGCAGCGTCGAGGGCGGCCCGAATGATCTTGTAGCGCACGCCCGGAAGGTCTTTCACCCTGCCACCACGGATGAGGACCACGGAGTGTTCCTGAAGGTTGTGCCCGATGCCCGGGATGTAGGCGGTGACTTCCATCCCGTTGACCAGCCGCACACGCGCCACTTTCCGGAGGGCCGAGTTGGGCTTCTTGGGGGTGGTGGTATACACGCGGGTGCAGACGCCGCGCTTCTGCGGGGCGCCTTTGAGGGCAGGGGTCTTGGTCCTTTTGGACTGTTCCTGCCGGCCCTTACGGATCAGCTGGTTGATCGTCGGCACAGATGCTCCTCGTCTACTACTCGTACAAACCGTACAAACTCACAAAATGGCTGCTGCGACCAAATGGGCGCATGCGGACAGCACGCGTCCGACCGCGCAGCGGCCGCGAAGTATAGCAAAGGCCACGGGGGCTTACAACCGATGGGTTGCAAGCCCCCGCTTCCCCGTTCTTCCAAAGAATCCTTGTCTGACTTACTCCTCTTCGGAGAAGTCGGCGCTCTCGAACGGATCCCCGCCCAGGAGCTGGGTCTCGGAGTCGTCGCTCATGACGAGCGCGCCACCGAGGAGTTCTTCGCCGTCGTCGCTCATCTGCCCGGCGTCCTCACCTGCCAGGGTCCACCCTTTGTCGGCCAGGCGGGCTTTGACCTCTTCGAGGCTCTTCTGCCCGAGACCGGGGATGTCCATGAGCTCCTTGGTGGAGTAGCCGAGGAGGTCGCTGACCCGCTCGATGCCCGCCCTGGAGAGCACGGAGTGCACGTAGGTGGGCAGGTCGAGGTCGTCGACCAGCATGTTGTAGGCCTCGACGTCGTGGGACGAGCCGGTGAGGGCCGCCCACTGCTCTTCGGGCGAGAGGCCGGCGCCGTTGCCGCGGCCGACCATCATGTCGCCGAAGACGTCCATCTCCGCCGGGATGCCCGCGGTGACCAGCTCGATGTTGCGGTAGGACCGCAGACCGGTGGCCGCCGGGATGAGCTTGCCGATGATGACGTTCTCTTTGAGACCGCGCAGTTCGTCGACCTTGCCTTCGAGGGCCGCGTCGGTGAGCACCTTGGTGGTCTCCTGGAAGGAGGCCGCCGACAGGAAGCTCTCCGTGGCCAACGAGGCCTTGGTGATCCCGAGGATGACCTCTTCGCAGGTGGCCGGCTCGCCGCCGTTCTCCTCGACCCGAGCGTTCTCTTCGTCGAAGATGAGGCGGTCGACCATGCGGCCCGGCAGGAAGTCGGTGTCGCCGGGGGTCTCGATGAGGACCTTCTTGGTCATCTGCCGGACGATGAGCTCGACGTGCTTGTCGTCGATCTGCACGCCCTGCTTGTGGTAGACGTCCTGGACCTCGCCCACGATGTAGCGGGCGGTCTCGAGGGCGCCGCGGTATTTCAGCAGTTCGTGCGGGTTGAGCGAGCCCTTGTAGAGCTGGTCGCCCGCTTCCACGCGCTGGCCGTCCTCGACCATGAGGTCGGCGCGGCGGCTGATGGCGTAGCTGTGGACTTCCTCGTCCAGATCGTTGAGGATGACGACCTTCTTGGCCTTGTCGGACTCCTCGATGTGGACGGTACCGGCCACCTGGGTGATCTTGGCCTGGCCTTTCGGCTTGCGGGCCTCGAACAGCTCCACCACCCTCGGGAGACCGTGGGTGATGTCGGCGCCGGCCACACCACCGGTGTGGAACGTACGCATCGTCAGCTGGGTGCCCGGCTCGCCGATGGACTGCGCGGCGATGTGGCCGACGGCCTCACCGATCGCAACCAGGTCGTTGGCGGCCAGCGAACGGCCGTAGCAGAGCTGGCACACGCCGATGCGGCTCTGGCAGCCCAGGACCGAACGGACCTGGACGATGAAGGTCTCGGTGACGTCCGGGTGCAGCGACAGCATCCGGTCGAGCATGCGCTTGTTGATGACCTCGTTGCGCTCGTAGACGATCTCGCCGGTGGAAGGATCGGCGATGCCCACGGCCAGCGTGCGGCCCAGCAGCAGCTCGTTGGGGCGCTCGCTCTTGCGCAGCGTCATGTCGATGGATTTCTCCGTGCCGCAGTCGTGCTCGCGGATGACCACTTCCTGGGCCACGTCCACCAGACGCCGGGTGAGATAACCCGAGTCGGCGGTACGGAGCGCGGTATCGGCCAGACCCTTACGGGCACCGTGCGTGGAGATGAAGTACTCGAGCACGCCCAGGCCTTCCATGAAGTTGGCCTTGATCGGGTTCTCGATGATGTCGCCCTTCGGCGAGGCCATCAGACCGCGCATACCGGCGAGCTGACGGATCTGCTTGAAGGAACCGCGGGCTCCGGAGTTGGCCATCATGAAGACCGGGTTGAGGCGGCGGAAGTTCTTCTCCATGGCGTTGGCCACGTCTTCGGTGGCTTCGGTCCACAGGTCGGTGACCCGCTCGCGGCGCTCGGTGTCGGACAGGTTGCCGTACATGTAGGCTTCCTGGATCTCCCGCACCTTGGCCTCGTAGCCGGCGAGGATCTCCTCTTTGTCCGGCGGGACCACGATGTCGTTCTTGGAGATGGTGACACCGGCGATGCTCGCGTACTTGAAGCCGAGGAACTTGAGGACGTCCAGCAGGTGGGCGACGGCGATGGCGCCGTAGTACTCCACCAGGTCGCTGACGAACGTGGTCATCTCGTTCTTGGTGAAGACCTTGTTCTGGAAGTCGTAGTCGTCCTTGCGGATGGTGCCTTCCGGACCGGCCATCTCCCACTCTTCCCCGAAGTATTCCTTCAGGGCGTCGACCACGGCCGAGTTGAACATGGCCCGGCCGACGGTGGTGAGTTTGCGGCCGCCGTTCCAGCGGAACAGGATGGGATCCTGGATGCCGATCTGTTTCTCGGCGTAGGCGTATTCCAGTTCGCCGACGTCGCCGAAGGGCCGCGGGCGGATGGAGAGCTTCTTGAGCTCGTCCTCGTCGTACGGGTCCATCTTGGAGAGATCGAGTTTCGGGTTGTCCGGATCCTCGAAGTACGTGAGGTAGTAGCAGCCGAGGATCATGTCCTGGGTCGGCACGGCGATCGGGCGGCCGTGGGCCGGGGACAGGATGTTGTTGGAGGACAGCATGAGGATGCGGGCCTCGGCCTGCGCCTCCACGGACAGCGGCAGGTGGACGGCCATCTGGTCGCCGTCGAAGTCGGCGTTGAAGGCGGTGCAGACCAGCGGATGCAGCTGGATGGCCTTACCCTCGATGAGCTTGGGCTCGAAGGCCTGGATACCCAGGCGGTGCAGCGTCGGAGCGCGGTTCAGCATGACCGGGTGCTCGGTGATGACCTCTTCCAGGATGTCCCAGACTTCCGGGAACTCGGATTCCACCAGCTTCTTGGCGGCCTTGATGTTCTGCACCTGCTTGCGCTCCACCAGACGGCTCATGACGAAGGGCTTGAACAGCTCGAGCGCCATGGTCTTGGGAATACCGCACTGGTGCAGGCGAAGCTCCGGGCCGGCCACGATGACCGAACGGCCGGAGTAGTCCACGCGCTTGCCGAGCAGGTTCTGACGGAACCGGCCCTGCTTGCCCTTGAGCATGTCGGACAGGGACTTGAGCGGGCGGTTGCCCGGGCCGGTGACGGCCCTGCCGCGGCGGCCGTTGTCGAACAACGCGTCGACCGCTTCCTGCAGCATGCGCTTCTCGTTGTTGACGATGATCTCGGGAGCGCCGAGGTCGAGCAGCCTCTTGAGCCGGTTGTTACGGTTGATGACCCGGCGATAGAGGTCGTTGAGGTCGGAGGTGGCGAAGCGGCCCCCGTCGAGCTGCACCATGGGGCGCAGTTCCGGCGGGATGACCGGGATGCTCTGCAGGATCATCCACTCCGGCTTGTTGTCGGAGCGGAGGAAGCCCTCCACCACTTTGAGACGCTTGACGGCCCGGGACAGCTTCTGGCCCTTGGAGGTCTTGATGATCTCGCGGAGGCTCTTGGCTTCGGTCTCCAGGTCGACGGCGGCAAGCAGTTCGCGGATGGCTTCCGCGCCCATGCCGCCCCGGAAGTACACGCCATACCCGAACGGGCTGCCGTACTTCTCCTTCATCTCCCGGAACAGGGTCTCATCGGTGATGATGTCGCCCTTCTTGATCTGCTTGAAGGCGGCCCACAGCTCGCGCAGGCGGGCGGCCTGCTGGTCGGCGTAACGCTCGAGGTCGCGCAGCCGGGTATCGGCTTCGATGCGGAGCTCGCTGGCGCGCTTCTCCACCTCTTCCGGAGTCCACTCGGAGAGCGGGGTCTCGTGGAAGCCGAGGGCGAACTCGTCGTCCTCGTCGGGGGTGGAGTTGCCGTAGAGCACCGACACGCGCTTGTCGCGCTCGGCCATGACCTTGACCTTCTGCTCGTCGCGCTGCGAGAAGGTGTTCTCGATGTCGGCCTGGATCAGGTCTTCCAGTTTGCCGGCGTCGCGCTGACGCTTCTCGTCGTCAACGAAGGTGACGATGGAAGCGGAGAAGTAGAGGACGCGCTCCAGCTGCTTGGGCGAGATGTCGAGCAGGTAGCCCATGCGGCTGGGGACGCCCTTGAAGTACCAGATGTGGCTGACCGGCGCGGCCAGGTCGATGTGACCCATGCGCTCCCGGCGCACTTTGGCGCGGGTGACTTCCACACCGCAGCGCTCGCAGATGATGCCCTTGTAGCGGACCCGCTTGTACTTGCCGCAGTAGCACTCCCAGTCCTTGGTGGGACCGAAGATGCGCTCGCAGAACAGGCCGTCCTTCTCGGGCTTGAGCGTACGGTAGTTGATGGTCTCGGGTTTGGTGACTTCACCCGAGGACCACGCGCGGATCTGTTCGGGGGAGGCTAGGCCGATCCTGATGGCGTCGAATTCGTTGATGTCTATCACGGATCTCTCCTATTCCTCGTCGGCGAAGCTCGGGAGCCCGAGGCCGAGGTCGTCCCCTTCGTCTGCGTCCACCTCGAACGAGACCAGGTCGGGAGCCCCTTCGAACTCGTCGGTCTCCTCCGGCTCGTCGTCGGCTTCCTCGTCGAACTGCGTCGTGTCGGTGAGGACGATGTCGCCGTGGATCTGCTGGGACGCCCGCTCTTCCGCGCGGTAGCGCGCGGACAGGTCGATGCCGAGCTCCTCAGCGGCCCGGAGAAGGTCGTCCTCCTCCTCGCCCACTTCCAGAGCCCCGCCTTCCTCGCTCATCACCTGGATGTCGAGGGCCAGCGACTGCATCTCCTTGAGCAAGACCTTGAACGACTCGGGCACGCCCGGCCGCGCGATGTTCTCGCCTTTGACGATCGCCTCGTAGGCCTTCACGCGGCCCTGGGTGTCGTCCGACTTGATGGTGAGCATCTCCTGGAGGGTGTAGGCGGCGCCGTAGGCTTCGAGCGCCCACACTTCCATCTCCCCGAACCGCTGGCCACCGAACTGCGCCTTGCCGCCCAGCGGCTGCTGGGTGACGAGGGAGTACGGGCCCGTCGACCGGGCGTGGATCTTGTCGTCCACCAGGTGGTGCAGTTTCAGCATGTACATGTAGCCGACGGTGATCTCCTGGTCGTACGGCTCGCCGGTGCGGCCGTTGTACAGCCTCACCTTGCCGGCCACCCGGGTACCGCGGTTGTTGTCCAGGCTGATGGGCATGTGGACCGCGAGCGGCGGTTCCAACCCCTCGTTCGCGTCGCGCCACGTGCTCAGGCGGTCCTCCTGGGCCACGGCCCAGCCCATGAGCGTCTCGTCCACGTCGATCTGAGAGGCGCCATCGAACACCGAGGTGGCGATGGGCACGGGACCCGCGGCGGTCCAGTCGTCGCCCAGGTCGTAGTACTTCTTGACGAGAGCGGCCTGCTCGACGGGCGACAGCTTGTCGCTGTCGTCGGCGTCGGCGCCGATGTCCTTGCCGTTGGGCTTGAGCTGGTAGAAGCCGTGGTGAGCGGCCCAGCCCAGATGGGTCTCCATGACCTGGCCGATGTTCATACGGGAAGGAACGCCCAGCGGGTTGAGGATGATGTCCACCGGCTGGCCGTTCGCGAGGAACGGCATGTCTTCCTCGGGGACGATCTTGGAGATGACCCCTTTGTTACCGTGGCGGCCGGCCAGCTTGTCGCCCTCGGCGATCTTGCGCTTCTTGGCCACGTAGACACGGACCAGGCGGTTGACGCCCGGAGAAAGGTCGTCGCCGTTGTCGCGGGAGAACTCTTTGACGTCGATGACCACGCCCTTCTCGCCGTGCGGGACTTTGAGCGAGGTGTCGCGGACTTCGCGGGCTTTCTCTTTGAAGATGGCCCGGATGAGCTTCTCTTCCGCGGTCAGTTCGGTCTCCCCTTTCGGGGTGATCTTGCCGACCAGCAGGTCGCCCGAGGAGACTTCGGCGCCGATGCGCACGATGCCGTACTCGTCGAGGTCGGCCAGCGATTCCTCCGAACGGTTCGGGATGTCGCGGGTGATCTCTTCGTCGCCGAGCTTGGTGGACCGTGCTTCGACCTCGTACTCCTCGATGTGCACCGACGTCAGCACGTCGTCCTTGACGATGCGCTCGCTGATGATGATCGAGTCCTCGAAGTTGTAGCCCTCCCAGCTCATGAAGGCCACGAGCAGGTTGCGGCCCAGGGCCAGTTCGCCGTACTGGGTGGAGGCGCCGTCGGCGAGCACGCTGCCCGGGCCCACCTCGTCGCCCACGTTGACGACCGGCTTCTGATGGATGAAGGTGCCCTGGTTGGACCGCTCGAACTTGAGCAGGTCGTACGAGGTGATGTCGCCGTCGTCCGTCTCGATGAGGATGCGGTCGGCCGAGACGCCCCGGACCTTGCCGGGCTTCTTGGCCAGGAGCACGTCACCGGTGTCCACGGCGGAGCGGTACTCCATGCCCGTCCCGATGAGCGGGGATTCGGACTGCAGGAGCGGCACCGCCTGACGCTGCATGTTGGAGCCCATGAGGGCACGGTTGGCGTCGTCGTGCTCGAGGAACGGGATGAGCGCGGTCGCCACCGACACCATCTGCACCGGGGAGACGTCCACGTAGTCCACGTCCTCGCGGCGCACGCTCACGTACTCGCCGCCCGGGGCGCGGGCCAGGACGATGTCCTCGACGAACTCCTGGGTCTTGGCATCGACAGGCGTGTTCGCCTGGGCGATGGTCTTCTTCTCTTCCTGATACGCGGTCAGCCATTCGATGTCGTCGGTGACCCGGCCGGCGACCACCTTGCGGTACGGCGTCTGGATGAAGCCGAACTCGTTGACGGTGGCGTAGCTGGCCAGCGAACCGATGAGGCCGATGTTCGGACCTTCAGGCGTCTCGATGGGGCACATGCGGCCATAGTGGGTCGGGTGGACGTCGCGCACTTCGATGGGCGCGCGTTCCCGGGTGAGGCCGCCGGCACCGAGGGCCGACAGACGGCGCCGGTGGGTGAGGCCCGCCAGCGAGTTGGTCTGGTCCATGAACTGCGAGAGCTGAGAGCTCCCGAAGAACTCTTTGAGAGCCGCCACCACCGGGCGGATGTTGATGATCGACTGCGGCGTGATGGTATCCACGTCCTCAGTGGTCATCCGCTCGCGGACCACACGCTCCATCCTGTAGAGGCCCACGCGGAAGGCCTCCTGCACCAGCTCGCCCACCATGCGCAGGCGGCGGTTGCCGAAGTGCTCGTATTCGTCCAGGCGGTTGGCCACCTCGTCCCACGGCAGGCTGGGGGCCACTTCGGCCAGGTCACGGGCCTCTTCGAGGAGATGGTCGTGGTCGATGGCCAGCGGCACCGCCACCAGTTCGCGCACCAGAGCCACGATGTCGCCCTTGGTGAGGGTGCGGACGTCGAGGTCGGTGTCGAGACCGAGGCGGGCGTTCAGCTTGTGCCGGCCGACCCGGGTGAGGTCATAGCGTTTGGGGTCGAAGCAGATGTTCCACAGAAGGTTGCGGCTCGCCTCGAGCGTGGGCGGTTCACCCGGGCGCTGCTTCTTGAACAGTTCCACGAGGGCTTCCTCGACCGAGCGGACCGAGTCCTTGTCGAGGGTGGCCTTGATGAACGGGTTGCCTTCGAAGAGATCCAAGATCTCCTCATCGGTGCCCTTGGACAGGAAGTCGGGGTCATCCCCGGTGCGCTCCGACGAGATCCCGGCGAGAGCGCGCAGGAAGACAGTCGCCGGAAGCTTGCGCTTGCGGTCGATACGGACGGAGACGGCGCCGCGCTTGTCGATCTCGAACTCGAGCCAGGAGCCGCGGGCAGGCATGAGGTTGGCGATGAGCACCTGCTTCGTCGGGTCCTTGGCGGCCATGACGTAGGCGCCCGGAGACCGCACGAGCTGGGTGACGATCACGCGCTCGGTGCCGTTGATGATGAACGTGCCCTGCTCGGTCATCATGGGGAAATCGCCCATGAAGACGTTCTGCTCGCGGATCTCGCCCGATTCGCGGTTCACGAACCGCACGGTGATGAACAGCGGAGCAGCGTACGTCTGGTCTTTGTCCCTACATTCCTTGAGGGACAGCGTCGGCTCGTTGAACTGGTAGTCCCCGAACTCCACGGCGAAATTGCCCGTGTAGTCCTCGATCGGGTTGATGTCCTCGATCGTTTCCTTCAGGCCTTGGGTCTTGAACCAATCGAACGATTCGGTCTGTACGGCGATCAGGTTGGGGAGGTCAAGAATGTGCTGCAGTTTCGAGAAAGATTTACGCGGTTTGGGAGTCGTCCTTTCGCCCAAAGGGGATCACTCCTCGCATGCCGGGGGTTTATGCTTGGGTCAACGCGCAAACGTGCAGGATACCATTACTGCCAATGCGCGGCAAGCCCGACCCTGGAAGTATTTTTCATACCCCCAGAGCCGGGCTTGCTGACAAGCCGGCGGCTGCCCGGCGCCCCTCGCGGGGCGCCTGAACCACCGGCCTGCTGTGGAGACTACTTGACTTCGACCTCGGCGCCGGCTTCTTCGAGCTGGGCTTTGATCTTGGCGGCTTCGTCCTTGTTGACAGCCTGCTTGACCGGGTTCGGAGCACCGTCGACCAGGTCTTTGGCTTCTTTGAGGCCCAGGCCGGTGATGGCGCGGACTTCTTTGATGACGTTGATCTTCTTCTCGCCGGCAGCCTTGAGGATGACGTCGAATTCGGTCTTCTCTTCTTCTTCGGCAGCCGGAGCGGCAGCGGCCGGGCCAGCGGCGACGGCCATCGGCATGGCGGCGGAGACGCCGAACTCTTCTTCGAGGGCTTTCACGAGCTGGGACAGCTCGAGAACGGTCATCGTCTTGATCGCGTCGATCATTTCCTGCGGGGTCATTCCAATAACTCCTTGCTACAAACTGTTACTGAGTACTAGGCCGCTACGCGGCGCTCTTCTTCTCCTGCACCTGGGCCAGGACCATGACCAGTCCACGGATGGGACCGTTGAGGACGTTCGCCAGTCCCTGAAGCGGGGATGCGATGGCGCCGACGACCTGCGCGATGAGGACCTCACGGCTGGGCAGCAGGGCGAGGGCTTCGACCTCGGGAGCGGTGAGGACGGACTTCTGGAGCTTGCCGCCCCGGATGATGGAAGCCTTGCGCTTCTCTTTGAGGAAGTCCTGGATGGCCTTGGCCACTTTGGCCGGGTCGCCGTGCACGTAGGTGATGGCGGTAGGGCCGGCCAGGAGTTCGTCCAGACCATCGACACCGGCGTTGTTCGCGGCGATCTTGCCGAGGGTGTTCTTGACCACCTTCAGATCGGCGTCGACCTTGCGCAGGCGCTTCCGCAGTTCGGTGATCTCCGCGAACGTGAGACCGCGGTAATCCACGAAATAGTAGATGTCGGCGGACTGCAGATCGGCGGTGATCTCGGCTACTGAGTCGATCTTCTTCTGCTTGGGCATATGTGTCACCTCCTTCAAACGAAAAATCGTCCACCTCGTTCAGCAGAGGTAGACGACCACGTTTGCGGTCCTTGCGGACCCTATGTCGGTCACACTCTGCCTCGGCTGGCGGGCCGGTTCTCCCGGTCGCTTCTACCGCGTATGCGGTACCAGCTGTCTTTGGCGGGTTTGCGAGGCGGGAGTATAGCAGGTCCGACGGGCTTGTCCACCCCGGCCCGCCTGCCGCCCCGGCCTGTAGGCCAGGTGAAAGACCCCTCTGCCGGCCACTCCACGACTCCCCCTTTGCCTGATTTCCCGCCGTGCCCCGAGCGCGACACTTGAGCCGGCGAACAACGAATGAGGGGAGACCCACCATGCGTGCTGGAAAGATCGTTGCCATAGTCATAGGGGTGATCGCGGTCCTGATCGGACTGGCCCTCGTCCTGCCTGGGGGTGCCATGCTCTGGGCGCACGGCACCCAGAGGGGCGGTGACGGCTTCTACGCCACATCCGGACGGGTGCTGTCGACGAGCTCGTACGCCGTCACCACGCCCGCCGTGGACCTGCACGTGGAGCCCTGGGAGTGGCTGCGCGCGAACGATTCGGCGACCGTCCGCATCCAGGCCGAAGCGACCTCCGAGCCCCTCTTCCTGGGGATCGGCCCGTCCGACAAGGTCGCGCAGTATCTGGCGAACGTCGCCCACGACCAGGTGACCGATGTGGGTGGCTGGTTCCAGACCGTCGACTACAGCCACGTGACCGGCGGGGCGCCTCTCACTGTCCCCGGTCGGCAGGACTTCTGGGCGGCCTCGCAGGCCGGCTCGGGCACTCTGATGCTCGACTGGCCGCTCCAGGGAGGCAACTGGACCGCCGTCATGATGAACGCGGACGGTAGCGCCGGCGTCGCCTCCGCGGTGAAGCTCGGGGGGCGCATGGACATCCTGCTGCCGATCGGCGTGGGTCTGTCTGGAGCTGGGTTCGTGTTCTTCGCGATAGGTGTGGTGCTGATCGTCCTGGGTGCCCGCAGGACCCGTCCGCCGATGCAGGCCGCGCCGGTACTTCCCGCCGCAGGAGGTGTGGCCGGGCAGCAGGCGTGAGACTGCGCCGGCCGGCCTGGCGGCGCCGGCACGGAGCCCCTGACCTATCGAGCCGGTCCGCTGCTCAGCGGGCCGGCTCGAGTGCTTTCGCGAAGGCCGGTAGGCTCATCCCCGGCTTGATGTTCGTCCGCTGCCACTCGTAGCGCGAGTCCGAAGCGAGCGGGCCCCACAGGCTGCGGGTGCGGACGGCCGCCAGATAACCGGCGGCCTTGGCGGCGGCGACGACCCTCCCGTCGAACCGGCCCTCCGGGTAGGACAGGAAGCATGCGGATGCCCCGAGCTCGCGGACGAGAGCGGCCCGCGACTCCCGGAGTTCCTGTGCCAGCCGGGCAGCATCGAGCTTCCGCAGGTCCGGATGGGAGTAAGTGTGCGACTCGATGTCCATGCCGGCCGCGCGCATCTCCCGCAGCTGGTCCCAGGTCATGCAGGACCCGTTACCCACGTAGCCGGTGATCACGAAGAACGTGGCCGTGAAGCCGTGCTCCCGCAGGATGGGGTAGGCGACGGAATAGCAGTCGGCCCCGCCGTCGTCGAAAGTGATGGCCACCGGCTTCGCCGGCAACTCGGCGGTGCCCTGCGTCGCCGCGTACACGTCGGCGATGGTCACGGGATGGAACCCGTTCCCTGCCAGGTAGTCCATCTCGGCTTCGAACTGCTGCGGGGAGATGGTGAGCGACGGCGCCGCAGGCCCGTTTTCCGGCGGCGCCTCGTCCACGTAGTGGTACATGAGGATAGGCACCTCGACCCGCGCGGAAGTCCCTCCCTCCGCTCCCGCGACGGCCTTCACGGTCACCGCTGAGGCGCCACCGCTCCACAGGAACCCCGCGACCAGGACGGCACAGGTCCCAACCGCGACGGCCGCGAGTGTGGCTGTCATCTTCTTGAACATGGGCGCGATTGTAGCAAGGGGCCAAGCGCGCTCAGCCTTTGCGGCGCGACATCCGATAACTGTCTATGAATCCCTTTGCCCAGGGTAGTGCTCGAGGAGGGGTCGTCGATGGCAAAGACGGCGAACAAGTCCGGGAAGACCGCGAAGTCCGGGAGACCCGTGAAGATCGGGAAGTCCGGCAAGCCCGCGAAGTCCGGGAAGATAGACATCAAGAAGATGCTGCCACTGCTCGTGGTGGTGTTCATCGCGGTGATCGCCTACGCGCTCTACTCGATGGACATGCTGCCGTTCCTGAGCGGCGGAGACGACCAGGCGACCACGGCGACGACCCGTACCGCGGCCCAGACCGCGGCGGCGAAAGCGGCGGCGAAAGGCGCGACCGCGTCCACTTCCTCCACCGAAGCGGCGCAGTCACCCGAGAAGCAGGCGGCAACGTACGCCGCGGACCTCAAGGCCTGGCAGACCGAACACTGGGCCGACATCGACGGCGGCGCGTTCAGCTTCAAGAGACCCAACGCCCCGACCAGCAAGGAGATCGCCAGGGCCAAAGCTGCCGCCGGGCAGCAGGAAGCCTCTGTGGAGGCTCTTGCGCAGATCGTGGTGCCAGAGGGAGCCGCAGAGACGCACGCCCGGTACGTCGCCGTGATCGAGGCGGAGGCCAAGGTGGTCCAGCGCCTGATGACGGCCATCGGGAACAAGAACTACCGCGACATAGAACTGGCCGTGCGGGATCTGACCGCCGCTCATGACCTGGAAGCCGAAGCGGCCGCCGGTATCGCAGAGTACCTGGCCCAATTCGATTCGGCGGAGGATTCGCTCACCCAGAAGTAGACCGGTCCCCGCGGAAGGTGACCCATCCGGGCCCGGCGAAGCGACCCCCTGGGGCCCCGCGTGCTGTCCCGTCGGCCCCGGAAAACACAACGGCCGCCGCACCTCTCGCGAGATCCGGCGGCCGTGATGGCCGGGCGGCAGAGTCGAGACCCTCGCCCAGCTCCCCTCCTAAGCGTTGCCGCTTGGCGTAATCCTAAGCTTCGTCTTCGGCGAAGCGGGTCTTCGAGGTGTCGACGGGGACACCCGGGCCCATGGTGGTGGTCATGGTGATGGTGCGCAGGTACTTGCCCTTGGCGGCCGCCGGTTTAGCCCGGACGATCTCGCCGAGGACTTCGCTGTAGTTGCCCACCAGCTTCTCGGCGTCGAACGATTTCTTGCCGACGATGAGGTGGACTACACCGAACTTGTCGGTACGGTACTCGACCTTACCGGCTTTGGTGTCCTGCACGGCCTTGGCCACGTCGAACGTGACGGTGCCGGCTTTGGGGTTCGGCATGAGGCCGCGGGGACCGAGCACCCGGCCCAGTTTACCGACCACACCCATCATGTCGGGGGTGGCGATGGCGGCGTCGAAGTCGAGCATGCCGCCTTCGATCTGCGCGGCCAGGTCTTCAGCACCCACGATGTCGGCGCCGGCGGCTTCAGCTTCGCTGGCTTTCTCACCCTTGGCGAACACGGCGACGCGAACGGTCTTGCCGGTGCCGTGGGGGAGCATGACGGTGCCGCGGACCTGCTGGTCGGCGTGGCGGGGGTTGACCCCGAGCTTGATGTGGACTTCGACGGTCTCGTCGAAATTGGCCGTCTCGAGGCTCTTGAGCAGCTTCGCCGCCTCCATGGGCGTGTAGAAC
>CAIQPS010000023.1 GCA_903873715.1 uncultured Actinomycetes bacterium
AGGCTTCCGACCGGGCGAAAGGGGGTCACCGAGGCCGTAGCTACCATCGCGTCACTGCCCACCCGGGCCGGCGGGTCCCCGCCTGATCGTCCCGGGCCGCTTTTCAGCCGCAAAAGCACACAGTTCTCCAGAAGGGAGAATTCATGGCAGAAGGACTGTCCCCGGTAGGTTCCAAGTCTTACGCAGAAATGCGTTTGGAGACGAACATGGTGCGCACCGTGAGTTGGTGGCACGTGTTCTTCATCGCAGCCGGCGTGCCCGCGCTCGTGCTGTTCAGCATGGGCGGCATCGCCGCCATCACCGGTCCCGTGGCTCCGCTCGCGTGGACCATCTCGATGATCATCGGCTTCATCGACTGCTTCATGTACGCCGAGATCGCCGGTCTGCACCCGCGCAAGTCGGGTGGTACCGCCGTCCACGGCGCCACCGCGTGGATCCGGTACAGCCAGTTCACGGCACCGCTGTCGCTGTGGTGCAACTGGGTTGCGTGGAGCCCGGTGCTGGCGATCGGCTCCGGCCTCGCCGCCGGGTACCTGCTCTCGATCTTCTTCGCGCCTGACTCCACCATCAACACGTGGCAGATCACCCTCTTCCACACCAACGCTCTTGGGGCCAACGGCCTGGACGTGCGCATCAACGCCACGTTCATCATCGGTGCCCTCATCCTGCTCGCGGTCTGGAACATCCAGCACTACGGCATCCTGAGAACGGCGCGCATCCAGGTGGTCCTCACCTTGGGCACGCTCATCCCGCTGCTCGTCGTGACCGTCATCCCGGTCCTGCAGGGCAGCGTCGTGATGAGCAACTTCTCGCCGTTCGCGCCCATCGTGAACTACGAGCCCCTGCAGTACGCCTGGAACCACCTGGGCTGGCAGTACTTCTGGGGAGCGCTGTTCATCGCCGCGTGGTCCACGTACGGGTTCGAGACCGCGGTGTGCTACATGAGCGAGTTCAAGGACCCGGGCAGGGACATGTCCAAGGCCATCATCTGGTCGGGCGTGTTCTGCCTCTTCGTGTTCATCTTCGTGCCGTTCGTCTTCCAGGGCGTGCTCGGCACCGAGGCCATGCTCGCTCCGGACATCTACTCCGGCGCCGGCATCGGAGCCGCACTCGCGGGGATGATGCACGCAGGAGAGGTGGTCACCGACATCTTCGTCGTGCTGCTGGTGTTCACCCTGCTGCTCGCCATCATGACGGCCATGTCCGGCTCTTCCCGGACGATCTTCCAGGGCGGTCAGGACGGCTGGCTGCCCAAGTACCTCGCCCACCTGAACGAGCACCACGTGCCGACCTACGCCATGTGGACCGACCTCACCTTCAACCTCATCCTGCTCCTGATGTCGGACTACGTGTTCGTGCTGGCGGCGTCCAACGTGAACTACCTGATCTTCAACTTCCTCAACCTGAACGCTGGCTGGATCCACCGCGTCGACAACGGCAGGGTGCCGCGTCCGTACAAGGCTCCGTGGCCGCTGTTCATCCTCGGTGTGTCCATGGCCTACGTGAACGTGTGGCTCATGGGCGCCGGCGCCAACGTCTACGGCAAGAACACCCTGCTCGTGGGCTGGATCGCCGCCCTCATCGCGATCCCGGTCTACCTGTACCGGCACTACGTGACCGACAAGGGCCAGTTCCCCGACCACATGCTCGGCGATCTCGTGCTCGAGGGCGAGACCGAACTGGGCCCGAAGCGCGCCGGTATCTGGCCGTACGTCGCCGTGGCCTGCGGCTTCGCCGTGATGTTCACCGGGTACTTCCTGTTCGGCCGGTATTGATCCGCCAATCAAGGTGACGGAAGGCAACGTTATGGCAGAGAAGGTAGTCGTCGGGTACGACGGTTCCGAGCACGCGAAGAAGGCGCTCAACACAGCCATCGAGTGGGCGCAGAAGACGCCTGACAGCGAGATCATCATCACCTGTTCGCAGGACCGCCCCGGGCCGGCCATCGGCTTCCGGGGGCTGGACTTCGGCGTGGAGGAGATGTACGAGCAGCTGATCAAGCGCATCGAGGCCGAGCTCGGCGAGGCCGCCGCCATCTGCGAGAAGGCCGGCGTGCGTGCCGCGACCGTCTGCACGGCGGACGCGCCCGACGAGGCGATGCTCAAGGTCGCCAAGGACGCAGGCGCCAATCTCATCATCGTCGGCGTCAAGGGCGCCGGCGGACGCCAGGGTCAGCGCAGCCACGTGGGCTCGGTGACCA
>CAIQPS010000024.1 GCA_903873715.1 uncultured Actinomycetes bacterium
GCGTTGTGGAACACCTTGTGCAGCACCGTCTTGCTCGAGCATATGTGGTTGGGGATGTACTCCGCGTAGGTCTCGCCGGCGACACCTTCCGCCAAGTCGAGGCTGGTGATCTCCAGGCAGATGCGGTGGCCGCGCTCGAACAGGTTGGCCGTCGAGAGGATCTCCACCCGGTATTCGTTCACCTCGCCCGGGACCACCGGCTCGATATCCTGCGGGCTGAGCGTGTGCCACGGCTTCCAAGGCTTGGTGCGGACCGGGTCCAGCTTGCGGCGCGAGGCTTTGAGCCAACCGCGGGTGAGTTCCCGCTCGGGCAGGTTTGCGGGGATCTCCCGCTCGCCGGGACGGGCCGTCTGCACCGACACGTCGGGGCCGAGGTCCTTGAGGATGACGATCCAGTTGGTGTCGTCCTCGTCCAGGGACGCCCAGAAGGTCAGCGAGATGGGGCCGGCGATGAGCACCGGGTCGGCCAGCGGCTCGGTGACGTAGCGGAGCTTCTCGATGGTGTTGGTCTGGGTCGGGGGCATCTGCACGAAGGCGTCCGGCGGCTCGTTGATGTAGGTGTGGGCGGCCGGGAGATGGCCCTTGGTGCTGAGCTTCTCCCAGCTGTGCAGGTAGAACTTGGTCCACTCGGTCTCGGGGACCGGCCAGCCGTCGAAGGTGCGCCACTTGTTCTCACCCTGGATCCACAGCTTCACCGCCGGGTCCTTGTCGACGCCGTTGTCGATGCCCTTCAACCAGTGGTCGTACCAGCGGATGATCTCGTCGTGCCACGCGTGCAGCGGGCGCTCGGCGTGGGCCGGCGGCGTCGCGAACAGGTGCTTGTGCGGTTGGTCGACGCCCGCGAAGAAGCCCTGGGCCCCCTGCCAGTGCATCTTGTAGGTGTAGGCCCCCTCGAAAGCCCCGCAGACGAACGGGATCTTGATCTTCTTGAAGATCTCCTCGGTGGCCTCGATGGTCCCCGGCCGCTCGAACGGGAACAGCATGGGATAGAACATCCCGGCGTCGCGCTGGCCGCGCATGACGAGGACGTTGTAGAGGTTCACGTACATCATGTAATCGGGGTCCTGCATCGCCCGCTGCCAGGCTTCCTCCACCGGCGGCGGCAGTTCCGGCGGCAGGCCGATGTGCGTGCGCAGCGAGTTGAACAAGCCGATGTGGTAGGGCATGGTCTGGAGCACGCCCCCCGGGTGCTGGTCGCGGAAGCCCTCGAGGCCGCCGTAGCAACCGCCGGAGTCGAACGGGAAGATCGCCTTGAGCGCCGGGTGGCCCTGGGCGGCGGCCCGCCACTGCTCCGCCGCGAACGCGGAGATGCCCACCATGCCCACGTTGCCGTCGCACCAGGGCTGCTGGGTGATCCACTCGATGGTGTCGTAGTGGTCCCATTCGTCGCCCACGAACAGCTCGCCCTCGGACTTGTGACCCCCGCGCACCTGGCCGATCACGTGGACGTAGCCGTTGGCCACGAACCGCTTGGAGTCGCCGCCCTCGATGACCCCGTACCACTGGGTGCTCCACGCCGGCTGGCCCACCTTGAGGTTCTCGGCCACCTCGACACGCTGCAGGTCCTTGTTGTGCATCGCGCAGGTGTACAGCACCGGGAAGGCGCCCGGCGCATCGGGCCGGTAGACGTCCACACGCAGGCTTATGCCGCCGCGCATGGGGACGGCTAGGTCGTATTCCTTGATCATGCTGTCGTAGTAGCGGCGCTCGTCGGGCATGGTGTCCTCCGGGAGCTGGGGCCGGCCCGCAGCCGCACCCCGCCTGTTCTTTTTGTCGTTCATTAATATCACGCTGTCTGATGTTCTCGTTCCACGGCGCTGCGGGCCGAGGCGCTCGGACGACCGTTCCCGTGGTGGGCGCTGCTCATGGTGTCAGGATTGGCGTCTGCCCCGTTCTGGGCGAGCGTGCGGGCGGTCGTGCGGGCCGGCGTCTAGAGGTAGCCGTGTCCGCTCGCGACGGTGAGGAGGCGCTCTGCTGCGGAGGTCCATTCGCGGCCGGCGGGAACGGAGGGCCCGCACAGGCGGAGCAGCTGTTCTTCCACCTCCTGAGGCATCCTCTGTTGCGACGGATCGAGTATTGCACCCGCCTGCCGCGCCACCGCGTCGTGGTCCGCTTTGCTCGCGCCCAGTCCGAGGACGGTCCACCGGACCTGCCACTCGAGCGGAGAACGGGCATCCGTCTCCTCCAGTTCTGACAGACCGGCGTCCGCCAGTTCGGCCGCCCGGCGGTGGTCCCCCTTCCTCCACGCCACCCACGAGAGGTTGCCTCGAGCGTGAGCCACGTACCGCACCGTCTGCTGGGACTCCTGAGCTATCGCGACACTGCGCTCGGCGTATTCGGCGACCTTTCCGGCATCGCCGTGCAGCCGGTGCCACATCGTCAGCCCACCGAGTGCCTCGAGTTCGTGGACCGGATGCCGGTATTCCTCGGCCAACCGCAGGTAGTGGGCCAGCAGGCCGCGCGACCGTTCGCGCTCGCTGACCGATGCCAGCAAGGACATCGCCAGGACCTGCTCGGCGAGAAGGAGGCAGGCCGGCGAGCCTATCGCGCGATAGCTGGCCGAGCAGCGCCGGGCGACCTCCAGCGCATCGTCGTCGAGCACGAGCCGCTGGGTCTGCCAAAGACAGGAGACGAGAAGATCCTCGTATCTGGCCTTGTGCAGAGGATTGCCGCTTCGCGACACGGCCTGTTCCAACTCCTTGGCCGCTCTCTCCAACCTGTCGGTCTCCCCCATCTGGAAGAGGCAGTCGGCGGATGCCAGCCGTATCTCCAGCCATTCCTCCAACCATTCCCGATCGTCCGTAACCGCCGGCGCCGCCCCGAGGAGCGCTTCCGCCTCGGCCAGGGCGACCGCGGCTTTGAGCGGATGCGCGCGCCACGCGAATTCGGCACCCTGCTTCCGCCTGAGACGCGCGCCGCGGATCCTCTCTGCCGGAGGCAGCCTCTGGAACGCCTGCTCGTACGCGTCTATCGCCCCGGACAGATCGGCGGTGAACCCGAGGGTCTCCCCAAGTTGCTCGTAGATGCCGGCCACGTAACCCGGATCGCGCATCGGCGAACCGGAGGGCAGCAGCGAGAGAGTCTCGAGGCCTCGTCTCCAGTGGTCGCGCGCATCTTCCCACCCATATCTGGACATCGCGGCGCGCGCCGCCTCGAAGGAGAAGTGCGCGGCCTTCTCGGCGAACCCCAGACCGGCGGCCGCCCAGCAATGCCGGGCCAGTTCCCCTGCCCAGAGGTCCGAGGCCTCACCGTGAGCGCGCTCGAGGCTCTCGGCCACGCGGGCATGGAGACGAGCATGCTCCGCCGGCGGCGTCTCGGCATGGATGATCTCCTGGAACAGGCCGTGGGTGAAGGCCCACCGGTCCGGATCGTCGTCCCTGGGCCTCACCAGGCCGGCCAGCATGGCCTCGTACAGCGACTCGGCGGCTTCAGGACCAGGCACCCCCGCCGCCTCGGCGAGCTCAGGCACCCTGAACTCGGTCCCGAAGGTGGCGGCCAACTCGAGGATCCGACGGCATGCAGCGCTCACCTCGGACAGTTGCGTGTTGACGATCTGCTTGACGCCCTCGCTGGACCCGAGATGGAGGGCTTCCAGATCCGCCGCGCAGAGCCCCGGGCGGGCGGACATCAGGCGGAGGAGCTGCGCCACCAGGAACGGGTTGCCGTCGGTCTTCTGGTGCACCGCGGCCGCCAGACGGTCGCTCTCCTGCTCGAACCCGGCCTGCTGCACCAGATGTGCGATATCGGGCCCGGACAGAGGCCCGAGGGTGAGGACGGACGCGTCGTGCAGGCGCACGAGATCGGCGAGAAGATCGGCGACGGGGCCCGTGGACGAGGTGGGAGACGGGCGGTAGGTGACCACGATCATAAGTGGAAGGTCGCGGAGCGTCTGCACGGCGTGCCGCAGCGCCAACAGGGATGATTGGTCGCTCTCTTGGAGATCGTCCAGAAACAGGCAGAACACGCCGGACTCGGCCCGCTCCCGGACGGCCCTGCCGAGCCTTTCCAGGCGATGCCTCCGCGCGAAGACCTTGTCGTCGGGATGGAGCCCGGGACCTGCGTAGAGGGCGGGAGCGGAGGGCGCACCCGGCGGCGCGTGCGGGCGCTCCCCGCCGGCGATCTGGGCGGTCCACAGTTCGTAGAGAGGCGCCACGGACGACCGGCGGCAGGTGGCCCAGTACGTCGCCACCCCGGCGGCCGCCGCCTGCAGCTCGAACTCCTCGGCCAGCCTCGTCTTGCCGATGCCGGCCTCACCCGCGACAGCGACCGCGCCCACCTGCCCTTGCCGGACGGCGGCCAATACTCCGGCGAGCGTGTGCATCTCGGAGTCACGCCCGACGAACGGGGGCGCGGCATGGCGGTGGCGAGGCATGGCGGCCGGGCCGGCCTCCCCGGTGCCGGGACGCGCGACCGGGAGTGTGGAAGCGAGCCGGTATCCGACCCTCCGGACGGTCTCTATCATCTCGAGGCCGCTCGCCTCGGCGCGCAGTTTCTTGCGCAGGTTGTTCAAGTGGACGGTCACGAGCCGCATGTCCCCGTAGTCGTAGCCCCATACCGCTTCGAACAGTTGCTGCCTGCTCCACACCCGGGCGGGGTGACGGACGAAGTGGGTGAGCAGTTCGAACTCCTTGGGGGTGAGGTCGAGCGGCCTCCCGAACAGAGAGGCGGAGTGCCGGACCGGGTCGATGTCGAGGCCGCCTACGCTGACGGCGGAGCCCGAACCGACCGTCGCCCGCCCATCCGGCTCGGGTGTCCCTCCCGCGGCTACCCGCTCGATGGCCTCCGGCAAGTCGTCTATCTCGAGCGTCTGTTCGACCACGAGCAGCGGGACGCGTCGCGAATCGGCCGCGAGCCGCAGTCGGCTCATCTCCTCAGCCGGGAACGGACCGGTACGGACGACCACGACCGCGGGGGCGTTCTTGGTGAGATGACGCTCGGCCGTCTTCGGATCGAGCACCGACAGGACCGAGTAGCCGGCGTCCTTCAGGAGGCGGGCGATGGGCTCCTGGGAGTCGAGGCCGGCCACGACGACGATCCGCATCAACGATCGGTCGCTCATCTCTTGAGCATATCCCTGGACGAGGGGGGACGCCACAGGATGTTGCGGCGGATGCCTCCACGGGCGGCGGCAGCGATTCACCGGCGCGGCGCAGCCCGGCGCGCCGCTGGAGGCACGGGCTGCTCGGGCGCCGCGAGCGGCACCGGGCGGCGCGGCTCAGGCGCCGGCGCCCCACAGGAAGGCCACGCACCTCTTGCCGGCGATGGAGTCGTCGAAGACCGTCTCCCCCGGGCCTCCCGCCATGGCCGCGCAGACATGCACGGGCAGCAGGTGCTCCGAGCGCGGGTGGACGTAGCGCGCCGCGGGCGCTTCCTCCCAATGGATAAGCCGGCGCTCCCTCTCGGCCTCGGAGTGCGGACCGGTGCAGGTGTCGACGAGCCAGTCCTGGAAGCCGTCGTTGGCCTCGTCCTTCGGGTCGCCTCTACCGAAGGTGAAGGCGCCGAGGTTGTGGAACGACGACCCGGAGCCGGCCACCAGGATGTCTTCCCCGGCGAGGCCGCGCAGCGCCTTGCCCAGGGCCAGGTGTGCGGCAGGGTCCAGGCCCCGGACGAGAGACAGCTGCAGGCAGGGGATGTCCGCCTCCGGGTACATCAGCTTGAGCGGGATGAACAGGCCGTGGTCGAACCCCCGGTGGGCGTCGATCCGCGTGGGGATACCGTGCTCCTGGAGCAGGCCGGATACCCGCTCGGCCAGGACCGGAGCTCCGGGCGCGGGGTAGGTGACCTCGTACGATTCCGGCGGGAAGCCGTAGTAGTCGTACAAGAGGCCGGGCGCAGCGCCGCCTTGCAGGGTCGTGACCGCCTCCTCCCAGTGGGCGCTGACCACCAGGATCGCCGAAGGCTTGGGGAACCGCTGAGGCAGCGCGGTCATGAACTCCACCATCGCTTGATGGCTGGGGTCGCCGAGGATCGGGAGCGGGCCGCCGCCGTGGGAGAAGTAGACGATCCGCGCGCGGCTCATGTCGATCATGCCTCCCTGTGTTGCCCGATATGACGTCCGATGCTGATGGAGAACGGTATCGACAGCAGTGCGAAGATGGCCCCCGCGTAGTAGGGCCAATGGAAGGCGCCGGCGATGCGGTCCTTGAATATCTTGCCGAGCGCGGCGCCCAACTGGGCCTGCATCTGCGCCTGCGCCGACCCGGGAGCGGCCTGCGGCGCGCCCGCGAAGATGTCGATCTTCTTCCCCTCGCCCATCCCGGAACCGCCGGCGTTGGCGGCGGCCGCCTTGTCGATGGCCGCGATGATCTGCTGTTTGGCGACATCCGGGATCTGGCTCTGAGAGGTCACGTACGCCTTGGCTTCGGCGACCGCGGTGTTCGTGGCGTTGGAGATGGTGAAGGTGAAGATGGCCACCAGCACGGCCACGCCCAGCACGAACCCGAACTGCCGCCCGGTGTTCAGCACGCCCGATCCCACGCCGCGCGAACGGTCGGGCAGCGACCCCATCCCGGCCGCGGTCAGCGCCGGCATCGCGAAGGCGAACCCGGCCCCGGTGATCACGATGCGCCAGGAGACGTCACCGAGCGACGACTCCCCGTTCAACTGGGCCAGCAGCACCAGCGACGCGGCGAACAACAGCCCTCCGATGGCGGCCAGGATCGCCGGCCCGATCTTCTCCAGCAGTTTCCCCAGGAACGGCCCGAGCACGAGCCCCACGGCCGGCATCGGCGTGACGGCCAACGCTGCCCTCAACTCCGTGTATCCGAGGACGTTCACCATGTAGATGACGATGAGGAAGATCGCCCCGCCCACCGCAGTCCCGATGAAGAACATCGAACCGGTGGCAGACACGAACGACCGGATTCGGAACAGGCGCAGGTTGAGCATGGGCGAGCGGGCCTTCGATTCCCAGAGCCCGAACCCGCCGAGGAGCACCACCGACGCGACGAGCAGGGTGATGACCCGCCAGGACGACCACCCCCACTCGTTGCCCTGGATGAGCCCGAGCGTGAGGGCGAAGAACGCCGCTCCGGACAGGACGATGCCCGGCAGGTCCACGGCACCTTCGCCGGTGGCCCGCTTGTGCTCGGGGACCAGCCAGAACGTGGCGGCGAGGGCCACGGCCGCGATGGGCACGTTTACGAAGAAGATCCAGTGCCACGAGGCGTATTGGACGAGGACCCCGCCGAGCGTCGGTCCCACGGCCGCCGCCACCGAGCCCATGACGCCCCAGAGAGCCGTGGCCATCCCGTGCTGATGCCGCGGGAACGCGCTCATGAGGATGGTCAGCGAGACCGGCACCATGGCCGCCGCACCGACGGCCTGCCCCACCCGGAACACGATGAGCCAGCCGATGTTCGGGGCCAGGCCGCACGCCAACGAGAAGCCGCCGAACAGCACGATGCCGAAGACGAAGATGAGCCGCTGGCCGAAACGGTCGGCGAGGCGGCCGAAGGTCAGGAAGAACACCGCCAACCCGATGTTGTAGGCATTGAGCACCCGGGAGACCACGGAGATGCTGGTCTTGAGGTCGATGACCACCGCGGGGATGGCGATGTTGACGATGGTGGAGTCGAGCAGGGCCATGAACATGCCCAACGCGACCACGACAAGGATGAACCACTTGCGGGGATGGCCGTTGTCGGCCCCGCCCGGTCCAGGACCGCCTTCACGCGTCCCGCCTGCCACAGCCCCGTCCGGTCTCACCGCTTGTCTCCCCTTGCCTCTGATGTTGGTCAGCCGCCCATTATAGCGAGAGGCCCCCTCCGGACGGAGGGGGCCTCCCTTCTCACCGAGGCTCAGAAAGCCCGGCGGAGGTGCACGGTGTCTGTCACTTCCTGCCGCTGACGATGTCGTAGAGCAGCGCGCCGAACTGCATCATGTCGAAGCTCGTCCGTCCGGTCCGCGCCCAGGACCACCAGTCGAACTTCATGTGGAAGGACAGCGGGTCGAGGACGGCGTCGAGGCCGCCGTCGTACTCGATCCAGTGGTTCGGATAGGCGGGCACGTACCACGAGTGGGCGCCGGGGACTATGCCGGTGACGTCTTCGAAGATCGTGCCGTCGACCAGCAGGAAGATGGCCCCGTTCTTGGTGAGCAGGTTGTCGGTGTCCGCGTTCTTGAGAGCCAGACCCTTCGTTCCGCCCAGCCCGGCGGAGTAGAGCGTGCCCGCAGAGGCGGTGGGCAGACCCAGGATCTGCTTGCACCATTCCTGCATCTCGTCGGGGAACGTGATTCCCGCGATGTCGCGGAGGAACGCACTCTCGTTCTCGGCGGGGAACAGGACGTTGCTCGCGTCGCGCAGGGCCCCGAGCAGGAACCAGTCGGCGAGCGACGGGTCGTTGGTGGTGCTCGGCGGCGTCGCCGTGATGAAGCTGTCGCGAGGCGTGTACACCACCGCGGCCTTACCCGTGAGGTGGCCGGTCTCGTAGAGTTCCTTGATGGCGTTCACGTAGAACGTGGGATCGCGCAGCAGCAGGTTGTGGACTATGGCTGCAGGACCGCACCAGGGGGTGTTCTTCTGGTTGACCAGGGTCGGGTCGTTGATCTTCTTGAGCATGTCTTCCAGGAGGGAGCCCTTGGAGACGTTCGGCCACACCCCTTTGACCTCGGAGTCCTTGAACGTCTGCCACGCCGTGTAGGCCTGGGATTTCGCGTAGGTCATGAACGGCGTCGTGCTGACCATCGGCCTCGACTGGCCGGAACCGTTGGTGTACGTGTTGATCTTGTCACCCGTGCCGATATAGAGCGACGAGTTGGTGGACGGGCCCGAACTGGTGCCCCAGTAGTTGCCGGCCGCGTTGACGATGAAGTCCGGGAAAGAACCGGTCAATCCGGACTCGTTGAATATGCCGTAGCTGACGTTCGACTTGAAGGTGTTGCCGATGATGACCAGATCGGAGGCGTTCGCGTCGACACCGGTGTCGTTGTAGCTGAAGACGCTGTTGAGGACCTTCACGTTCGCCCGGTTGATGTTCGAGGACACGGTCAGGCCCTCGCTCGCGTAGAGCACCCTCGCCCGGTCGAAGGACGCGCGGCCGCCGGTGATGGTGATGCCGTTCCAGTCCGACGCGCCTCCGGTGCTGGCGCCGTCTCCGTTGGAGTCGCCCGCCACGCTGTCGTCGTTCCACGAGGTGAAGATGACGGGGCTTGTGTTGGTGCCCTTGGCGATGAGACCGGTCCCAACGGCGTTGGCGGTGACCGTCAGTTTGTTGTACTTGAACTTGAGCTTCGCACCGGCGGCGATGGTAAGGGTGGCGCCGCTGGGGACACCGACGTCGCCGGTCTCGAAGTAATACGCGTACGGGAAGGCCGGAAGGGTCTTGGCCCCGGATACGGTGCCCGGGCCCACGCGGATGGCGTTCGCATGGCCGTTGCCGCTGAACGTCTGGTTGGCCGGGATGCCCCACACGGGGCTGAGACCGTACAGGTAGATGCCCCAGTCGGTGTTGCTGGAGAAGGTGTTGGTCGTCAGGGCCAGGACGGCGGTGGCCACGGCCTCGATACCGTAGTCGCTGCCTTGGAAGGTCGAGCTCGTCGCAGTCAGGTTGCCGGTGCCCGTCACGTCCACACCCGTACCGGCGAACCGCACCCTCGTGTATTTGAGGTCCGCGCGGCCGTTCAGGAGTTGGATGCCCGTCCACGAGGCGGCGCTGCCGGTGGTGGCGCCGTCGCCGTTCGAGTCACCCGCGATACTGTCGTCGTTCCACGAGGTGATGTAGACGGGGCTGCCGGAAGTCCCGTTGACGATCAGGCCTGTGCCGACCGCCGCGGCGGCCACGGTCAGTTTGTTGTACTTGAACTTGAGCTTGGCGCCGGCCGAGATGGTCAGGGTGGCGCCGCTGGGGATCCCCACGTCACCGGTCTCGAAGTAGTAGGCGTACGGGAACGCAGGCAGCGTCTTGGACCCGGAGACGGTGCCCGAGCCGACGCGGATGGCGTTGGCGTGACCGTTACCGGTGAATGTCTGGTTGGCCGGGATCCCCCACAGAGGGTTGAGGCCGTACAGGTAGATGCCCCAGTCGGTGTTGTTGGAGAAGGTGTTCGTCGCCAGACTCAGGACGGCACCGGCCGCCGCATCCAGACCGTCGTAGCTGCCTTGGAGCTTCGAGTTCGTCAGCGCCAGGTTCGAGGTGCCCTGGGCGTCGATGGCGGTGCTGGCGTACCGCACGTCAGCGTAGTCGAGGTCGGCGCGCCCCCCGGTGAGGAGGACGATACCCGTCCATGAGGCCGGGGTGCCGGTGCCGGCGCCGTCTCCGTTGGAGTCACCCGCCACGCTGTCGTCGTTCCACGAGGTGAGGATCACGGGGTTGCCCGACGTGCCGTTGACGATCAGGCCGGTACCGGCGGCCGTGGCGGCCACCGTCAACTTGTTGTATTTGAACTTGAGCTTGGCGCCGGCCGAGATGGTCAGGGTGGCGCCGGTGGCGACCCCGACGTCACCGGTCTCGAAGTAGTAGGCATACGGGAAGGCCGGCAGCGTCTTGGACCCGGAAACGGTGCCCGAGCCGACGCGGATGGCGTTCGCATGGCCGTTACCGTTGAACGTCTGGTTGGCCGGGATGCCCCACAAGGGGTTGAGGCCGTACAGGTAGATTCCCCAGTCTGTGTTGTTGGAGAAGGTGTTGCTGCTCAGGCTCAGCACCGTGGTGGCGATGGCGTCGAGACCGTCGTAGCAGCCCTTGACGGTGCTGTTGCTCATGGTGACGACCGGCGCGGTGCTCCCGAGGGCGTCCACGCCTGTCGACGCATACGAGATCTTTGCCCGGTCGATCGTCGCCCGGCCGCCGTTTACCTGTATGCCGTTCCAGTCGGCCGGTCCGCCGGCGGAGACGCCGTCCCCGTTGGAGTCGCCGCCCAGGCTGTCGTCGCGGAACGAGGTGATCATCACGGGCGTGGCCACGGTCCCTTTAGCTACCAGACCGGTGCCCGCCGCGTTCGCCGTGACCGCGATCGAGGCGTACTTCATCTTGACGATGGTGCCGGGAAGGATGGTGAGGGTCTTGCCCACGGGCACGCTGAGTTGGCCGTTGTATACGTACACATACGCCGGCGAGAGCGTGGTGTTCGAGGCCAACGAAGTCGCCGCGGAGACCTTCACCGTCCGCGCGATCAGCGTGCCGGTGACGTCGAAGGCGTCGATGTTGACGGTGGTGGCGCTTGCCGCCACGTTCTTGGTGCCTGCGTATTCCACCCTGAGGGTGTGGACACCGCTCGCGAGCACGGGGCTCGTCCAGACTGTCGACTTGTAGGCGGGCACCGACGAGTTGAAGAGGTCCACCGTGACCGGGGCGCCCGCGTCCACCGCCACCAGCAACTGGCCGTAGTTAGGTCCCCTGGTGGCGATGATCGAGATCTGAGTGCCGTTGAATATGGCGATCTTGGAAGCCGCGGAGTCGGCCGTCACCAGGCTCCCTCCGGAGTACGAAGCACTGGACGCCGTGGTCCACGTCCCAAAAGAGAGCAGGTTGCCGTTGGTCTGCTCATAGCGGGTCCCGGCCCATGCAGAGCTGGACATCACCACCAGAAGCACCACGAGCACGAACGCGAAAATGATCGAACGCAGCAGCCAGCCACTAGTAGGTCGCACGATCGGCACCCCCCGGATGAACGATTCTCTACACGCCAAGCCGTGCGCGGCGCCAGTTGCGGATATGGCGCGGACGCACGTGTGAAACCGAACGGCTAGATGCTAGCGAATGGAGGGGGAAGAAACAACAGTACCCTTGGTACAGTACTAAGGTCGCTAACCTTTTTGTCCTACCGGTGCACCGAATCCACCATCGCCTTGACGTTCTCGAACTTGGCCTCGGGCGGGATGGAGCAACCCATCGCCATGATGAAGCCGTCAGGCCCGACCTCGTCGAGAAGGCGGTCGCAGTAGGCCCGGACGTCGGCCACGGTCCCCAGGCTGAGAAGCGCAGGCGGGACGTCGCCCAGAAGACACATGTGCCCGGCGAGTATCTTCTTCGCCCGGAAGATGTCGGTCTTGCTGTCGGTCGCGAGGACACACCGGCGCGCGGGGAGGTCCAGCAGCCGTTCTATCTCCCGGTCCCAGTCGGCGTCGTAGTGGAGAACGGGAATGCCGCCCTCCTCGGCCACGATCTCCACGATCTCCTTCATGTACGGCCACACGAAGCGGTCCCACAGGCGTGGCGACAGGAACTCCGGCGCGGTGCGCCAACTCCCCACCCAGTAGCCGATGGGCTGCCCGATGGCGCGCACCGTCTCGCGGATGCGCTCGCGCGAGTCGGCCATCATCAGGTCCAGGACCGCCTGGACTTTGTCCGGGATCTGGAAGAGATCGAGGGTGAACTCCTTAACGGTGCGGCCGCCGGCCAGGTGCTCGAACGGGTGGTCGGCCGTCATGGGTGAGAACACCACGTAGCCGCGCTCCATGTACTCGGCGGCGAAGCGGGGGCCGGCTTCCTGCAGGGCGGCGCCTGCTGCGGCCGCCTCCCCCAGGTACTTCCCGACATACTGCCGGAACCACGGCCGCCAGCCCATCTCCAGGATGGCATCGTAGTCCTCACGCTGGATGCGGACCTGCTCGTCCAACTGCCACAGGCTGTTGTCCGGCAACTCGCGCCCGGGCAGCTTGACCGGCGACAGCCACAACATCCCGAGCACCGCGGGGGTGTACACGCCGAACTGGATGGAGTCGACGTCGCCCAGTTTCTCCATGGTGCCGAGCATGCAACGCCCTGCCAGATCGACATCCTTTACGAAGTCGGCGATGGTCACGCCCATCGTGCGGGCGGCGAAGGCGTCCATGACGAGCGAGAGCGGCACCCGGTCCGGCGTGCCGCAGGCGACGGCGGTCTGCAGGCGCTGCAACCTCTCGAAGAAGACCGGGGGCGGCGTCATCTCAGTACGCTCCGTATTCCTTGGTGAAGTCCACCATGGCCTTGACGTTGTCGATGTTCACGTCCTCAGTCTGTCCGGACGAGCCCATGATGAACCCGCCGTCCACCGCGACCGTATCGATGAGGTCCTTGCAGTAGGCGCGGACGTCGTCCGCCGACCCGACCTTGAGCAACGCCACCGGCACGTTCCCGGCTATGCAGACCCGGTGCCCCAGGACCTCCTTGGCCCGCCGCATGTCCACATGGTCGAACCAGTAGCAGACCTTGCCCGCGGGGACGTCGGCCATGGTCTCCAGCCGAGAGTTCGAGCCACCCTCCACCAGCACGAACGGGTTCAACCCCGCTTCGGCGAGCGCGGTCAGCAACCGCTGCAGAGTCGGCCAGTAGAAGCGCTTGTACTGGTCGAGCGACATGAAGCCCTCGACTCCCCCGTGGATGGCTATGAACACCCGCGGGTTGTGCGACATGGCCGCGCCGCGCACGGCCATCTCCACCGCCATGGGCAGCATCTTCTCGGCCGCCGCCTCGAGCTTCTCCGGGCAGCGGAACATGTCCAGCATCACGCCCTTGCGGCCGCGCAGGAAGTCGCCGATGAGGTCGAACGGCGCGGCCCCGAAGGCGCTCCAGCTCATCGGGTAGCCGGCCTCGGCCAACCGCTTGCCGTGCGCGCCGAGCGCCATCACCGTCTTGAGACCCGCGGCGCCGGCTTCGCGCAACGCGTCGAGCGCTTCGATGCCGGCGGGGGTACCGAAGGCCGCGAACGCGAACGGCCCGGCGAAATAGCCCTGCCCCTCGCGGAGCGGCGCCAGACCCGCCAGCCCGGCCAACCGGCTGTACGACCGCGGCCAGTACTTGCGCACGATGAAGTCCGACGGGTCGTATATCAGCTCGTCGTACTCCTCGGGCTTCATGACCTCTTCGTCTACGAACTGCCAGCCGGAACTCGCCGCCAACCCGTGGCCGGCCCATTTGAGGTGCCTGTAGCCTGCGGGCGCCAGGGTGGCGCCTATGGGCGGCATCAGCTCCACCATGTCCGAGTCGTAGTGGAGCGCCGTCTGGTAGTTGGCCTCGAGCGACGCGTCGATGTCGGTCATCTGCTGCTCGGGCGTGATCCCCAGACGCTCAGCCGGGTACGGCCCGGGGACTCCGTGCCACACCGGTACGCGGTCGGGCCTGCGCAGAGCGATGGCGTCGTTGATGCGCTTCTCGCGCTCGGCGAATCCGTTCACCCGGCTGCAGCGGCCTATCGCTTCTTGGGCGCGGAGATGTAGTTGCCCCACGCCGTGTACTCGGCGATCTTGGCCTGCACCTCGGGCAGGGCGAGCTGCTTGGGCTCGTCCACCCATTCGTGCTCCATGATCCAGTGCAGGTGATGGGCTTCCTTGGGTCCGGAGAAGCGCGGCTCCCGGACGTCGTCCTGGTTCCATGCCACGGAGTATTTCCCGTTCGCGTCAGGCGAGATGATCCCGTGCACCTCGCAGGTGGGACACATGATCTCCGGGAAGTCCTTCTCGATGTACATGACGTTGCAGTGGCACACCGGGCAGGCGACCGGGGTGTCCTGGCCCAGGAACTTCCAGTCCTCGAAGGGCGTGTCCAAGGTCTTGGCCATGTTCTTGCCCATCTGGCGGCAGCGCTCGATGGCCCAGGCGTTATCCGGGGTCAGAGCAGCGGCGATGTTGGCGCAGTGGTCCACCTGCACCTGGTCGACGAGGGTGGCGAAGTGCTGCAGGAACAGGTTGATGGTCGGCAGGCCCAGGCTGGTCCAGCCGTCGTAGCCGGAGCCGCCCACCGAGATGGCCGCACCCGGGCGCTTGCGTTCGAAGATGTTCGGCTTACGAGGGAACAGGTGGTTGGTCTTCTCGGCGATGATCATCAGGTAGCTGCAGGCGCGCAGGTGGTACACCGGGGCCGAGATGATGATGCCGGCATCGCTGAGCAGGGTCTGCTCTAGGATCCAGTCGGTGTCGTCCTTGGCGCACTTGCCGGTCTTGAGGCAGGTCCAGCAGGAGTTGCACGGCGTGACCTTGTGATCGAACGCACGGATGATCTCGGTCTCGCAGCCCTCTTCTTCCGCGGCCATGAGGGCGGCCTTCAGCAGCATCTCGCTGTTGGAGTTCTTCCGGCCGCACGAGAGGCCGACGATCTTCTTGCTCACGTATCTCCTCCTATTTCACGGCGGCGATCATGGCCGCCACGTTCTCTACCTTTGCAGTGATGGGCACCTCGCAGCCCGAGCCCAGGATGAACCCGCCGTCGTGCCCCATGAAGTCGATGAGTTCCCGGCAGTAGGTGCTGACTTCCTCGACCGTGCCGAGAGCCAGCTTCGCGTGATGGACGTCGCCCTTGATGCAGCCGTGGCCCTTGAGCACCTCGCGGGCCTTGCGGATGTCGGTCGCCCCGTCCAACTCCACCACGTAGCTCGCTTTGGGCAATTCCAGGAACCGCGGGATCATGAGGTCCCAGTTGCCGTCGCAGTGGAGTATCGAGACCAGCCCGGCCGCGTGGTAAGCCTCGACCATCCGCTTGAGCGCCGGGAACGAGATCTCGTCGAAGAGCTTGGGCGAGATGAAGCTGGCGCTGGAGCGCATGGCGAAGATGGCCACCCGGTCACCCTTGGCCCGTTTGGCGTTGGCGATGCCCATCTTGATGATGGCGTCGGTGGCGACATCGACGGCCTTCTTGACCTTGTCCACGTTGTGGAACAGGTCCATGTAGAAGGGGCGCAGGGAGCGGCTGAGCGAGAAGACGTCGAACGCCGGGGCGACGCCGGTGTGGAACATGACCGGCATGCCGGCGGCTTTCCAGTGCTTGATGTTCTTGCCGGTGTTCATGCCGGCACGCATGAAGCCGAACACCACCTGCAGGCTGGAGAGCGGTCCGGAGAGCGGCGGGTTCTGGATGCGCTTCATGAAGTCGGTGCTATAGGTGCCCCAGCCCTTCTCCAGGATCATGTCGTAGTCGGACTCGAGCATGAACTCGTCCTCCACGAACTGGAACGGTTCGTCGGGGCCGAGTTCTTTGCCCGGGAGCTTCACCCGCATCGATTCGATGTATGCGGTGTCGAACGGGTTCAGCGGGAAGATCACGTCCGGCTTGCCGACGCGCGCGATGGTCTTGTCGTAGGCGTCCAGCCAGACCTTGTTGGAACTGAACAGCTGTTCCTGGGTGATGCCGGCGCACCGCCCGGCGAAGGTCACGATGTGCGGGTACACCGGGATCTCCGGCGTCGGCTGGAGGGTTATCGCTCGGTGCAGTTTTTCGAACGAGTCCATGTCACCACTCCTTGTGGATTGCCGCCTTGATCACAGCCTACCGTACTCCTCGACGGCCTCGCGCATGGCAAGTACGTTCTCCGGCCTGGCCTCGTCTGGGATGCCTTGGTTGCCGTCGATGATGAGGGTCCCGGTGTCGCCGAAGAGGTCGACGAGCTCCTTGACGTCGTCCTTGACCTGCTGCGGAGTACCGGTGCAGAGCAAAGAGGCCGGCACGTTGCCCCAGAAGCACATGACGTCACCGCAGACCTCTTTGAACTTCTTGCGGTCGATGTGGTCGAAGTGCGCGGCGATCTTGCCCGCGGGCAACTCCGCCAGATACTTGAGGCGCGAGGTGTAGCCCCCTTCGAAGAGCGGCATCGGGGTGAGCCCCTCGGCGATCAGCGCCTCGATGAGCGCCTTGAACGTCGGCCAGTAGAACTTCTCGAAGGCTTCCTCGCTCATGAAGCCGTCGGCGCCGCGGTGCATCGGGATGAAGACGCGCGGGTTGCCGGTGATCCGGGCGACAGCGACCGAGAGTCCGATGCACGATGGATGCATGAGCTCGATGGTCGCCAGCAGTTTGTCCGGGTTGCGGTAGATATCGAGGCTGCCGCCCCGCAGCCCACGGAAGAAGTCCGAGACCACGTCGAAGGCGCAGGAGGTGACCGCCGCGTAGCCGTAGGGGTAGCCCATCGCGGCCATCTCCCCGACGTGGGCGCCAAGTGCCGCATTGTTGGCCTCCACCGAGTCGGTGAGGTCGAGCAGCGCCTTGAGCGCGATGCGCAGCGGCGGCGCGGACAGGATGTTGCCACCCGCTGCCATGAGGTTGTAGGCGTTGGAGAACCACAGAGTGGGCGGAAGAGGGATCTGGCCGAGGCCGGCCAGCTTGCCGGCCACCCGTGGCAGGATCGCCCGCATGGTGAAGCCGTTCGGATCGGCGAGAAACGCGTCGTATTCGTCTTCCCGCAGATACTCGTCCTCGTTGAACTGGAACGGCGAATCGTCCGAAAGGTCGCCGCCCGGCCACTTGACCTGCTTGACGTCGAGGGCCTCCATGCTTTGCGAGGGGAAGAGGCCGTTGGGAGCCGCCCAATCCCAGCCGAACTCCAGGTCGGCTTCTTTCATACACCGGTAACGCAGCTGGTTGTCGTAGCCCGCGTCCCGGTTGGACACCCCCTTGATCTTCGTGGGGAAGTAGTGCGTCACCAGCGGCATCACCGGGATCCGGTCCGGCTTCTTGAGCGCGACGATGTCGTTGAATCTCTGCTCGCGCTCGGCGTAGAGCGCGCCTGGCTGGTCGTTCATCGACTTCCCTTACGTGAGATGGGGGGCGAAAGTGTTGCCCGGGGCCGGCCGGAGATGGCCGGCCCCGGGACAGGATGGAGGAGGTTATCAGGGGGGAGGGCCTCCTCCTAGGGCAGACTGGCTAGTTGATCGTGCCGACCAACTCGAACTGCGCGTTCTTCACCTGCCACTCGACCATGTTCCCGTGGATACCCATGGAGGTGGCATCGGGGGCGAAGCTCATGATGCCTTCGAGCGTGGGTAGGTCTTTAAGGTTGATGAGAGCCTGGGCCACTTTGGCCTGATCGACCTCGCCAGCCGCTTTCATGGCGGCAACAAGGACGTTGACCGTGTCGGCGCCGTCAGCGGCGAAGAAGTCAGGTGCGGCGTTGTACTTAGCCTGGTACCGCTGAGCGAAGTCGAGCTGGAGGGCCTTGGTCGGCCAGCTGTCCGGGAGGGCTGCCGGGTTGACGTTACCGCCGGAGTCCATGACGAACGCACCTTCGACCGCCTGCGGGCCCTGGGCGAAGATCGCCGGGTGGGCGCAGGCCGTGCCGGCCAGGATGGGCAGCGTGACGTTGAGACCACGCAGGCCCTTGTAGATCACCGGGAAGGCGATCGGGTTGACGTACAGGACGATGGCATCCGGCTTCAGCGTGTTGATCTGCTCCATCATCTTGTTGAGGATGGGCTGGAAGTCCTGCTGATCGAAGCCGAAGGTGTCGGCCATCTTGGTGAATTTGTAGCCACCGGCGGAAGCTTTCTCGCCGACCAGCACAAGAGTCTCCTGGTCGATGTTGAGGACGTCGGCCAGACCGAGGACGTTCTTCCATCCGCTGGCTTTGATGACCTTGTCGACAGCGTCAGCCTGCGGCGGCGGGCCGGCAGCGGTCATGACGCTCCACTGGTACTGCGTGCCTTTGAGCTGGTCAAGGGTGGCGGGACCGTCGCCCACCATCGGGACCTTGTTCTGCTCGGCCACCTGGCGGGCCGGCTCCTGGCCGTACTGAACGAACGGGCCGATGGTCGCGAAGACTTTGTCCTGCTGGATCAGCTTGTTCAGGTTGGCGATCAGCGTCGGGACGTCCGACTTGTCGTCGTACTCCACGAGCTGGAGCGGACGGCCGTTGATGCCGCCGTTCTGGTTCACCCACTCGATCTGCAGCTTGATGCCGTTGCCGAACGACGCGCCCGGGGCCGCGCCGCTGCCGGTGAGGCTGTTGGACAGACCGATCTTGATCGGTTCGCCCGTCGCCGGTCCAGCCGCTGCCGTGGTCTCGGTGCTCGGAGCAGCCGTGGTATCGCTGCTGGGCGCGGCGGTCGTCTCGGTGCTGGGAGCAGCCGTGGTCTCGGTGCTCGGCGCCGCCGCCGTGGTCGTCGTGGCCGTCGTGCCGCCGCAGGCCACCGTCGCCAGAGCGACTACCAGCAGCACCACGAGAAGACCGGCCACCATGTAGCGCTTTCTCATGTTCCCCTACCTCCCTTTCGAATCACTCGAACCAGATCCCTTTCCCTGCCTAGCTGAAAGCGTGCTGCGCGGCTCAGAGGGCCGCCCCCAGATAGCTCGCCCGCACGCGATCATCCGATCTCAGGTCCTCTGCCGGGCCGGCCACAGCCACCGAACCGGTCTGAAGGACGACACCCCGATGGGCCAGCGAGAGCGCCATCTCGGCGCTCTGCTCCACCATCAACATGGTCAGCCCGTCTTTATTGAGCTTGGACAGAGCCTCGAAGATCCGCTCGACCACGAGGGGAGCAAGACCCATGGAAGGCTCGTCGAGAAGGAGCAGTTGCGGCTTGCCGACCAGTGCCCGCCCGATAGCCAACATCTGCTGCTCGCCCCCGGACAGGGTCCCAGCAGGCTGCCTCCGCCGCTCGCCCAGCACCGGGAACAATTCGTAGACATAGGCGATATCGTCGGCCAGCGTGCTGCGTCGGTCCTTGCGCCCGGAACTACCCACGATGAGGTTGTCCTCCACCGACAACTCGCGGAAGAGGCGCCGGCCTTCCGGCACCTGGCAGAGGCCGCGGGCGGCGATCTTCTCCGGCGCCAGCCGGGTGATGTCCGCGCCCTGGTACACGATATGACCCGCCTTGGCGCGCAGCAGACCCGAGACCGTATGGAGCAGGGTCGTCTTACCGGCACCGTTCGCGCCCAGCACGGCCACCACTTCGCCCCTGCCCACCGTGAGCGACACGCCGTGCAGAGCCTCGATGGACCCGTAGGAGGTGGTCAGGCCGCTGATGCTTAGCAGGTCTTCCGGCGCGGGACAGCTACCGGAGAGCAAGTCTCGGGTCTGGCACAGATCGACGCGCTCCTGCTTGACGCCGAGGTACGCCTCTATCACGGCCTGGTCCTTCTGGATCTCCTCCGGCCGGCCCTGCGCGATGAGGCGCCCATAGTCGAGCACGTAGACCTTCTCGGAGATGCCCATGACCAGTTCGATGTCGTGCTCCACGAGCAGCACGGTGATCCCGGAGGCGTTGATGCTGCGGATGCGCCTGATAAGGTCGGCCCGTTCGGCGCCGTTCATGCCGGCTGCGGGTTCGTCGAGCAGCAAGAGGCGGGGCTCGGAGGCCAAGGCCCGGGCGATCTCGACCAACCGCTGCTGCCCATAGGGCAGGCTCGCGGCGGGGAACGGCGCGGCCGCCTCGAGGCCCACGGCGGCGAGAGCCTGCAGGGCCCGCTCGCGGGAGCGCTTCTCCTCGCGGCGCTGGTGCGGGAGGCCGAAGCCGCCGGCCCACAGGCCCGAGCGTTCGTGGCGGTGACAGCCGACGAGGACGTTCTCGAGAACGGTCATGTTCGGGTAGATACGCAGGTTCTGGAAGGTGCGGGCCATCCCCAAGCGAGCCGTGTCGGCGGTGGACAGATGGGTCACGTCCTTCCCGGCGAACCGGACGGTCCCGGCGGTGAGCTTCTGCAGGCGGCTGACGGCGTTGAAGAAGGTCGTCTTGCCGGCGCCGTTCGGCCCGATGAGCGCGACGATACCGCCCTCCGGCACCTGCAGGGTCACCTGGTCGACCGCCTTGAGGCCGCCGAAGTAGACCGACAGACCTTCGGTCTCGAGGAGGATCTCACCGGTGGAGGGGCGGCGGCCCTCAGCGGCCGCGGCAGATCCGGCGGCCGGGGGCGGTCCCGGGGCGGTCGGGGGGTCGTGCGTCACCGGCGCCTCGCGCAGCTTCTCTTTCTTGAACAAGGCCTTCAGGCGGGCGCGCTGGTCGGGACGCAGGGCAAGCCCGGCGGGCAGGAAGATGAGCAGGAGCACCATGATGATCGAGTACGCGACCCCGGTGTACTGCTGGATGCTGGTGAAGCCGTTGACCACCCAGGTCATGATGATCGCGCCGACCACCCCGCCCCATACCGTGCCGCCGCCCAGCATCATCATGACGATGGGCAGGATGGCCGTGGTGAACGTGAACGAACCGGGAGTGATGGCCAGCGTGATGAACGCGAACAGCCCGCCGGCGAGGCCGCAGATGACCGCGCTGGTGACAAAGGCGAGCAGTTTCCAGTTCGTGGTCCGCACGCCAAGGCTCGAGGAGGCGATCTCGCTGGTGGCGATGCCGCGCAGGGCGCGCCCCATGCGGTACTTGAGCGCCCGGTCGATGAAGATGATGATGAGCGCCGCGACCACCCACACCAGGTAGTACTGGCGCAGGTTCGACGCGAACTTGAACCCGAAGATGCTGAGGTTCGGGACAGGCGCGAGGCCCATGGTCGAGCCGGTCACCGTCCGCAACTGGGTGACCAGCACCAGGAAGATCTGCCCGAGGCCGATGGTGGCAAGCGCCAGGTAGAAGTAGCGCAGTTTGAGCACCGGCCGGCCGACCACCAGGGCGATCACGCCCGAGACCAGCGCGCCGATGATAAGCGCGGCGAACGTGGGTACGTGCGCCTTCATAGCCAGGAGAGCCGCGGTGTAGGCGCCGATGCCGTAGAACGCCGAGTGGGCGAAGGAGAGCTGGCCGGCCTGGCCGAGGATCACCACGACAGCCACGGTGAGCAGCGTGTAGAGCCCGCCGGTGGTCATGATGCGCATGGTGTAGCCGTTCTGATAGAGGAGCGGCCAGACGATGAGGATGAGGACGAGGAGCGCTTTCAGGAGCAGCGCCCGGCGGCGCACCCAGAACGAGCCGCGGGTGGAAGGCGCTTGGGTTTCGACCGTCTTCATCAGGCCTCACCCTCGGTCGACGGCATACCCAGCAACCCGCCCGGGCGGAAGTACAACACCAGTATGAGGATGGCGTAGGCCACCGCATCCTGGTAGCCCGCCGGCAGGAAGCCGGTCACCAGCGACTGGATGATCCCCAGCGCCAGCCCACCGACCACCGCTCCGGTGCTCGAACCCCAGCCCCCGAGGATGGCCGCGACGAACCCCGAGAGCGCGTAGATACCACCGGACAGGTAGTTCGTCGAGTTTATGGGCGCCACCGCGATCCCGCCCAGAGCGCCGATGGCCGCCGATATGGCGAAGGCCAGGATGATCATCCGGCCGGTGTTGATACCCGAGAGGCTTGCGGCACCGGGGTCGTTGGCGGTGGCCGTCATCTGCTTGCCGATGAGAGTGCGGTTCGTGAGCGCCCACAGCCCGATGAGCACGACCACCATCAGGCCGATCACCCACAGGCTCTGCGGGAAGACCGCGACCTTCCCGATGAAGAGCGCCTTGTCCCCGCTGAAAGCAGGCACGCTCTTACCGTACCCTCCCCACCGGATGAGCGAGAAGCTCTCGAAGAGGATGCTGAGCGCCATGGTCGCCAGGATGATCGAGACCAGCGAGATCTTGACGAGCGGCCGCAGCACCAGCAGGTACATCACCGCGGACAGCACCATGACCCCGACTATCGCCAGGATGGCCGACAGCCAGTAGGGAAGCCCGACCTCAGAGAGCAGCGAGTAGGCGAAGAACCCCCCGAACATGACGAAGGCTCCTTGAGCCATGTTCACGATACGGGAAGTGCGATAGATGGTGACGTATCCGAGGGCGATGAGCGAGTAGATGCTGCCGACAGTGATGCCGGTCACCAGAAGCTGGATCCACTTGGCCAACGAGTCCCCCCGAGCAGAAGTAAACGGCGTTCTTGTAAACGAGCTTTACTAATGTATGCGACACCATGGTATGGTGTCAAGCATGGCCCGATACGTAAAAGAACACGTGCGCAAGAGCCAGCAGGAACGCCGCGAGGAGATCATCGAGGCGACCCTGCGACTCCTCAGCGAACGAGGCATCGAAGGCACGACCGTCGCTCGGATCGCGGAGGCTGTCGGCCTGACCCCCGGGGCTTTGTACCGGCACTTCGACAGTCGGGCGGCTCTCATCTCCGAGGCCAACCGGGTAGCCGGCGAGCGGGCTTTGGCCTGGGTCGAATCCTCCGAGGATCCCGACGTCCTGACAAGGCTCGAGGAGATAGCCGAGGCTCAGGCCACCTGGGCGCAAGAGAACCTGGACATGGTCGTCCGCCCACTTTTCCAGGAAGTGGGAGCCCCCCGGGACGGCGATCCCGTCGGCCGCCTGACCTACCACGACTTCAAGTCGCTCGCGATGCTGGAGCAGTTCGCCGACGAGGGCAAACGCCAGGGCCGCATCAGAGACGACGTGCGCTCCGAAGATATCGCTTGGGCGGTGCAGATGTTCGCGTGGGCTCAGGACTTGGCCGTACTCTTGGGCGCGGAGCGCCTGGTCGAGGATGGCCTCTTCCTCCGCAACCTCAGGCGATTGCTCGATTCGTTCCGGGCCTGATCCGTCCGCGCGGCCCACGCCCAGCCGCGGCCTCGGCCGCGCTGCTCCCCGTCAGACGATCGCCAACCCCGCCCGATACGCCGCCTCGGTCGCGCTCACCACTTTGCCCACGGTGTTGCAGTCGCCAACCTCGAAGACCGGTACGCCCGCCGGCACCGCGGCCTTCAGCGTCGCCGCCGCGGCCGAGCAGCTCTTCATGCCGATGCATACGCACACCGTGTCGGCCTCGACGACCTCTTCGTTGCCGGCTCCGTCGACCAGCCGCACGCCGCCCGGGAGGATCTCGGTGCAGCGGCGTCCGAGCATCTGCCTGATGCCCCGCTTGTCCATCTCGGTCAGCAGCGCGCCGCGCGGCATGCTGAACGTCTCGGGAGCCATCCGCTCCTGCATCTCGATGACGGTCACGTCGTGGCCGGTGGCCGCCAGGCTCAAGCCGGTCTCGCAGCCGGCCAACCCGCCGCCGATGATGGCCACCCGCTTACCGACCTCGTCCAGGTTGTTGTAGAGAGCCAGCGCATCGACCGCGTTCTCGATGCCGGGGATCGGCGGCAGCATTGGTTCTGAACCGAGAGCCAGGACGACCGCCTCGGGCTGGAACTCAGCCACGAGCTGCGAAGTCGCCTCGGTATCGAGCAGGACCGTTATCCCCTTCGCGGCCACCTCGCGGATGATGGTCTCCTTGAACTCGCGCAGGTCGGTCTTGTAGACGTCGTGGTCGGTGAAGTCGAGGATGCCGCCGAGTACGGGCGACTTCTCCACCAGGGTGACTCTGTGGCCCCGGTCGGCCGCCGTGATGGCCGCCTGCATCCCGGCCACGCCGCCGCCCACCACCAGCACCTTGCGGCTCCCGGTGGGCGCGGGCATCAGCGACGGATTGATGTGGTAGTTCGACACCGGGTTGATGGCGCACTGGCCCACGACTTCCATCATCTTGGCCCGCACCCAGGGCTCGAACTCGTGGATCGGCGGTTCGCTCTCGTGTTCCCGGTAGACGCCCGGGTAGCAGTGGAAGCAGCGGACGCACTTCCGGATGAGATCGTCGCGGCCGGCCGCGGCCTTGTTGGGGAACTCCGGGTCGGCGTAGGCCTGGCGGGCGATGACCACCAGATCGGCCTTTCCGGACGCGATGATGTCCTCGGCCATCGCGGGATCGTTGATGCCGCCTATCACCGCCACCTTCGACTGTGTGACCGCCCGCTTGATCCGCTCCGCGAACGGGACATTATATCCATGAGCGTCGTACATGCTGGTGAAGCAATGCGTGGTCCAGCCCAGCCACTTGAGGCCGTTCGACACGTGGATGATGTCCACCTTGCCGTCGATGAGCTTGCAGAACTCCACCGTGTCGTCGATGGTCATGCCGCCAGGCACGCCGTCCTCGGCGCTGAAGCGCAGTTCGATGAGCTTGTCCTCGCCGATGGCCTCGCGCAGCGCGGTCAGCACCTTGAGTGGGAAGCGGGCGCGGTTCTCCATGCTGCCGCCATACTCGTCGGTCCGCGTGTTGAAGTGGGGCGAGACGAACTCCTGGAACAGGAAGCCGTGGCCTGCGTGCAGCAGGATGCCGTCGAAGCCTGCGGCCATCATGAAGCGGGCGGCCCGGGTGAGGTCGGCGATGATCTTGTCCATCTTCGCCTCGTCCATCGCGAGGACCTCCACCCCGTCTTCCCTGGTGAACGCCACGGGCCCCCAGGGCTGATAGGGCGGTTTGACCTCGGCGTAGGCCACGTCGTGCCCGAATTCGATAAAGGCGAGAGCGCCGTGCTTCTTGATGCGGTCCGCGTATTCCTTGTAGCCGTCGAAGTAGCGGCCCTCGTGCACCGCGTAGTCGATGGGGAAGTTGAGGATGCAATCGCCCTCTTCGGTGTTCACCGCCGCCTCACCGGTGGTGACGGATGCTGCGCCCCCGGCCGCCCGGCGCTCGACCATGGAGAAGATGCCCTCGTCGAAGCCCGGGATGAAGATGCCGGCCGCGAACATGGTGGGGCCTGTGATGATGCGGTTGCGGTAGACGTGACCGCGGATGGTCAGGGGGCTGAACAGATGCGGATACTTGTTCATGCGTGGCATCCCTTGGGCGATGTGGACTTCGGCGGCGCGCCGTGGCCGCTCTCCATTGTGATGCAGTATAGCTCTGATAACGGGCGTTATGCAACGGCATAGTTACCGGATGAACGAAAGGCCCGGGACTCACGTCCCGGGCCCTGAAGCCGTCGAATGTCCAGCGCAACGGTCGCGCCCCGCGGGCGCCGCACCGCTATCGCGTCGTGATATACCCCCGCCACTGCTGCAGGTGGTCGGAGTCGGGCCGGTCGAGGATGAAGATCCCCACGAAGTCCTTGTAGGGCTCGAAGAACGGTGCCTGGCCCCAGGTCGCCCACGCGGGCTTGGTGTAGCTCGCCGCCTTCTCCACGATCGCCTTGCGCCACCCCTCCGAGTCGTCGAACCAGACCTCGGTGATGCGGTGGAACGGGTTGATGCGCGGGTCGTCCAGTTGGCGGCTGGAGAACATGCGGTTCACTTCGGGGTTCGCGCAGATCTCGGGAGCGAACACTTCCTTGAACCATTTGTCGCCTTCGTCGATGGACACGCCGTCCGGATACTTGTGGAGGAAGAGCCAGCGATAGTTGACGCCGTCGTCGGTGCAGCGGCCCTCGCCCTTGAAGTCGTCCTCCCAGAAGATCGGTGCGAACGAGAAGACGATGGGGTGATAGCCGTCGCGGCTGCCCTGCCAACCCGACTGCCGCAGCACCTTGCTCGGGGGCTGGCAGGTGATCTCCATGAAGTCTTCCGGGTAGCCTTCGCCGAAGGCCAGGCCGCGGGGCATACCGGTGCCGGCGCTCTGGAAGATGTTGAACAGCCAGTAGTGCTCGGTCATGAAGCCGTTGTAGGTGCCGTAGTCCTGGGCGCCTTCGGGCAGGGCCATCGCGTAGTAGGTGGCGTACTTGGTGCAGTACGGCATGAACTGCGAGATGCTCTCCGGCACGTGCTGCTTGAACAGCCAGCGCAGCACCTTCGGCCGGTCGTTCTCAGACCGGATGTTCTGCAGGATGAAGCTCCGCATCGGGTGGAATTCCGGGAAGTAGGCCATAGCCTGTCCTTTCGCGTCGGGTTCGCCGTCGGTCGCCGGGCGGGGTGCCGCACCGGCGGGCCGCTCGCTAGAGTTCCTCGCCCTCTTCCGCCTTCTCGCCCTTGTCGCGTGCCGGAGGCTTGATGGGGGTCAGATAGTCGCGGTACTTCTTGGCCCGGTCGTTCACCGTCTCGTAGCCGACAGGCGGCTTGAGGGACACGTCCGCCAATTCCTGCAGGTGCTCGAACTTGCCCGAGAGCAGCAGGTGGGAGTGGACCCTGTCCTCTTCCTTGACGTTGAAGAACACCTTGCCGTCGGCGTCGGTGGTCAGGGTGCCGCGGACGCCGCACACGCCGCAGACCGCCGGGTACGGGTCGTGGCCGTTGCGGATCTCGATGAGCTTGCAGTGGCACATCGGGCAGAGGCCTTCCTCGCCGATGTACTCGGCGTTGTCCACGCCCTTGTTGTAGCTCTCCACCACGTGCTTGCCGGACCGGTGCGCCCGGGCCAGCTTATCCTCGTGGAAGGTGACGACCTTCGGCAGGCCGATCCAGTTGATGAGGATCTGGTCGACGACGGTCATCTGGTGGGTGAGGGCGAACATGCCCATGGTGGGCAGCGCCAGGGTGTCCCACTCGCTGCCGCCGACGGCGATGAGCGAAGCGGTGCGCGGCTTGAAGGACCGCGGGTCGGGGCCCTTGCCGGTGGTGATGCCCTTCTCCTCGCGGATCTTCTGGGCGATCATCCGGAAGCCCACGTCGTGGCTGGGGCCCATGCGGTCCTGCAGCGATTTCAGCTGGCCGCTGGGGGATTTCTCGTAGATGGGCGAGCCCAGGATGAGAGCGTCGCAATCCATGATGAGTTCGTCTATCACCGGGAAGTCGTCGTTCTTGAGGACGCAGGCGCCGCCGCCGTGCTTCTCCATGAGGTCCACTACGCATGAGTTGCAGCCGGTGCAGGGCTTGATGTAGTAGTCCTGCAGCCGCAGGAACTGGACCTCGGCCCCCGCCTCCTCCGCGCCCATGAGGGCTTCTTTGACCATGATCTCGGTGTTGCTCATGCGGCGTCCGCACGAGATGCCCAGGACTTTCATCGCGTCGCTCCTAAGTGATGCCTTGTATCGCCTGTGAGTGTCGCTGCGCTGCCGTCCCTAGACGGTGCAGCGGAGCACGTAGATGCCGTCGGTGAAGGTGTCTATGAAGATGTTGCCCCGGTTGTCCACCAGGATGTCCTCCGCCGTGCCGATGCGCGGTCCGGGGAACAGGTCGCCGGTCTTGTTGTTGAACAGCCATTTCGGCGGGTCCGGCGGGATGAAGTAGGCGATCTCTTTGGGGATGTAGGGATCGCTGAGGTCGTAGATGCGCAGGCCGGCGTGGAAGTAGCAGCAGTACAGCCGGTCGTTGCGATCCTCGAGGGCCGGATGGCCGTGCGGCTCGTGGATGTTGTGCGGCCCGAACGGTCCGCGGCCCACGCCGGGGATGTTGGTGAAGTTCTCGTAGGGCCACTCGGCCGGGATCTCCGGGTAGGGGAACACGGAGATGAGCTGCGGGTCCTTCGGATCGGAGATATCCACCATCCCCAGGATGTTGAGCGGCTGGGCGCCGGAGTCGGCGATGATCTTCTCGTTGAAGTAGTGGTAGCGCTCGCCCTCGGTGGTGAACACCAGGTACGGCCGGTCGGTGAGCGGCAGCACCGTATGGCAACGGGCTCCGGACATCTTGCCGGCGAGCGGCGGGTGGTGCTTGAGCTGCCCTATGAGCTGCGGCACCTTCTTGTTGGAGATATCCAAGACCATCATGCCGCCGCCGCCGTAGCTGACGTAGGCGAGGTCGCCCACCGGGTAGGCGGGGCCGTGCATCACGGCGCGGTTGAGCATGTCGAGCTGGATGTCGCCGTGGACCGCAGGCTGCGGCACCTGGCCGGCCAGCCACTGGTCGGGATGCCACCACTTGCCGGCTTCCACCGGGTTGGTGGGGTCGGCGAGGTCGAGGATCACGTAGATGAAGCCGCGGAACCCGTCATACGTGGCCGACAGATGGCAGTAGCGGCCGCCGTCGTAGTAGAAGCGGTGCACCCCGCCCATGCCGCCGCAGTGCCATTCGCCCAGCTTCTTGGGATTCACCGGGTCCTTGACGTCCCAGATGATGACGCCCTGGTCGAACGGGTCGCCCCACTCGGTGCCGTGCAAGAACGGGAGCGTCCCGCCCAGCGCCGTCACCATGAGGCCGCCGGCCACCTGGATCTTCGGAGTGCCCTGGCCTTTGAGCGGCGGCCCGTCGATCCACTTGACGTACTCGGGCTTGGCCGGGTCGGTGACGTCGAGGATATGCCAGCCCGGATGAGCGAACGTGGCGCTGTAGATGTAGTACCGCCCGTCGACCTCCTGCATGGCCATCTGGAAGCCGGGCTTGCCGTTGAGATCGTGGTACCCGATCTGCTCGATGTTCTTGGCCAGCGCTTTGGTGCGCGGTGTGAATACCTGGCTGTCGCCCATCTCCGCTCCAGTCGTCACTCGTCATGGACCCGCATTGGCACTATGGTAGACCATTTGCTGCAATCCCGCGAGAGATGCTGCGCCGGGGCGCTTGGATCCCCGGAAAAGAAGGACCGGCTCGGAGCCTGAGCTCACGAGCCGGTCATAGCTGCCCCGGCAGAAGGGGGGGAATATCCACCGGCGCAGGACTGGACTGCTTTGGTCCAATGTCTATAGGTTATAACTTTGAGTCTACGTTGTCAATAGTCCCGTTATGGATTCTAGAGCGGACCATGTCGTATGATGCCGGGCGAGGGCACGGCGCGGCGAGGCCGGCGCCCGATTCGAAACCCCGCGGATAGGAGCGGACCCCATGTCGTTCGACAGGTTGAGGGGCAAAGTGGCCTTCGTCACCGGGGGAGGGTCCGGGATAGGCAGGGCCATCGCCCGCAGTCTCGCTGAGGAGGGCGCGGCCGTGTGCGTCGCCGGGCGCCACAGCGAGACGCTCGAGGCGGCGGTCGCCGAGTTCGAGGCGCTGGGTGCGGGTGCGCTGGCAGCGCCGATGGACATCACCGTCGAACAGGACGTCGTCGACGCGGTGCGGCTGTGCATCGACACCTTCGGCGGCATCGACATCCTGGTGAACAACTCCGGCATCGGCGGTCCCACCAAGTTCGTGTGGGAGTTGTCTCTCGCGGAGTGGAACGAGGTTTTGGCGGTGGACCTCACCGGGAGCATGCTCGCCTCCCGGGAGGCTCTCAAGCACATGGTGCCGGCCGGCCGCGGGGGGTCCATCATCATGATCGGCTCCGAGGGCGGCCGCTCCGGCGATGGCCGGTCGGGCTATCCCATGCGGGCCCCGTACTGCTCGGCCAAGATGGCCCTCATAGGCCTCACCGAGACGCTGGCCCGGGAATGTGGTCCGCACGGCATCCGGGTGAACTGCATCACGCCGGGCGCGGTGGCCGGCGACCGGTTCGTGGGCATGATCGGCCGGCGCGCCGAGGCGGCCGGCATCAGTTACGCCGAGGCCCTGGCCGCCGAGATGAAGATGTACTCGCTCCGCCGCCCCGCCGAGGAGTCGGAGATCGGGCAGGTGTGCGCGTTCCTGTCGTCGGACGAGGCGGCCTGCATCACGGGACAGACCATCCCGGCCAACTGCGGCATGAACATGTGGGGGTTCTGAGGAGGCGGCGCGAACCACGCCGCCTCCGGGCTTGCTCCTGGAGCGCCCGCCGGGCCGGCGGCGCCCACTCACCGGCCGTGGGGTCTACCCCCACTCGCCTCCCAGCGTGCCCACTCCCTGCGCGAACGCATCGATGACGTGGATGCCGCCGTCGTTCATCACGGTGGTCCCGGTCATGAACGCGGAGTCCTCGCTCGCCAGGAAGACGAAGAGGCCGGTCATGTCGGCCGGGCTGGCGATGCGCTTGAGCGGCACGAACTCCGACATGGCCTCGAACACGCCGTCCAGATCGGTGTGCAGCACCTCGGTGAGCGGCTCCACGTTCATCTCCAAGAGCGCGGTGCGGGCCGGGCCCGGGCAGATGACGTTACAGCGCACGCCGTTCTTGCCGAAATCGAGGGCCACCTGCTTGGTGAGGTGGATGAGACCGGCCTTGGTGGCGCAGTAGCCGGGCCCGCCGGGGACGGCTCGCACGCCGGCCAGCGACGACACGTTGATGATGGACCCGCCGCCGCCCTTGACCATGTGCGGGATGGCGGCCTTCATCATGAGGAACGGCCCGGTGAGGTTGTTCTCGAGGGTCTGCCGCCACACGGCGACGTCCAGGTCGACCACGTTCTTGTTGTGTTCGATCGCGGCGTTGTTCACGAGGATGTCCAGCTTGCCGCTGATGCCGAGCGCGGCGGCGACCATTGCGTCCGCTCCACCCTCGGCGGTGACGTCACCGCAGGCGATGGTCACGGCGCCGGCCGGGAGCGACGCGGCGACTTCCTCCAGCTTCTCGCGGCGCCGGCCGGTGATGCAGACCTTCGCGCCTTCCTCGACGAACCGCTTTGCGACGGCGGCGCCGATTCCCGTGCCGCCACCGGTGATGAGTGCCACTTTGCCCTGCAGTCGCATCCGGGACCCCTTTCTTTCGGACAGAGCCGGACCCCCGCCGGCCCTCGCATATGGCGGACGGGTCAGCCGACCACGGCTCCCTCGTCCGCACCTTTGACCATCTTAACGTAGCGGCCGAGCACTCCGGGGACGGCACGCGCCTGCAGGACCGGCCTCGTCGACCGTTCCCATCCGGCACGCCGCTCCGCCAGCTCGGTGTCGCTCACCTCCAGGCTTATCCGCCGCCCTGGGATGTCGATCTCGATTATGTCCCCATCGCGGATGAGGGCGATCGGCCCGCCATCGGCCGCTTCAGGGACCACGTGCCCCACGCAGGCCCCGCGGGTGACCCCGCTGAAGCGGCCGTCGGTCACCAGCGCCACCCGGTCGTCCAGACCGGAGCCGGCGAGGGTCGAGGTGGGCGTGAGCATCTCCGGCATACCCGGGCCGCCCTTGGGCCCGACGTAGCGGATCACCACGACGCTCCCGGGCACGATACGGTCGGTGGCGATGGCCTCGACCGCCGCCTCCTCCCCGTCGAACACCTGGGCGGGGCCGCGGTGGTGCAGCATCTGCGGGAGGACGGCGGCCTCCTTCACCACGGCGCCGCGCGGCGCCAGGTTCCCGAACAGCACCGCCAGACCCCCGGTGGGGCTGTACGGCCGGTCGAGCGGCCTGATGACCTCGTCGTCGGATGGCAGGGCGGCCGCGATCTGCTCGCCCAGGGTGGCGCCGGACACCGCCGGCACCGAGCCGTCGATGAGTCCCGCCTCCATCAGGCGCTGCAACGCAGCCATCACGCCACCGGCCCTGTGGAAGTCCTCCATGTAGTAGCTGCCCGCAGGCGAGAGCTTCACCAGGTGGGGCGTCCGCGCCGACACCTCATTGAAGCGGGCGAGCGGGATCTCGAAACCGGCCTCGTGGGCGATGGCGATGAGGTGCATGACCGTATTGGTGGAGCAGCCGAGGGCGGCGTCCAGCACCAGCGCGTTGGCGAGGCTCTCCGGAGTGAGGAAGCGGCGGGCCGTCGTGCCCGCCCGCGCCACTTCGACCGCGCGGGCCCCGGTCTGCCGCGCCAGCGCCAGCCGCGCGGAGAATACGGCCGGAAGCGTCCCGTCGCCGGGCAGGGCCAGGCCGAGGCACTCGGTTAGACAGCTCATGGAGTTGGCCGTGAAGAGCCCGGCGCAGGATCCACAGGTGGGGCAGGACGCGTCCTCGAGGGCATCCAGTTCGGCGGCGCTGATGCGCCCGCGGAAATACGCGCCCACGGCTTCGAGCACGTCCTTGTTCTCGATGCGCCGCCCCGCGTGGTAGCCGGCCAGCATCGGCCCGCCGGAGACCACCGCCACCGGGAGGTCCAGCCGGGCCGCGGCCATGACCATGCCGGGCACCACCTTGTCGCAGTTGGGTATCAGCACCAGCCCGTCGACCGCATGAGCCCGGGCCATGATCTCCACCGAATCGGCGATGACCTCCCGGCTCACCAGGGAGTAGTTCATCCCCTCGTGGTTCATGGCCAAGCCGTCGCACACGCCGATGACGTCGAACTCCAGCGGGATGCCGCCCGCCTGGTACACCCCGTACTTCACCTGTTCCGCGATGGACCGCAGGTGCATGTGCCCGGGGACGAACTCGTTGAAGGAGTTGGCTATGCCGATGAGCGGCCGGCCGCCGCCCGCGCCGGCGCCCCCCGTATCCGCTCGGCTGAGGCCGAGAGCCCGGAGCAGCGAGCGGTGCGGGGCCCTGGCGGGGCCTTTGGTCAGTCGTTCACTGGGCATGGCGCGTGTGGGTGAGACGAGGGAAAGGCGCGCCGCTCAGGCGCCGGACCACTTGTCGCGGAAGTGCCCGTCGGCGTTCCCCACGATGGGCGCCCCATGGGCGAAACAGGCGACCCGGAACTTCTCGCCGCTCACCTTGCGCAGGCTGTCCGCTGCGAGCTTCCCGTCCTCGAAGATGTTGGGACCGTTCAGCCCCCTGACGTTGTTGGCCGCGTCGCCCGTGAAGAGCACCCCGCCGTCCACCGGCCAGAGGAACACCATGTGACCGGCGCTGTGACCGGGAGTGTGCACGGCTTTGATGCCCCCCGCGACCGGGATGACCTCACCGGAGCGGACGAACTTGTCCACGGCGACGGGGGGGAAGGTCTGCGGTGACTTGGCGACCACGTGCCGCGCGAACCACCAGTTCCTCAGACCGGGAGCGGCCTTCCAGGGCCGGAACGCCTGCCCCTTGCCCACCATCTCGGCGTCAGCGGCATGCATCCACACCCGGGCGCCGGTCGCCTCCTTGAGCTCGGAGAGCCCGCCGGCGTGGTCGATATGGCAGTGCGTCACCAGGATGTCGCTCACATCGCCGGGCGTGCGCCCGACCTCGCCCAGAGCCTGCTCGACGAGTGGCCACGTGCCCGGAAAACCGGCGTCGACCACCGCGACACTCTCGGGACCGAGGAGAAGGAAGACATGGCAATCCCCGGTGCCGACCGCATAGACGTGCTTGGTTACCAAGTGCTCACTTGTCATGGCGCCCCCATGCTACCATCTCGATGTGGAAAACCATTGGACCATACTCCCCCCCGGCAACATCGGCATAACCACCGAGCCGGTCACCGCCAGCGACAAGACCGAGAACGTCTTGCGCGCCCTCATATTCTCCGGGCAGCTGGGCCCCGGCGACAAGCTCCCGTCGGAACGGGAACTGGCCATCCAGCTCAGCACCTCGCGCCCGACACTCCGCACCGCGCTCCGCGCCCTGGAGGCCCTCGGGTTCATCGTGGTGAAGATCGGCTCCAAGGGCGGCTTCTGGATCAGCGACGCCGAGACCATCAGAAAACGCTGGAACGACTGGATGCACGCCAACCAGCACCAGATCGAGGAGATGCTCGACTTCCGCCGCTGGGTGGAGGTGGAGATCGCCCGCCGGGCCGCGGAACGGCGCACGCCTGAGGACATCGCCGTCCTGGAGGCATGCTGCGAAGCGCCCGCGCCCGACCGGCTCTCGCTTGTGCGCTGGCATATGGGCGTCCACGACGCCATCGCCGAGGCCGCTCATAACAAGTATCTGGAGCACGCGATGGCCACCATCCGCGGCCAGTTGTTCGCGCCGGTCGACACCAGGCCGTTCGATCAGCGCACGGCCGACGTCGTCGCGGTCCACCTTCCGCTGATCAAAGCGGTGTGCGCCGGCGACCAGGCCGAGGCGGCCAAGGTCATGACCGACTTGGTCGAGAAGGCCGAGGCGCCGTTCCACGCGTAGCGCCGTAGGACCACGCCGTCCGCGGCCGAGTCCGTTCGACCCGCCTTCCCCTTCCTAGCTCAGCCGTTCTTTGATGAACCGGAACACCCGGTCGAGGTTTTCAGGCGTCTCGAACCGAGGATCCGCGTGACCAAGTCCCTCCAGCAGGTCGATCTCGAACCGTTCCCTTCCCGCGACCGTCGCCAGCGCCGCCGCCAACTGCTCGGACTGCTGATAGGGCACGAGATTGTCCATGAGCCCATGCTGGATGAGAATCGGCGGCACCCGATCGTCGACGTACGCCAGAGGGCTGGCCGACCTCACCTTCTCCGGCACGTCGGTGATCTTCGCCCCGAGATACCTGGACTCCGGCGACCAGGGCTCGTTGTGGTCGACGGGCCCCAGGCAGCTCTGGGCAAGCTGGCAGTCCATCGTCAGGAAATCCATGGGCCCGTACCAGTCCACCACCAAGGCCACATCGGAGGCGAACGTCTCATTGCCGAGCACGGGGTCGTCGAACAGAGGTTCTCCGGCGGTGACGCCCACCATCACAGCGTAGTTGGCCCCCGACGACCCGCCCCACGCGACGATCCGGTCGGTGTCGAGCGAGTACTCCGCAGCGTGGGCGCGGAGCCAGCGCAGGGCCGCCTTGGTGTCCTGCAGGCCGGCTGGGAAGATCGCTTCGCCGCTCAGCCGGTAGTTCACGCTGACGACGGCGAACCCTCTGTCCAGCCCTGTAAGGAAGGGAGACAGCTGGACATCCCGCTTGTCGCCGATGGCGAACGCGCCCCCGTGGATGCTGAAGATCACCGGGAACGGACCGTCACCGTGCGCGGGAAGGTAGATGTCGAGCCGCTGGGCCGGCGAGAGAGTCGCATAGGGAAGATCAAGCCACTTGCGGGCGATGTGGCTCACATCGGCCGGCGGCGGTACGAGATCCCCGGTAGGGGGACCTCCGAAGGGCGGAGGACCCCCGAAGGGCGAGGCTCCCAGGGGCGGCCGCCCGGCGGGATGTTCACGAGGAGGTTCACCGGGAAGGTTCACGGACCCGTCCTTTGACTATCGGTGCTTCGTCCGAAGACGAAGGCTCTTTTGGTATTCGTCGAAGGCCACGGCGCCGAGCAGGATGATGCCCCTGACGATGAACTGGGCATAGCTGCTCCAGCCTGCCAGTTGCATGCCGTTGCCGAGCACGGCGAGCACGAACACGCCGGCCACGAGCGCTGGGATGTTGCCCTCACCGCCGAGGAAGCTCACGCCGCCGACGATGGCCGCAGTGAGCGCGGTGAACTCGGTGCCGGGCCCGAACGAGGACTGCATCGAGTTGGCTTTCGAGACCATGACGATCGTCGCGATGGCCGTGAAGAAGCCACACGTGGTGTAGATGAGCATCTTGAAGCGCTTGGTGTTGATGCCGGCCAGCCGGAGCGCCTCTTCGTTGCCGCCCAGCGCCACCACCCGCGTCCCGATCTTGGTCTGATAGAAGATGACCGAGACGATGATGATGATCACCACCGTGAGATACACATCCAAGGGCAGGCCGAGCAGGCGCAACTTGGTGATGTCCTGGAACGACTGTGGATAGCTCCGATAAGTGCCGGCCTTGGAGATCATGTACGAGACACCCTGGAACACCACGGAGGTCGCCAGGGTGACGATCAGCGGGAACGTGCGCAGGCGGGTGACGATCACGCCGTTCAGAAGCCCGAGGAACGTCCCGAGCGCGAGACCGACGATCAGTGCCAGCCACACCGGCATGCCCCACTTGGTCATCCCCATCGCCATGATGACGCCGACGAGGGACATCTGATAGCCGACGGACAGGTCGATGCCCCCGGAGATGAGGACGAAGGCCAGTCCGATGGCGACGATGATGAAGTAGGTGTTCTGCGTGACGATGTTGTAGAAGTTGCGCCCACTGAAGAACTGCGGGTTCACCAGCGAGAACAGGAGGACCAGCAGGAGCAGGACGAGGACCACGGCGTACTTGCGCAGCACGCCCCAGTTGACCCCGCTCAGGCCGCCACGGCCCTGAGGCGAGGCGGGAGCGGTAGCCGCCGCGGTATCGCCGGTTGCCGGGCCCTGTCCGTCGGAGTGTCGTTGATCCGTCATAGCGCTCTCATCCGAATGACTTGTACTGGACGTCGACGGGCTGGGACACGGAGTTGTCCTTGCCTTTGATGATCAGGCTGACGACATCGTCGAGGGTGATCTCGCCGACGTTCAGGACTCCCTGGCGCTGGCCGCCCTTGAGCACGAACACGCGGTCGGCGATGGCCAGGATGTCCGGGATGCGCTGGGTGATCAGGAGGATGGAGAGGCCCGAATCCGCCAGATTGCGGATGAGTCCCAGCAGTTTGTTGGCCTCCGTCACACCCAGCGCAGCCGTGGGTTCGTCCATGATGAGGACCTTGGACTCGAACGCGATGGCGCGGGCGCAGGCCACCATCTGGCGTTGGCCCCCGGACATGGTCATCACGCTCTGGCGCAGCGACTTGATGTCGACCTTGAGCTCCTTGATGAGCTCCTCGGCCTTCTTGTTCATGCGCTTCTTGTCCAGGAACATCCCGAGCGGTCCCTTGGTGTACTCCCGGCCGACGAAGATGTTCTTGGTCACGTCGAAGTTGTTGAACAGCGCCAGATCCTGGTAGATCATGCCGATCCCAAGGTTGCTGGAGTCCTGCGGATTGCGGATGTGGACGTGCTTGCCGTTCACCCAGATCTCGCCCTCGTCGGCGACGTAGGCGCCCGACAAGACTTTCATCAGGGTGGACTTGCCGGCGCCGTTGTCACCGACGATCCCCATGATCTCGCCGCGCCTCAGCTGCAGGTCGACGTCTTTGAGGGCGTCGATGCCGCCGAACCGCTTGCAGATCCCCTTGAGTTCGACTATGTAGTCTTCCGCCATGCTCGCGTCCGGTCTTGTGGCCCGTGTTTCGTTACTTGACGGTGATGAAGCCCTGGTTGACCATCGGCGTCATGACCAGGCCGCTGGGGCCGGCGGTCGCGCAGGCCAACTCGTCCCAGGTTATCTCCGGGTACTGCTCGCCGGCCAGCATCTTCTTGACCAGCGCGGAGGTCTTGCCTGGGAGATCGGTGCCGCCGAACGCGATGGCGCCGCGGAACACGCTCTTGCCAGCGGCGGACTGCATGACGGCGTCTGCTTCGCTGCCGAACATGCCCACGCCGAACACGCCGATCTTGTTCAGGTCTTTCACCGCGCTGCTCGAGCCTTTGGCGAACTCGTCCATGATGGCCTGCGAGGCGCCATTACCGCCGTCGGAGGCGTAGGCGAGCACCAGCTGGATGTTCGGGCTCTGGGTAAGGAAGTTCTGCATGGTGGTCTGACCGGCCTGGAACATCTCAGCGTCGGACTTCTGGACGATCTTGACGGCCGGGCAGTAGACCGGGTTGGGAGCCCTGTCTGCGTCGGACTTGCCGGCCAGATAGGCGCCCTTCTCGTCGGAGATGGGCTGGCCCTGTGCGTCGAGGTAGGCGCCGGTGGAATCTTTCAGATACGGCTCGCTGATCATCAGCAGACCGTTGGTGCGCTGTACCGCTTCAGTCGTGAGCTGGGACGTGAACACGCCGGTCTCGATGGAGCCGGGCGCTGCGCCCGGGAAGGTCTTCTCCACCCACTGCTTGCCCATCCAGGCGCAGTAGGCGCCGGCGAGGTACTGGTCCATCTTCATGACGGCGTCACGACCGGACGCGCCTGGTTCCCCGCCGATGACCAGAGTGAGGATACCCGCCTTGCGAGCGGCTTCGAGCTTGGGCAGCAGGCTGGTGGCTTCCACCGCCATGACGCACAGCAGCCTCACCTTCATGGCCGTGTAGTTCTCGACCTGGTTGGACTGCGTGTTGGGGTTGCCATCCGCGCTCTGCACCTGGACGTCGTAGTCGGCGCCGAAGTTCTTGACGAACGTGTCCTTGATCTCGAGCATCAGCGGGTTGTCCATCGCCGGCAGGCACACGGCGACGATGGGCTTGGCCCCGTTGTTGGCCGCCGGAGTGGTGGACGGGCCGCCGGCCGTCGTCGGGGCTCCAGTGGTCGGAGCACCTGTGGTGGGCGCGCCCGTAGTGGCAGCACCGGTGGTCGTGGTCTGCCCGGACGAGCCGCAGGCCGTGACCAGCAGCGCAAGGGCGACCACCAGAATCGCAAGAACGATCCATAGCCGCTTCATTACTAGAACCCCCTCTACATCGACGTGCGTTCGCGAGGGACGGACCCCTCTGTTGACAGAATACATATTCTGTTATGGAAGCGCAAGATAAGAGAATCAATCTTCTGTTAAGGATTCTGTTATCGCCCGGAGTCCTCTATACTGGTCCCGTGGACACCATACCAGGCACATATCACGAGCCCTCCCGCCGGCCGGGCCGAGAGACCCTGGAGCGGCTGCTGACCGCCGCTGAGGACCAGCTCAAGGAAGAGGAACTCGACCTCTTCACGATCGAGAGCGTACTCAAGCGTACGGGGTTGTCGGTGGGCGCGTTCTACTCGCGCTTCCCCAGCAAGACCGCGCTCCTCCACGCAGTACAGGCGCGCCACCATGCCAGGTTGGAGCCGAAGATCCTCTCGGCCCTCGAGGATCAGCTCCGCGTTCAGGAGTCACTGACCGAGGCCGTGGAGCACGGGTTCGGCATCCTCATCGACAACGTCCTCGAGGAGCGCGAGCTCTCACGCGCCTTCATGATGCTGTCAGCCTTTGACCCGGTGATGCGAGCCAAGGGCGAGCAGATCAACCAGGCGCGCCGGCAGGCGCTCGAAGCAGTGCTGCAGGCGCACCGGGACGAGATCCGGCACCCGGACCCGGACAAGGCGATCGACATGGCCTATGCGATGCACATGTCGGCGATGCTCGGGCGTCTCGTCTTCTTCGGCCCCACCAACGTGTTGCACTTCGGGGTGAGCGACCAGGCGGTGTTCGCGGAACTCAAGCGGTCGATCGCGGCCTTCCTGCGCGGCGACTTGGACTGCGGCGCCGACGCGGGCGCGTAGCCGGCGGGACCGGGGAGCGCCGCCGCGAAGCCGACAGCCTGACCACGGCTCGGGCGCCGAACGCCCGGCTACCGGTGGCGCCGCCGCGCAGCTGCGGCGCGGCTCCCACTCCTAGTAGCTGAACGTCTCCGCGAACGTGCGGTACGGCACCGGCGGTTGCGGCACATACGGCGCGACCGTGTACGGGTCGTAGCCGCCATACGTGATCATGCTCGGGGCGTTCGGCTCCGGGAACTCCGGTATCTGCCTCAGGTCGATGTTCGGGCCCGCGAAGTAGTCGTCCACCCAGCTGTGCTCGTACGGCGTGCTGAAGTCCTTGCCCACCCACAGGTGCCAGATCTTCCAGCCGCCGTCCTCGTGGGCGAAGTCGATGGCGTACCGGTCCCAGTGCCACATGGCCCGCAGCTTGTCACCCACCGGGGCCGCGATATACCCGGGCGATATCCAGATCGCCTTGGCCGTCTGCCGGTCCTCGGCCACCTCGATCACCGGGGTGGTGAGCGTGTGCAGGATCCGCACCCCGAACGCCGGCCCCGTGTCCGGGCCGGGATCCACATCGGGATACATCTTCCGCATCGCCTCGCGCATCACGCCGAAGAAGTGCTTGTCGAACCATTCGACGTAGTAGGCACGCACCGCGGCGAGCCCCTCGTAGCGGCCGTTCAGCACCGCCTCTTCCATCGCCAGCCCGGGCGTCTTGGTGGCCCAGATGGCGCTCACCTCGTCGGCGTGGCGGCCGGCCGCGTGGTAGTACTCGTGCATGGAGAACACGTTCTGGATCTCCAGCGCGTCCTTCACCCGCAGCAGCGAATGGTTCTCCGTCTCTAGCGCCGCCGTCCGCTTCTCCAGCTGCGACAGCCTCGTCTCCAGATCCGCGTCCATCGTGGTGCCCTCCGTCCCGGCTATTTCTTGGCCCCGCCGCCCAGGTACAGGCGCTTGACCTCGTCGTTGTCTATCAGGTCCTTGCAGTCGCCGCACAGGGCGATCCGCCCGTTCTCCAGGATGTACGCCCGGCTCGACAGCCGCAGGGCCAGGCGGGCGTTCTGCTCCACCAGCAGGATGCTGATGCCCCGCTCCCTGTTGATCTCCCGGATGATCTTTCCCACCTCGGCCACGAGGATCGGCGACAGGCCGATGCTGGGCTCGTCCATCAGGAGGATCTTCGGGTCGGCCATGAGCGCCCGGCCCACGGCCAACATCTGCTGCTGGCCGCCGGAGAGCTCGCCGCCGTTCTGGTTCTTCTTCTCCCGAAGGATGGGGAAGTGCTCGTAGACCGACTCGAGGTCCCGCTTGATGCCGGCCTTGTCCTTGCGCCGGTGGGCGCCGACCATGAGGTTGTCGAGCACCGACATCAACTGGAATATCTGCCGTCCCGCCGGCACCTGCACCACGCCGAGCTTGACCACGTCGTAGGCAGGCATCCGATCGATGCGCGTCCCGCCGAAACTTATCTGCCCGGCGGCCGACTGCTTCGACCCGGAGATGGTCCGGATGCAGGTGGTCTTGCCGGCGCCGTTGGCTCCGACGATGGAGACGATCTCGCCCTCGTTCACCTGCAACGACACCCGGCTCAGCGCGAGCGCCTTGCCGTAGTAGACCGTGAGGTCCTTGATGTCGAGGAGCGCCCGCACGGGCGTCTTGGTGATGCCGTCCGCGTTACTCATCGAGCAACATCTCGTCTTTCCCCAGATAGGCTTCGATCACCTGCTCGTTGTCCTGGATCTGCTGCGGCAGACCTTCCGCGATCTTCTGGCCGTGATCGACCACCACGATGCGGTCGCACAGGCTCATCACGGCCGTCATGTTGTGTTCGATCATGGCGATGGTGACCCCGCTGTCGCGGATGCCCCTCACCAGTTCGAGCATGGTGTCGATCTCGGTCTCGTTCATGCCGGTCATGGGCTCGTCCAGGAGCAGCAGCGTCGGCTCCTGCGCCAGGGCGATGCAGATCCCGAGGATGCGCTGATAACCGTGAGGCAGGTTCTTCGTGATCTCGTCCTTGACCGCGCCGAGGCCCATCCGGTCGAGGATCTCCTCACCGCGCCGCCGGAACTCACGCTCCTCCCTGCGGGCCGACGGCCAGCGCAGCAACCGCTTCCAGATGGCCGTCTTGTAGTCGAGGTGGAACCCGTAGAACACGTTGTCGGTGACCGGCAGGCTCATGAACAGGGTGGACGTCTGGAACTGCCGGCCGATGCCCAGCGCCACGATCTGGTGGGTCTTGAGCTTGGTGATGTCCTTGTCCTGGAAGAACACCTTGCCCGCCGTGGCGGGATAGAAGCCGCTGATGACCCCGAGTATGGTGCTCTTGCCTGCCCCGTTCGGCCCGATGATGCCCAGGATCTCGCCCTTGCGGACCTCGAAGCTCAGATGGTCCACGGCCACGAGGCCCCCAAAATGCTTGCTGACCTCTTCGACCCTCAACAGGACCTCTCCGGCAGCGGTCGTGGCGGCGGCGCCGGCGGCCGCGGCGCCTGCGGGCGCGGTGGTGGTCTCGGCGGTCATCGTTCACCGCCTTCCGTGTCGAGCCCCAGAGGTTCGACCGCGTCGGGTATTGCCTCCGCCCCTCGCTTGATGGCCTGCGCCTGCCGCCACCCGCGGATCCGCCCCGGCACCTCCCACAGGCTCAGGAGCCCCTTGGGCAGGAACACGACGACGACCAGCACGAGCGCCCCGACGATGATGATGGCCCACTGCGGGTAGCCGCTGAAGGCCTCGTTGAAGAAGCTGAGGGCGGCCGCGCCCACGATCGGGCCCAGCGTGGCGAAGCCCACCCCGCCGAGCACCGCGAAGACCTGGATGTAGATGGTCTTCGGGAAGAGGTTGAACGCAGTCGGGATGATGAAGGTCTGGTAGTGGGCGTAGAAACTGCCGAGAAGCCCGGCGAGGGCGCAACCGACCACGAACGACGTGAGCCGGTAGCGGAAGACGTTCACGCCCATCGACTGGGCGAGTCGCGGGTTGAGCCCGATGGCGTTCCAGGCCCGTCCCGCCCAGGACGAGTAGAACGCGTTGATCACCAGGATTATCACCACGAAGATGATGAGACCGAGGTAGAAGAAGTCCACCTTGCTGTCGAAGACCACCTTGCCGAGAGCCCCGAAGTTCAGGGTGTCCGGCGCGGGGATGCTGCTGACGCCGTTGTAGCCGCCCATGCTCCCGATGTTGCCGACGGCCACCACGAACAGCATCCCGATGACCGTGGTCATGATCACGAAGGTGAACCCGGCGCTGCGGATGATCACGTAGCCGGCAATGAGGGCCACAAGGGCCGTGATGACCACGGAGAGCGGCAGACAGGCCCAGAAGGAGAGGTGGGCGTGCATCGCGAGCATGGCCGAGGCATAGGCCCCGATGCCCCAGAAGGCGGCCACCGCAAGGCTGATGAGGCCGGTCCGGAGCATCATGACGAAGGTCATGGCCAGGCCGGCGTTGATCATCACCATGATGACCAGGTCGATGTAATAGGGCGACTTCACCCACGCGGGTATGAAGGCGAAGAAGATGATGAGGATGACGAAGCCTATGAGGCGCTTGCGCGCGGCGACCGCGTTGATTACCGGGTTGTTCATGGCCTAGACACCCAGGTCCGTACGGTGGCCGAGCAGGCCGTTGGGCCGGAAGTAGATGACCAGCCCTATGAACAGGAACAGGTAGACCACGTTCATCTGGTGGACGTAGTACTGGCCGAAGCTCAGCACCTCCCCGACGATGAACCCGCCGACGACCGCGCCGAGCAGGCTGTCCATGCCTCCCAACATGGTCATGAGGAGCACCGTGGCGATGACGTTGTTGCCCATCCCCGAGGAGACGTTGTAGGCGGGGGCCAGGATGGCTCCGGCAAGACCGGCGAGCGCACAACCGACGCCCATGGTGAGGAGGTACACCCTGGACGGGTTGATGCCGTGCAGCGCCGCGACCTCCGAGTTGAGCGACACCGCGCGCATGGCCCGCCCGACCTTGGTGCGCTCGTACACGTAGAACAGGATGAGGGTCACCAGCACCCCGATGCCGATGAGGGCCAGCTTCTTGACCTCCATGTGCACCCCGCCGACGTCGAAGGCGCCGGGGAACACGTTGGGGATGCTCTTGGGCTGGGTGCCGAAGGCGGGAAGGACCGCCTGGGCCAGGATGAGCGAGATACCGAGCGCTCCCGTCACGGTGATGAGGAAGCGGTTGTCCATGTGCTGCATCCGTTTGAAGATCAGCAGGTAGCTCGCCAACCCCATCACCGCGGTCGCGACGATGGCGGTCACGAGCCCCACCACGTACGGCATGTGGAAGCGGCTGACGACATACCAGGCGATGTACGCGCCCCACATGTAGAACTGGCCGTAGGCCACGAAGAAGATCTCCGTCACGCTGAGGACCAGCACGAGGCCGGCCGCCAGGATGATGTAGATGAGGCCTATGGTCAGCCCATCGAAAGCCAGTTGGAAGAACACGGACATCTCAGCAGCTCCTACCGGTAACGTTCTGCGGGCCGGCCGTCCGGTCTGTGTTGGAGGAGGGGGACAGGGCTCCGAAGAACCCCATCCCCCTCGTATCAGGCCTGAACGACCGTCACTACTTCGGTTCTGTCTCTAGCTGCTCGGAGTGGTGGCGGTGAAGATCGCCGGGTTGAGGTAGCTCTTGCCTTCCTCCAGGGTGATGTAGTGGAGGAGGGTCGGCTGGCCGCCCACGATCTTCTTGATGCAGAACTCGGAGATGTTGTCCACGGTGCGGGAGATGCCGACGTCGTTGCGCGGGATCATCTCGCCTTTGCCGGTGGGGCCTTCGAAGGTGAGACCGGTCGCCAGGACCTCGGCGACTTTGTCGACATCGAGGGTGCCGGCTTTCGCGAGAGCGGCACGCAGAGCCGCATAGGCGGCGGTCAGCTGGATCTCGGGGCCGTCCCACTTGCCGTACATCTCGATCCATTTGGCCTTGAACTCTTTGGCCACGTCGGTGGCAGCCGGGTCGAACTCGACCGGCCACGCGCCGGCGATGAAGCCTTCGAGGGCTTCGGCCGGGACGGCGGTCTTGAGGGTCTCGGTGGTGACCGTGGTGGTGGAGAACAGCAGGCCCTTGTAGCCGGCCTGCACGACGGCCTGGAAGGCCAGGGAGTCGGTGGCGCTGTTACCGACGGCGATGAAGGCGGACGGGTTGTCGCTCTTCACCTGGGTGCCGACGGCGCTCAGGTCGGTGGACATCGAGGGATATTTGATGGTGTTGACCTTGATGCCATAGCCTTCGAGCGTGGCTTTCACGCCCATGGCGTAGCCGATGCCCCCGGCTTCATCCGGGAAGGCCAGGTCGACGCTCTTGATGTCCGGCACGTTCTTGGCGATCCAGCCCGCCACTTCCGGGGTGGCCTGCATCATCGTGCCGCCCTGGAACGTGTACTTGTAGCTGGGGTCGAACATGGTCGGGATGGGAGTACCGGTGAGGCAGATGACCTTGTTCTTCTCGGTCTCGGCGAAGACCGCGCCGGGATACTGCGTCTCGGTGATGAGGAACTGCACCTTGTCTTCGTAGATGAGCTTGTTGACGGCCGACATGGTGGTCGCCTGGTCGTTGTTGGACTCGATGAAGTCGAACTCGACCTTGTACTTCTTGTCGCCGATCCGGATGCCGCCGTTGGCGTTGTCGATGGCAGCCATGACGTCGACGCCGCGCTTCATGTCGTAGCCGAGGGGCCACTGGGTCCAGATGACCGCGCCGATCTTGATGGTCTCGGTGGCGGCCGCGGCGGTGGTGTCGGTCGCCGGTGCGGCGGTGGTGTCGGTGCCGCCGGCCGCGGTGGTGTCGGTCGCCGGAGCGGCTGTCGTCGCGGTACCGCCGGCCGTGGTCGTGGTGCTTCCGCCGCCGCAGGCGGCAAGCATCAACGGGATGGCCAACAACACCAGGACGAGTACCGCCAGGACAACAGGTCTTTTCACGATGGAGCCCCTCCTTCTTTGCCTGAAACGCCCACGATATGCGGTGCCCCGAGGCAGGGCTGCAGGCTGGCGGTGCCGCCCCCCGGCTGTCGGCCTATTTAGATAGAGCGCTCGCTCTACCAAACCTCTATTCCATTAGACCAATTCGCCGTCCTCCTGTCAATAGAATGGAGCGGGTCGGCGGGCGGCCAAGAGGGGCGACGGGAGTGCTGCGGAGCGGGCGGCCGGCGGGTCAGAGCGTGGTCACGAGAGACCGTCGTAGCCACACCCGATCCGTTGCGCGGTCCTCCCCAGGCTCTTGTCGAGAGTCCAAAGTCCAAGCCCCGTGATGAGCGCTGCCGCTACCAGATGGACGTCCACATATCCCAGGCCCGCACCCCACAACTCTTGGCCCTCGATCAACTGCAGGGTCTCGTCGTGGCTGGCGACAGCAGCGACCGGAAGCTGCCGGAGCAACTCCAAGATCTCTTTGCGGTTCTGCAGGTGGCCGCATGACAGTTCCCCGATGACAAAGGGGTGGGTCCACACTTCGCCCGCATCAAGCAGGTGCGCCAGATGCGCGTCGCCGTCACGGAGATGCGACACCCATACGGATGTGTCGACCAGCGGCACTCAGACGTCCCGGCGTCTCGGTATGTCCTGAAGGAGTCTCTCGGTCCCACCCAGTCTGGCTAGGCGGCGAGCGCTCTCCCTGGCGATCAGCGCTTCGAGGCCGAGCCTGACCAGGGCGGTCTTCTCCTTCACACCGGTCATGCTCGAAGCCCGCTCGAGCAATTCGTCGTCGATGTTCAACGTGGTCCTCACCGCCACCCGCCTTATGCATCGTTTGCGTATGCATAAGTATGGCTCTCTGATGCATCTCCGGTCAACAGCATCGAGTATGGTCGGCAACCCACGGCGACGCACTGAAACCTTGGACCGAGATAGGCCCACCCGCGGAACCTCGGACTCCCCATCCGGCCGACGGGCGCAGCCCGGCCCTCAGAGCGAAGCCGCCCCTTCCCGAATGAGATCCCACAGGGCTTTGACGTGCCGCTCCTCGGTCTGCGACTGGCCCACACACACGCGGAGGACCAAGCGGTCGCTCAGGCGGGTGTGGCTGATGAAGGCCCGACCGGACCCGTTCACGTGATCCATGACCCGCTGGGTTGCTGCGTCACCGGCTCGGTGACTGAAGCACACCAGGTTGAGCGGCACCGGCGCCGCCAGCACGAAGTCGAGGTCGTCGCGGACCCAGTCGGCGAAGCGCTGCGCCAGGGCCACGTGGCGCCGCACGTGGAACTGGAGACCCTCCACTCCGTAGTGCCGGATCATCATCCACAGCTTCAGCGCCCGGAACCGCCTGCCCAAAGGGATCTGCCAGTCGCGGTAGTCGATGACCGCCCCGGACTCGCTGGCCTGGTTGCGCAGGTACTCGGGCAGGATGCTGAGCGTCCGGATGAGGGGCTCCCGGTCGGCCACGAAGAAGCAGTCACAGTCGAAGTTGGTGAACATCCACTTGTGGGGGTCGAAGCAGAAGCTGTCGGCGAGTCCGAGGCCGTCGTGGAGATGGCGGAACTCCGGGCAGACCGCTGCAGTGCCGGCCTGGGCGGCGTCCACATGCAGCCATACGCCGTGTCTGCGGCAGATCTCGCCTATCTCGCGCAGCGGGTCGACGGCGTTGGACGACGTGGTGCCGACCGTGGCGACCGCGTAACAGGGGCGCAGGCCGGCGTCCTCGTCGGCTCGGATGGCCTGCTCGAGCAGGTCGGGACGAAGGGCGTATTCGTAGTCGACATCGATGAGGCGCAGCTGGTCGCTCCCCAGCCCGGCCACCCGCACGGCCTTTTCCACCGAGGAGTGCACCTGGGTGGAGGCGTAGGCGGTGAGCGTCCCGTCGCAGCCGCGATGGTTGGCGGCATAGCCGGTGGCCCGCTCCCGTGCGGACAGCAGGGCGCAGAGCGCGGCGCTCGAGGCCGAGTCCTGGATGACGCCGCCGCCGGCCGAGCCGGAGCGGAAACCATCGGGAAGGCCGAGAAGCTGAGCGACCCAGTCCATCACCAGGGTCTCGAGCTCGGTCGCGGCCGGGCTCGCCGCCCAGAGCATCCCCTGGACGTTCATCCCTGCCGAGAGCAGCTCCCCCAGCGCCGCCGGCCCCGACGTGTTCGCCGGGAAATAGCCGAAGAAGTTCGGGGACTGCCAGTGAGTGAGCCCGGGCACGATTATCTCGTCCAGATCGCGGAGCACCGCGGAGAACGGCTCGCCCCGTTCGGGCGGCGCGGACGGCAGCTTGGCCCGGACGTCTCCCGGCGCGGCGGCCGATACAACCGGCAGCCCCTCGACCTCCTCCATGTACCTGGCCAGCCAGTCGACGGTCTCGTGGCCCCATCGCCGGAATTCGTCGGGCGTCATGTGGTGACTGGTACTGCTCACGGTTCCTCCGTGGTTCGGGCGTGCGGCGGGCTAGAGGCGGGAGAGGACGATGGCCATCGCGAGTGAGTTCACCAGGAAATGCAGGATCGTCCCGGGCCATACCGAGTCCGTCTTCTGGTAGACGAGAGCGAAGATGAAGCCCAGGGCGAACGCCGGGAGGAAGAACAGCGGGTCCAGATGGGCGGCCGCGAAGAGCGCCGCGCTGACGAGGGCCGCCCAGGGCCACTGCATGCGGGCCCGCAGCCCGTTGAACAGGAAACCGCGGAAGAAGACCTCCTCGGCGAACGGCGCGAGCACCACCACGGCGAACACCAGGGGCCACGGGGTGGAGAGCTCGTGCATCGTGGGGGTGAGGTCTCGCTGCATCTGCAGGCCGAACAACGACAGCAGGTACGCGTAGAAACCGTTGAAGATGTAGAACGAGACGAGCAGACCGATCCCCGCGGCCAGCCACGTGCCTCCGAACTTCCGGAAGCCGAGTTGTCTGAGGGTGGCGTGACGCCTGTGCCTGGCGAACCACCACACGGGCGTCAGGAGCACGACCTCGGCCAGACCGGAGAACACCGCAGCCCAGGCATCACCCGCAGGCCGCACCAGGTAGAGCAGCAGATACGCCAGCCCGTACATCACCCCGCTGAGCACCACGGCCATGAGCAGGCCGAGCCAGACGTCCCGCGTGCTCCAGGGCGCGACCGAGGCAGCACGCCTGAGAAAGCCCCGCAGGCCGGCCCCCCAGGTCCGACGGAGATCGCGGTCGACCGCGCAGGGGTACCGGAGGTAGTAGACCGTGTCGGTCACCGGGCCCGAGATGGGCGCCCGGCAGTGCAGGCAGCGGGCCGGGTCCCGAAAGGACCACCGGCTGCCGTCGGGCGAGAGCGGCAGCCGTTCTTCCAACGATTGCTGCTCGGCCTGGGACAGGGCCCAAGGCTGGTGGCCGCCCGTCAGGGCGGCGTACTCGTGATCGAAGGTGCTCCAGGTGAGCGTGCACGTGCCGGTCTCGTTGTAGAGGAATCCCTGCTGGCTGTAGCCGGCGTGGTAAGGATAGGGTTGCGCGAACCAGTTCTGGTGACCGCAGCGAGGGCAGGTCACCACTATGTGCGTGGGCTCACTCATCGCGGAAGACGACCTCGAACCGTTGGCAGACCACCGGCATGTCGTCCGTGAGCACACGCCCGAGCGCGGCGAGTTCGCGCGAGAACGCGGCCCGGTGGGCCTCCCGCCAGTATTCGAGAGAGCCATCCCCTTCGCCCTCGGCGGCCGCGAACTCCGCCGTCACTTCTCCGAACGGGACCACCTCCACCACCGTGGTGCGGATCACCGCACGGGCCCGACCCTCCCAGTCGGTGATGATGTTGTGGTCGCCGGCCTGCGGCAGCGGTTCGCCCTCGGCCTCGTAGGCCCACAAGGCCCCTGCCGTGGCGCCCTTGATCCCGGCGACCACGAGCGCGGCCAGCACGTCGGCGTCCGCCTGGTTGTCGCAGAAGTGCCACGCGGGAGGCGGCGCCTCGGCGTCCGGGCCGCCGTACAGCGCCCACATGGCCTGCGGTGTCAGCCGGTCTTCCGTCATCGCCGGTGCGGGTCTCCGGTCATCCCGACGCTCATCCGTACGAACAGCAGTAATCCGCGACCGCGTCGATGATCAGCTTGAACGAGGAATCGGCCGGGACCTCGTAGCTCTCGCCCTCTTTGAAGACCTTCCATTCCGCCTGCCCGGGCAGCAGCACCCTCATCTCCCCGCCGAGCACTTCCATGACCTCGCGGGCGCCCGTCCCGAACTCGTATTCGCCGGGCATCATGATGCCGAGGGTCTTGCGGGTGCCGTCCGGGAAGAGGACGGTGCGGCTGGTGACCTTGCCATCGAAATAGACGTTCGCCTTCTTGACGATCGCGACGTTCTCGAAGTTGTCAGACATGTGTGCGGAGCTCCGTTCTGCAGTGGTGACGCGGGTGTGCCCGCCCATCGAGGAGGCGTCAGCGATTATAGGTCAGCCCGAAGCGGTAGGGATAGGAGGCCCCGGTCCCCCGCTGATCCGGCAGACGCCGGCCATGGAGCCCGTCATAGACCGCCACCGGTCCTCTGCCACACCTCGAGCCGGTGCCCCTCCGGGTCGGACAGGTGGAACACCCTGGCATCCCAGGGATGCGCGGTGATGGCGGTCGGCCGCAGGTCCTTGGCCTGGGCCTCGTCCCACGCCGCCTGCAGGTCCGGCACCTCGATGGCCACGGTGACCCCCGCCCCACCGCAGCTCTTGATGGATGCCCGGCGCTCGTCGGCGACGCTGATCCGCGAAGTGGGGCCGAGACCGAACTCCACGAACCAGTCGTTCTCCATGAGGACCGGCAGTCCCAACCCGTCTCGATAGAAGCGGACGGTCGCCTCCCAGGCGGCGCAGTAGAGGATGAGGTTGGTGGTGGCCGCATCAAGCATGGTCGTCCCCCCCGGATTTCGCAGCCCGGTTCATGTGCGCAGTCCGATCCGTACCCCCCGGACCGCCGCCCGCGCGTCGAGAGCGGCATGCAGGGCCGCCGCCAGAACCTGGACGCCTGCGTCCGGGCCGGCTGCGGAACGCGCCGTTCCGAGGGCCGACCTCACCTCGTCCACGTCGAGCAGGGTCACGGCGACCGAGTAGTAGGTCTTGGAGCGACCCTCGTCGAACCCGTCCAGCATCTCGCGGAGCAGACCCTCCCGGACCTGCTGATGTGCGTCGAAGGCAGCGATCCCTTCCGCCTCGATGAGGGCGATGTTGTCTTCGAGAGCGGCGTAGCTCACAAAACTGTCGTGTTCGCGGCCCGCCGCCCGGTGCCGTGCCCAGCGCTCGCAGGACCCACGCTCGCCGCACTCGCAGCAGGACTCGATGCCGCGCCGCTTGACTGCGCAGGTGATGAAGCCGCACCCAGCGCTCATCCGGCTCTCGCCCTTGCACCCCGTGCACCGGCTCGGGCCCGAAGTGTGGAAGTGCGGGCACAAGCGGCATGACAGGCCGCAAACGCCCACTTCTGGATAGCGGGTCTTCATCATTCAATCGTACCCGCGAAGCGCTCCTGGGGTATAACCGCACAAACCGAATGGAGGATCCGCCATGACCAAGGGCCTCACAGCCTTGATGTTCCCGACGTCCGACCCGGTGAAGTCCCGGGAGCTGTTCACCCACCTCTTCGGAGAGCCGGTCTTCGACGAGCCGTTCTACGTGGGTTGGCAGCTCGAAGGGCTCAGCATCGGGATAGACCCCAGCGGCAAGGACCGGGGCATGACGGGCGTCACCCCCGTCTTCGAGGTGGACGACATCCGCGCGACCGTCGACGCCCTTGCGGCCGCCGGGGCCACCATCGTCGAGGATGTGCAGCCGGTCGGCGGGGGCAACCTCATCGCCATGCTGTCGGACCCGGACGGCAACATGATCGGGCTCGGGCAGACGCCCTAGAGGCGCGCCTAAGCCTTCGCCAGCAGCAGGTCGAGAAGATCCATGCCGGGCACCGCGTCCCCGGCGACGATCCGGCCGAGCACCCGCATCACCAGTTCGTGCGTCGGTGTGGGGACCCCCAGTTCGCGGCCTTTGCGGATGAGATAGCCGTTCGTATGGTCTATCTCGAGCGGCAGCCCCAGCTTGAGGTCCTTCAGCAGGGGTGCTTCGTCGGGATCGAACGCCGGTGCCGGCATGCCCGGCCGCGGCGCGAACGGAGCGCTGATGATGCGGCTGAGCGCGGGCTCGGGCCCTCGCGCGAGCGAAGCCCAGTCGGCGGCCGTCAAGCCGATCACTTCATCCAGCGGATGCCCGGCAGCCGCCGCCACCGACAACGTCTCGCACATGAGCCGTCCGAACACGACATGCGCCTTCTCCACCTGCAGTATCGCGGGGAACCCCACGCCGGCTATCGCCCCGACCGGTACCGTCATGGTGACCTGGGCGAGCTTGTCCCAGCGTTGCGCCATCACGTCGGCAGAGCACTCGGCGGGAGCGGCCAGACTGAGGATCGCCGCCAACTCCTGGACGCGAGGCGTGATGCGCCCATCCAATTCGCCCACGACGAACCTGCCGCCGTGCGCCCGGACGTATCCGGGCCTCAGCAGCCCGCCTCCTGCGTAGCTGACGCAGGCGACGACGGCTGCCTCGCCCACCAGCGGGACGATGACGTCCTCGTTCATCCCGTTCTGCAGGGAGACCACCATCGCGCCGTCCGCAAGGCAGGGCACCACGGCGGACAGGCAGCGTTCCGTGTCGTTCGACTTCGTGGCCGCGAGGAGGATGTCCACCCCGCGCAGCGATCCCGCCGCCTCATCGAGGAACAGCGCCTTGACCGGCGTCGTCTCCTCCACGCCGTCCGGCCCGGCTATGGTAAGACCATCGCTCCTGAGCCACTCCAGATTGGCCCGCCACGACGTGCAGATGAGGGTGACATCCTGGCCTCCCATGGTCAGGCGCCCGCCGACCAGCGCGCCTATGGCACCCACACCCAGTACGGCGATCTTCTTCATCGCTATGGGTTCGGCCGACCCTGCAGCGCGTCCCGCACGGCCTGAGCCAGGTCGTTACGGGTGAAAGGCTTGCCCAGGAACTGCACGCCGTCTTCCAAGACCCCTTGATGCGCGATGACGTCCGAGGTGTAACCAGACATGAAGAGGCATCTCATATCGGGGGACTTCACGGCCAGCGTCGAAGCCAGGTCCCGGCCGTTCATCCCGGGCATGACGACGTCGGTTATCAGCAGGTGGATGGGGCCGGGATACTCGTCCGCCAGTCGCATGGCCTGCTCCGGGTCGGCCGCCACCACCACCGTGTAGCCGAGGCTCTTCAGGAACCTCTCGGTGATGGCCCTCACGCTCCTGTCGTCCTCGACCAGCAGGACGGTCTCCGAGCCTTCAGCCGCCTGTGAGCTCGTAGCCGGCGTCTCGGCCTCGGAGGCACGGCCGGTCATCCCGGGGATGTAGACTCGGAACGTGGTCCCCTTCCTCGGCCGGCTCTGGACGTCCACGAAGCCGCCGTTCTGCTGGACGATGCCGTACACCGTGGCCAGACCGAGCCCGGTGCCTTTGCCGGGCTCCTTGGTGGTGAAGAACGGCTCGAAGATGCGGTCGAGCGTGGCCCGGTCCATTCCGCAACCCGAGTCGCTCACCGCCAGCACGACATACGAACCGGGCACCGCACCAGGGCGCTCGCTGCAATACTCCGCGTCGACGAGCGCCTGCGAGGTCTCGATCGTCAGGGTCCCCACCCCGGCGATGGCGTCCCGGGCGTTGACCACCAGATTGGCCAGGATCTGGTCGATCTGTGACGGGTCCATCTTGACCGCGGCCTCCTGCGCCTCGGGGCGCCAGATGAGCTCGACGTCCTCTCCTATCAGGGGGCGCATCAACTCGAGGGTGCCGGCCACGTGGTCGTTGAGGTCGAGGACCACGGGCGAGATGGTCTGCTGGCGGGCGAAGGCGAGGAGTTGCCGCGTGATCCCGGCCGAGCGCTGGGCGCCGCCGGTTATCTCGTCGAGCCAGGGGGCTATCGGGTGGTCGGCGGGCACGGCTGAACGGCACATGTCGGCGTACCCCATGATCCCCGTGAGCAGGTTGTTGAAGTCGTGAGCGACACCACCGGCGAGCCGCCCGATGGACTCCATCTTCTGGGCCTGCCACAGCTGCGTCTCGAGGTCCGCTCTCTCCTTCTCCGCCTCCTGCCGGGCCGTGATGTCCCGGACGAACACGAGACGCCCGTCCTGCCCCTCGAAGCGGACGGCTACCGCAGTCGTCTCAACGGGGACCTCAGTGCCGTCGAGCCGAAGATAGACCTGTTCCATCGGCGGCACGACCATCGAGGAATCGTGCTGTTCGCGGACCCGCGCGGAGACCAACTCATGGTACGCGGCGGATACACGCTCCAGGTAGGGACGCCCCAGAAGGTCCTTGGGCCACGCGGCACCCACGAGCCTCACCATGGCCTGGTTGACATAGGTGAAGATGCCGTCGCACTGGACGAACACCGCCTCCGGGGCCCCTTCGATGAGGGAACGGAAACGCGCCTCGCTCTCCCGGAGCGCCGCGGCATCCTGCCTGCGCTTGACGGCCACGCCGAAGCTCGCGGTGAGCCTCTCGAAGAAGCGGATCGCGTCCGGCGTGAAGACGTCCTTCCGCCGGTCGCCCAGGTGCAGCAGACCAAGCACCTGATTCTCCGCCCGGATGGGGATCAGAGCCAAGGAGTTCAGGCCGTCATGGCTGCAGCGGTCGCGCGGCCTCACGCGCGGGTCGTCTCCCTCGAGGGAAGCGGCCAGGGCGGGCCCGTCGTTGGTCCAGAAGCTGCCGTACTGCGTGACATGATCGCTGGGCGGGCCGCACTTCTCTGCGAGCACCATGCCGCACGTACATTCGAGGCGCAGATCACCGTTCTCGTCTCGGCAAACGACGCCGCTCTCGTCGCGGAGCACCACCGAGCTCTCGGCCCTCAGGAACGCGTCGTCGAGTCCATCGGAGCTGAAGAAGGGGAAGTCGTCGTGGTCCTTCAAACGGATACCGACTGCATCCACGCCGATCTCTTCCTTGATGAGGCCGAGGATGGCACCGGTGGCCTCCTGGAGCCCCAGTGGCTCGTTGAGCACCCCGAGGATGGCCGTGGAAAGCCGCTGGAACTTCTCGGCCTGTCTGCGCTGGGCCTCGTTGTCCAGGTTCTCGATGGCGTAGCCGATGTCCACCGCCGCCTCTTCGAGCAGGGCGATCTCCTGGTCCTGGAAGGAGGCCATCTCGGCCTCGTAGATGCCGAGCACACCCCAGACCTCGTCCCGGACCCGGATGGGTATGACCGCCGCAGCGCGGATGCCCGCCCGCTCCATGGCGGGCCACCAGGAAGGCAGGTCGGCTTCGGAGGCCAGGTCGTTGGACACGAACGAGCGGCCCTCGCGGATCACCGGGCCGCACAGACAACGGTGCCCCGGGACATCCAGCGAGGTGTGGCGCACAGCGAGGATGCATTCCTCCGGCCCCCCCGCCCAACCCAGCGGAACGAGGTCTCCGGACTGGGGGTCGTGACATCCCACCCAGCACATCATGTAGCCGCCCGACTGGACAACTGCCCGGGCGACCTGCGCGGAAAGTTGCTCCCGAGACTCCACCCGGACGATGGCCTGGCTGATCTCGCTCAGCGTGGCGTAGAGACGGGTGAGTCGCTCTATATCGCGCTCACGCGACTTGCGCTCGGTGACGTCGTGGATGATCCCGGTGAGGCGCCGTTTCCCGTCATCGGGGTCCACCCGGTAGCGGCCGGCGACCCAGACCCAGCGGACCTGTTCATCCGTACGCCGTATGCGGCATTCGAGGCTGAAGTCGCTTTGCATCTCGATCCCGTCCTGGATGGTCGCGCGGGCTCGCTCCCGGTCTTCGGGCAGAATGTGCGAGATGAAGATCTCGAAGGTCCAAGGTGCCGCGGGATCTTCATAACCGAAGATGCGGGCGTGCTCCGGCGAGCGGAAAGCGGCATGAGAACCCAGATCCAGGTCCCAAGCGCCAATCTGGCTGATCTCGAGAGCGAACCGCATACGCTTCTCGCTCTCTTCCAGCCGCTCGGTAGCCTTGCGGACGACGCGGAAGCTCCTGGCCAGCCACCAGCCGAGCACGACCGCGGTCACACCCACGAAGAGCCAGTCCTTGGCGCTTTCGAGTATCGCCTCGAGCAGATGGGTCTTGACCAGGCTGTGGAGGAGCCAGCCGGAGAACAGTATCCACAGCGCACCGACGAGCGCGTAGACCGCCGCTATCTTCAGCGCGGTGGTCCATCCCGGTGCGGACTCGCGATCCCGCTTCATCGGACTCCCAGACATCTCCTCGGCTGGATGTGAGATCGAGGACTAGTTCGTCGAGGATGCCGCCGGTCCTGCCGTGACCAACCGGTGACTCCGGCGGCCGGCTCCTGTCACTCGGCGAGCTCGGGGTAGTGTTCCTTGACGCATTCCGGGCAAACGCCGTGGCTGATCTCAGCCGAGGAGTGTTTGGACAGGTAGATGTCGACCTGCTCCCAGTAGCCTTCGTCGTCCCTGACCTTCTTGCAGATGCAGCACACGGGGACTATCCCCCTGAGCGTCTTGATCTCGGCCAAGGACTCCCGGAGGCGGGCGATGAGTTCCTCTCGTTGCTTCTCCGCCCGTTTCTTGCCGGTGATGTCTCTGCAGATGCAGAGTATGAGCTTGTGACCCCGGTACATGGCGCCGTTGTTGCTCAGTTCCACGTCTATGAGGGCGCCGTCTTTGCGCCTGTGCTGGGTCTCGAAGTGATGGCCGCCGGCATCGACGCTCTTCGCAAGTCTCTGTATCTGCTCCTTGTCGTAGACCGCGTCCCAATCCCAGGCGTGGAGAGCGGAGACCTCCTCCTCCGAATAGCCCAGCATCTCCGCGAACCTGCGGTTCGCCTCGAACACCTTGGCGTCCTCGTCGAGGATGACGATGGGATCGCGCGATTCCCGCACCAGCAGTTGACGCCACCGGGCCTCGTCACGCAGGAGCGCTTCCATGTCGGACACTGTCGTCTCCCCACATAGGCGTGGCATAGGGCCTTGGCACAGAGACTCTATACATACGGCACGAGGCCGTCAAATCGCATCCACCGGCGGTTCTGAAAGGTGCCATCCGGGAGATGGCTTGGCATCTCCCGGATGGCCGCCCCGGTACCCCTGCCTCAGAGGCCAAAACCTCCCGGCGAACGCCAGGAGCCGAACAGGTCCCAGGCGACCCTGCCCAGCCACCGCCTGACTCTCCGGACCAAGGAGCTTCGAGAGAGCCAGGAGCCCCGAGCGAACCAGTACGCGTGCATGGCGGCCAGCAGGCCGCCGTCGAGAGGCGTACCAGGTCCTTCGGGGATGACGCTGTCTATGCCGCACCGCGGGCACAGCGCCGTGGACCCGGGAGGGCCCGGCTCGTCCAGCCACTCGGGGATCTCCCCGGGCGGGAAGACGGCGCCGCAGTAGAAGCAGCCGCATCTGGCGGCGGCCTCCATAGCCTCGCGGTGACGGCTGCTCAGCTTGTGGACGGCTTCCAGGGTGGAACTACTGAAACGCATGAGGACTCCTTTCGTGCGGCGTCGGGCGCATGACCGCGACAGGCAGCGGATCCCGAGACGAGTGCCTCGGGACGCCTGTCGATCGCCGCGGAGTCCTGGCTCGAGGTCGCCCCCGCGTCATGCAGGTGGGGCGCCTCCGCTGCATCCGAAGAGTAACTCACGCTCCGGACAGGAACCGGCGCGGCGGCGGCCGGACTCTGGCTCGAAAGAAGAAGGGGGCGCCTCGCGGCGCCCCCAAAGGGAACGGATCCTTCTTGGAACGACCCCGGCTACAGCTCGTCCGGCAACTCGTTCAACTCCGCCATCGAGAACACCGGCCCGTCCACGCACACGTACTTGGGCCCCACGTTGCAGCGCCCACAGATCCCGATGCCGCACTTCATGCGCTTCTCGAGCGTGGTGTAGGTCTGTTCCGGGGTGAAGCCCAGCTTCATGAAGCTGATGAGCGCGAACTTGATCATGATCGGCGGGCCGCAGAGGATGGCTATCGTGTTGGCCGGGTCCGGGTTCATGCGCTCCAGCACCGCCGGCACCATGCCCACGTCGCACTGCCAGCCGTCGCACTCGCGGTCGATGGTGAGGGTGAGGTCGATGTCCTCGCGCTTCTGCCATTCGTCGATGTCGTACTGGTAGGTGAAGTTGGTCGGGTGGGTGGCCCCGTAGAGGATGTTCACGCCCTGGTAGTCGGCGCGGTGCTCCAGGCAGTACTCGATCGTCGCCTTGAGCGCGGCGCTGCCGATGCCGCCCATGACGAACAGGATCTTCTTGCCCTTCCATGCATCCATGGGGAAGCCGCAGCCCATGGGGGCGCGGATGCCCACTTTGTCGCCCACGCTCAGCTTGTGGAGCGCCTGGGTGACCTCGCCCGCCCGCATCACGGAGAACTGGATGAACTCCTTCTCGGACGGTTTGCTGGTGATGGCGAAGGTCGACTCGCCCACGCCGAACACACCGAGCTGGCCCACCTGGCCGGGGGCGAAGGAGAAGCTCTCCATCACCGCCGGGTCGTCGAACCGCATGCGGAAGGTCTTGATGGTGGGGGTCTCCTGGATGATCTCGACGACGGTCGCGATCTCCGGGACGTAGGAGTTGCCGGCCAGCTTGCCCGCCTTCGCGGTGCTCGCGCCGGGGACCACATCGGCAAAGGTGAGGCGCTTCTTGGCGGCGCCGCTCGTGGTGTCGGCCATCTACGCCTCCTTCCCTTCGGTCGTGGTGTCCGCCGCTGCGGCGACGGCCGCGGCAGCGGCCGCACTCGCGGCCACGGCGCCACTCGCAGCCGGAGCTTCCTTCGGCGCGCCCATCACCCGGATGACCTCGCGGATGTCGATGCGCGTCGGGCAGTTGGCTATGCAGCGGCCGCAGCCGGAGCAGAGCAGGCTGTCGTACTTGTCCGGGTAGTACCAGAACTTGTGGCTGAAGCGGTTGCGGAACCGGTTCATCTTCTTCGCCCGCGGGTTGTGGCCCGAGGTCTCCTCGGTGTAGACCGGGTTGAAGCAGTTGTCCCAGCAGCGGTACCGGTCGCCCTTGGTCTCCACGATGGAGTCGTTGATACTGAAGCAGTAGCAGCTCGGGCACACGTAGGTGCAGGTGCCGCAACTGACGCAGCGCATGGCCAGGTCGGCCCAGCGCTTGTCGGCGATGTTGTCGTGCAGCGCGTCGCGGACGCCCTCGAGGTCGAACGCCGGGTCCACCTTGGTGGCGGACGCCAGCTTGGCCTCGTTGGCCTCGGTCGCCTGGGTGTCGGTGGGGTCGGTCAAGGCCGCCCCGGCCGCCTCGGCGATCGCTTCGCCCTTGTCGGTGATGGGCTCCACGAAGAAGCCGCCCTCTATCTGGGTGAAGAGCACGTCCGCGCCCTCGCGGCTCGACGGGCAGCCGCCGACCGAAGTGCAGAAGCAGGTCGAGCGAGGTTCGCGGCAGGTGACGGCGAGGAGCGTGGTGGCCTCGCGCCGTGCGTTGTAGAGCGGGTCGAAGTAGAAGCCGCCGTAGCCGCCGAAGACCTGGTCCATCTGGACGAAGCCCCGGACGTCGCAGGGGCGCAGGCCGAAGATGACCTGTTTGGGCGCCTCGTTCTGCGGGTCGACCTTGACGGTCTCGTACGGGACGGCGTCCTCGCCCTCCGCGCCTTCCGGCACCGGAGCCATCTCGTAGCCGAACTTGAGGTAGGTCTCGGTCTGCAGGAACACGTACTCCTTCGGGCTCTGCTTGGCCAGCAGCACGTCCAACTCGACGTCCTTGCCGGACTGCCAGGGCTCGTACTGGGTCACCCCGTCGCGCTTGAAGGGAGCGACCACACGGGCATTCTTGGCCAGCGACTCGAGGAACGCCGGCAGTTGCTCAGATTTGAGGTATTTGCTTGCCATCGTCCCTCCTTTCAGTCGCCGAACTGGTCTTTGAGGTCGAACACCTGGAACACCGGCTTCTCGTCGAGCTTGACGCCCGGCTCGAATCCGAACATGTCGTAGATCTCCTTGTTCATCTTCGCGTGCAGCAGGCCGAGCGGGATCTCCACCGGGCAGGCCCGGTCACACGCGCCGCACGACGGGCAACGGCCCGCGACGTGGAACATGTGGACCATCTGGAACAGCAGGTTCTCTTTGGGGCCGACCTTCTGGCTCACCAACTCGGGCTGCCGCGAGCGGTTCACGCACTTGTCCCAGCACACGCACACCGGGCACACGTGGATACACGCGAAGCAGCGGATGCAGGTGGCGTAGATCTTCTCGAGCAGCGCCTGCTTGACGTCGTCGCTGAGGCTCTCGTACTGCTCGAGCGCGCTCCAGTCGGGCTTGGTCTCCTCGCGGTCCGGCTCCTTCTCGAGGGGACCGGCGGTGTTGTCGGAGTAGAGCGGGTTGGGGTAGCGGCAGTGGGCGCAGCCGATGAGTTCGACGTCTTTCTGGTCGAGCTCTTTCGTCTCCCCGGCCCGGGTGGTGACCTTCACCTTGCCGCGCTCGGGGAACTCGATCTCGGTGATCTCGGAGGAGAACATCTTCTCGAGCTTGCGCCGGTCCACGATGCCGTCGCAGGGGACGCCCACCACATAGAGGCGGTCTTTGTCGACCAGGCCCTCCTGGAGCAGCGCCACCAGCGTGCGGCTGTCGCAGCCCTTGACGCACAGGCCCACCTTGGCGTCGGCCGGCTCGGGCATGTTGCGCTTGATGAACGTCACCAGGTTGTGGTGGCAGAGCGGGTTCCAGACGAGCTGGTCCGCTTCGGCGGGGTCGGTGACGAACGCCGGGATCATCTCGGAGCTGTTGTAGCCCTGCTTCCACCCGATGAAGTAGTCGACCCGCTTCTCGGTGAGCGCGTTGGCCGCGAATTCGCGGATGTGGTCCTGCCGGCTCATAGGGCCTTCCCTTCACGCGGGCCCAGCTTCTGCACGCCGGCGACGAACTCGGTGACCACTTTCTGCCACCGCTGCCCTTCGGACGCGGACACCCAGGTCCACTTGAAGCGCTCCGGCGGGATGCCCAGGTGGTGGATCATCCGCTCCGCCAGCTCGAACTTGCGGCGGGCGTAGTAGTTGCCTTCGGAATAGTGGCAGTCGCCGGGATGGCAGCCGCTGATGAGGACGCCGTCGGCGCCTTTCTCGAAGGCTTTGAGGGCGAACAGCGGGTCGATCCGGCCCGTGCAGGGGACGCGGATGAGCCTGAGGTTCGCGGGTTGCTTGAAGCGGCCCACGCCGGCCGTGTCGGCGCCGGCGTAGCTGCACCAGTTGCAGACTATGCCCACTACCTTGACGGGGCGATCGGGAGCGCCGGCCCCGCCCGGTGCGGCACCTGTGGTGGCGGCGCCGCTGGCTTGGTTGTTGGTTGCTTCGGCCATCTTCACCGCCTTTCTATAGTTGCGATTGCAGGACTTCTTCGATCTGGTCCAGTATCGCGTCCGTTGTGAACCCCTTAAGCTCGATGGTGTTCACCGGGCACGTGGCCACGCAGATGCCGCAGCCCTGGCAGACCGTCTCGATGACGTGGCTCTTGTAGGTGCCGTCGCGCAGTTCCTGCTTCTCAGGAGCGCTGAACGGGCAGACCTCGATGCACTTCCAGCAGGACACGCAGTTCTTCTGGTTCACCACCGCGATCTGCGGGCTGGTCTTGAGCTTGTCCTTGGCCAGCAGGCCGATGACCTTCGACGCCGTGCCCGAGGCCTGGGCCACGGTGGCCGGGATGTCCTTGGGCGCCTGGCAGACGCCGGCCAGGAACACGCCGGCGGTGTTGGTCTCGACCGGGCGCAGCTTGGGATGGCCTTCCTTCATGAAGCCGAACTCGTCGTAGCTGATGTTCAGCGTCTGCGCGAGTTGCTTGGCGCCGTCCGCGGGTTGGATCCCGCTGGCCAGGACCACCAGGTCGGCAGGGATCTCGACCTGCTCGCCCAGCAGGGTGTCGGTGCCGCGCACCATGACCTTGCCGTCCTGCTCGTAGAGCTTGGACACCCGGCCGCGCACGTACTTGACGCCGAACTCGGTCTGGACGCGCTTGATGAACTCCTCGTAACCCTTACCGGTGGCCCGGATGTCGATGTAGAAGACGTACACGTCGGTGTCCATGCCGCAGTGGTCCTTGGTGAGGAGCGCCTGCTTGGCCGTGTACATGCAGCACACGCTCGAGCAGTAGGGCCGGTTGACCGACTCGTCGCGGGAACCCACGCACTGGATGAACACCACGGTCTTGGGATCGGCGCCGTCGGACATCCGCCGGACATGACCGCCGTACGGGCCGGACGCGTTCAGCATCCTCTCGTACTGCAGCCCGGATATGACGTCCTTGATCTTGCCGCCGCCGTACTCGCTGTAGTGCTCCTCCCAGGGGAACACTTCCAGGCCCGTGGCCACCACGATGGCCCCGAACTCCTTGGTGACGGACGTGTCCTTCTGCTCGTAGTCGATGGCGCCGGCCGGGCAGACCCGCTCGCAGACCTTGCACTTGCCGGTCTGGAAGTAGCGGCAGTAGTCCACCTGGATGGCCGCCCGCTTCGGTACCGCCTGCGGGAACGGGATGTAGATGGCCTTGGTGGGTTCCAACCCCTCGTCGAAGAGGTTGGGCGCCTTGGCGGGGCACTTCTGCACGCACACGTCGCAACCGACGCACTTGTTCCAGTCGACCATGGCCGCTTTCCTGCGGATGTCGACGGTGAAGTTGCCCACGTAGCCACTGACCTTCTCCACCTCGGAGTAGGTCATGAGCGTGATGTTCTCGTGCTGCGAGCAGTCCACCATGCGCGGCGTGAGGATGCAGGCCGAGCAGTCGATGGTGGGGAAGGTCTTGTCGAGCTTGGCCATCGTGCCACCGATGGTGGTCTCCTTCTCCACGATGGTGACCTTGAGACCTGCGTCGGCCAGGTCGAGAGCGGCCTGGATGCCGGCCACCCCGCCCCCGATGATGAGGACGTCCTTGTTGACGCTCACCTCGTTGGCGTACAGGGGCTCGAGCTGGCGGGCCTTGGCCACCGCCATCTTGATGATCTCCCAGGCCTTCTCGGTGCCTTCCGCCATGTCGGGATGGATCCAGGAGCAGTGCTCGCGGATGTTGGCCATCTCCATGAGGTACGGGTTCATCCCGGCGCCTTCGACGGTGCGGCGGAAGGTCTGCTCGTGCATGTGCGGCGAGCAGGCGGAGACCACCACCCGGTCTAGCTTCTTGTCCTTGATGGCCTGCTGGATGCCCGCCTGCCCCGGCTCGGAGCAGGTGTACATGGGATGGTCGGAGTAGACGACGTCCTTGAGCGTGAGCGCGCGCTTGGCGAGCTCCGCGACGTCGACGGTGCCGGCGATGTTGCTGCCGCAGTGGCAGACGAAGACTCCTATCCTCATTCCTTCGCCTCCTCCACTGCCGCGGCCGGCTCCGCGGCGGGCTTGGCCGCCGGGGCGGCAGCCGCGGCCTCCGCCGCCTTGGCGGCTTTGGCCGCTTCCTTCGCCGCTTTCTCGGCGGCCTTACGGTCTTCTTCGGCCTTGATGGCGGCGGCGTTCTGGATGGCCAGGCCGATCAGCACCGTCGGGTCGACGACGTTCTTCTCGAGCATGACGTCCTTGCCGCTCAACCCGAAGGCGAGCCCCAGCACCTGCGACAGATACAGGATGGGCACGTTGTAGGCCGTGCCGAGGGCCTTGTTGATCTGGCCCTGTTTGAGGTCCAGGTTGACGTGGCAGAGCGGGCAGGCCACCACGATCGCTTCAGCGCCGGCGGCGAGGGCCTGCTCCAGGATCTTGCCACTGAGCTTTCGCTGGATCTCCGCCTTGGGCATGCCCACGGAGGCGCCACAGCACTCGGTCTTGTAGTTCCACCACTTGACGTCCACGCCGGCGGCCTGGAGCAGCAGGTCCATCATCATGGGCTGCTCTATGTCCTTCTCGCCGGTGAGCTCGCCCGGGCGGCCGAGCAGGCAGCCGTAGTAGGGCACCACCTTGAGCTGGGACAGGTCGGTCTTGACCAGGCCGGCGATCTTCTCCTCGCCCACGGACTTCATGAGGAACTCCGGGAGCGACCAGACGGAGACGCGGCCGGTGTAGGGCTTGTCCAGCAGTTCGTTGACTTCCGCCCGGAACGCGGGGTCCGCGTGGATCTCGACCTCGGCGTTCTTCTCCCGCTGATAGCAGGAGGGGCAGGGCACCAGCATGTCCTCGCCGACAGTGGCCGCCTGCCGCAGGTTGCGGGCGGCGAGGGCCTGGGCGAGCATGTGGTCCATCATGTGCGCCGGGGACGAGCCGCAGCAGGTCCAGTCCGGCACTTCCTTGACCTCGACGCCGAGGACGCCCAGCATCTTGCGGACGGAGACGTCGTATTCGGCGGAGGACTTGTGCAGAGAGCACCCGGGGTAGTAAGCGAGGGTCATTGCGCCACCTCGGCTTCCCCGGAGTCCTTGGAGGGCTCGGCGCCGTGGCCGTGGACGGCCGGCGCGGCAGCGGCTTTCGCCGCCCGGGCGGCCTCTTCGCGGGCCGCCGCCTCAGCGTAGCCCTTCTCGCGAGCCTTGGCCTTCTCGAGCGCCTTCTTGTAGATGCGCCCCACCTCGTCGGCCCCTTTGGCCTTGTGCGGCATAACGCCCATCTTACCCTTGGCGAACATCGGGACGGCGAGCCCCGCATCGCCCATGGCCATCTTGGGGTTCATGGTGCCGAGGTAGAACATGCCCATCATGTAGAGCTCGGGCAGCCGGCCGAAGCGGGCCACCGCGTTCATGAAGGCCTCGTTGAAGGTCCTGGCGTGCTCGGGCACGTCGCGCCCCTGGGCGGCCGCGACCGTCTTGAGGTCCTCGAAGATCCCGGCGATGTCGATGTTGCGCGGGCAGCGGCC
>CAIQPS010000025.1 GCA_903873715.1 uncultured Actinomycetes bacterium
GCCCTTGCGCAGGTTGTCGGCGACGACCCACAGGTTGAGCCCGTACGGGACGGTGGGGTCGAGGCGGATGCGGCCCACGTAAGTGTCGTCGTTGCCCGAGGCGTCGATGGGCATCGGGTAGACCTTGTTGGCCACGTCGTCTACCAGCTTGACGCCCGGGGCGCCGGCCAGCAGCTCGCGGGCCTTCTCCACGCTCAGCGGACCGGCGAACTCGAGGTTGACCGACTCCGAATGGCCGTTCTGCACCGGGACGCGCACGCAGGTGGCGCTCACGGCGATGCTGTCGTCGCCCATGATCTTCTTGGTCTCGTCCACCATCTTGCGTTCCTCTTTGGTGTAGCCGTCCTCGAGGAACACGTCGATGTGCGGCAGGCAGTTGAACGCGATCTGATGCGGGTAGACGTTCGCCTCGGCCGCTTTGCCGGCCAGGAGGTCGCCGGTCTGCTTGACCAGTTCGTTGATGGCTTTCGCCCCGGTGCCGGACACCGCCTGGTAGGTGGAGACCACCACGCGCTTGATCGGGACCGCGTCGTGCAGCGGCTTCATGACCACGACCATCTGGATGGTCGAGCAGTTCGGGTTGGCGATGATGCCCTTGTGCCAGTCGACGTCGTGCGGGTTGACTTCCGGGACCACCAGCGGGACGTTCGGGTCCATCCGCCACGCGGACGAGTTGTCGACCACCACGCAGCCCGCATCACGGGCGATGGGGGCGAACGTCTGCGAGGTGCCGCCGCCGGCGGAGAAGAGCGCCAGGTCGATGCCCTTGAAGCTCTCCGGGGTGAGTTCCTGGCAGATGACCTTCTCGCCGCGGTAATCGAGCTCCATGCCGGCGGATTTGGCAGTGGCGAGGGCGGTGAGCTGTTTGACGGGGAAATCCCGCTCGGCGAGGATGCTGCGCATCGCCCGGCCGACGGCGCCGGTCGCGCCCACTACTGCTACCCGATATTCCTTGCTCACTGTTCCTCCTCATCTGGCCCAGCTTGGCCCGGCCGCCACAATGCGTCCGATCGAATCGAAAGGACAGTTTATCACCGGGTGTTTGTCAAGAAATTCGCGGTCCACGGCCCGGAAACACGTCTCACTGAGTGGGACGGCCATTCCGGCCCCCCATAGGACAGAGGCACATTCCCATGCGTATCCTCGCAATGGGGGACCGGGCAATGTTGTTCGTTTATGAGATGTGATGGGAGGCTCCATGGAAGAACGCGAGATCCAGACCGAGACCGAAGTCGCCGGTGGCAAGTGCTACAGCCGCCGCGATTTCCTGAAAGTGGCCGGCGTGGCCGGCGCTACCCTGGGCGTGGCCGGCGGCCTTGGCGGCATCCTCGCCGCCTGCGGCTCGACTGAAGAGACCACGACCACCGCTGCCGCGGCCAGCACCGACACCACCGCTGCCGCCAGCACCGACACCACCGCCGCCGCCAGCACCGACACCACCGCTGCTTCCGCGGGCGTGGAAGAGGGTGGCGAGATCAAAGCCGGCTACGTGATCCCGGTCACGGGTGCCATGGCCGCTTTCGGCGCCGCCGGTCAGTGGCAGCTCGACTGGATGAACAAGAACACCTGGAAAGACGGCATCATCTGCGCCGACGGCAAGAAGTACAAGATGTCGGCGAAGATCTACGACAGCCAGTCCGACTCCAACCGCTCCTCGCAGGTCACCTCCGACGCCATCCTCAACGACGGCGTGCAGCTGATCGGCGCCTCCTCGAGCGCTGCCAACGTCATCCCGGTCGCCGCCATGGCCGACAGCCTCGAATGCCCCGGTATCCACTACGACGTCCCCGGCGACGCCTGGGCCGACGCTCAGAAGACCGCTCCCTACAAGTGGAACTGGTGCTCCTGGTGGGTCGGTAAGGACCTCGTGGGCAACTTCGTGAAGATGTGGAACCTCATCCCGCACAACAAGGTCGTGGGCGCCCTCTGGGTCAACGACGCCGACGGTATGGTCTTCGCGAATGCCCTCCCCGGCCTGTTCAAAGAACTCGGCTTCACCCTGGTCGATCCCGGCCGGTTCGAGCCGAACACCGAAGACTTCTCCGCCATCATCAGCGAGTTCAAGAAGAACGGCGTGGAGCTGGTCTGCGGTATGGCCAACCCGCCGGAATTCACCAACTACGTGAAGCAGTGCGCGCAGCAGTCCTTCAAACCGAAGATCACCACCTGCGCCAAAGCCCTGCTCTTCCCGTCGGCCATCGACTCCCTGGGCGACCTGGGCGACGGTATGACGGTCGAGACCTGGTACCACCCGAAATATGCGTACAAGAGCGACGTCACCGGCATGACCGCTCAGCAGTACTGCGACGACTACGAAGCCACCACCGGCCAGCAGTGGACTCAGCCCATCTGCTTCATCGGTACCTTCGAACTGTGGACCGACGTCCTCAAGCGCGCCAAGAACCCGCTTGACAAGAACTCCATCGTCGAGTCCATCAAGGGCACCAAAGTCACCCTCACCGGCGGCCCGGTCGACTGGACCGTCAACCCGGAACCGAAGTTCAACATCCCGAACTTCTGCGCCAAGCCTCTGGGCGGCGGCCAGTGGGTCAAAGACACCACCGGCAAGCACAAGTACACCCAGGAACTGGTGGCCAGCGAGCAGGACGCCACCAACATCCCGGTGACCGCTCAGATGAAAGAGATGACTTACCCGGCGTAGCCCGGAACTACGACCGGTTAGTCGTTCCTTGCGGGGCGGCGGGTGCGAAAGCGCCTGCCGCCCCGGTTCTTTCCGGGGCTGCGTCCGAGCGGGAAGTCCGGCCGTCCGGGAGGCCGCTGTCGTCTAGCAGGCCTGCTCCCTGAGCGCCGTCTCGAGCGCCTGGCGGACCGCGTCCTTCTCGTACGGCTGGGTGATGACCGCGGCGATGCCGTGCTGTTCGTGCCCGCGCACCTCGACGTCGCTGGAGAGGATCACCGGGATGTCCAGGCCCATCGCCCGGAGCGCCGCCCGCTGTCCCAACCCGCTGGCCCCGCCTGGGCCGATGAGGGCCACGACGGCGACGCAGAACCGCTCGTCAGGCCCGCCGGCTCCGGCCACGGTCTCGGCGAGGTCCTGGGGCGCGGTGCACCGTATCGGGATGCAGCTGAGGCCGGTCAACACATCCGCCAGCGCCTCGCCCCACGGCTCGTCCCCGTCGATGACGAGCACCCGCGTGCCCTCCAATCCTTTGCGGCGTTCGACGGCCGGAGATGCCGGTGCGGCACCGGTCTCGAGCCGGGTCTCCAGTTCGGCGATCCTCGCCTCCAGTTCGGCGATGCGCTTCTGGGCGCGCAGGTCTTCCGCCACGAAGATGAGGGCCGAATCGTTGCCCACCACGTCGCGGAAGCGGGCCGACGTCAGCCGGACCTCCACGAGTTGCCCGTCCTTGCGCTCCAGGACGGCTTCGGGTCCGGCGCCATCCGCGAAGCAGTACCTCCAGGGGGGCGGGTTGCCCATCACTTCGGACATCCTCCAGCCGAACACCTTCTCGGCCGCCTTGTTCCAGGTGGTGATGCAACCCTGCGGGTCGATAGCCCAGGTAGCGAGCGGCGAGACCGTGATGATGGCTTCGAGGTCCGCGATCGCGTCGCCTCGGGACTGTTCGGCCAGGATGCGGGAGATCGCCGTGCCGGTGGTGGTGCCGAGCACCTGCAGACCGTTGCGCAACGATGCCGGGATCACCGGGTAGACGGTGGACCCCATTATGAGCACCGCCAGGGGGTTGCCGCGATGCACCACAGGGATCACGGTGACCACGCGCGGTGTGCCGGCCGGCCGGGCCGCGCCGTACAGGTCCACCGGAGGGGATGCCGCTTCGCCGCTCGACGCGGTGCGCCGGGCCATCTCGGTGAACGTGTCGATGGAGGAGGGATTCAGCCCCCGTTCGACCACCAGCTCGGCCTGGCAGGTGGCGGGCTGCAGCATGAACGCCGCGCCGCAGTCGATGCCCTCGACCATCAGGGAGGCGCGCAGGGCTTCGCGCAGCGCGCTCCGCACGTTCTGGATGCCGGCGAGCCAGTTCTGCAACTGGGCGTCGATGGAGGCCAGGCTCTCGGCGCGCTTCTGCTCCGTGATGTCTTCGACGATCTCGATGAATCCGGTGGGCCGGTTGTCGGGGCCGATGACCGGGTGGGCCTTGATGCGGGCGGAGAAGCGGGTGCCGTCGTCGCGGAGCCCGGTGGTCTCGGTCTCCTGGGCCTCGCCGGTGGCGAGCGCCAGACGCCCCGGGCAGTGCGGACAGGGCTCGTCGCGCTTCTCGAACTCGCGGTAGCACTTCTGGCCCAGCAGGGCCACCATCGGCTTGGCGTACAGGCGCTCGTTGGGCCTGTTGACCATGATGATGTCGTAGTCCACCGAGATGAGGTTCATCCCGGGTTCGGTGTCTGGGGTGGGGGCTTCGAACTGGGGTTCGTGATCTTCCACGGGGCGACCTTCCTGCTGCTGCGTACCGCAGAGATTGTAGCCTGCCGCGCGGGAGAAGTCCGCTCGGGAAGCGGGCGGCCGCGCTGATCCGGGCCCCGGCCGGCCGGGCGCGGCGCCGCCGCCCCGGGGCGTGCCCCTACTCGGGCCGGAACCGCCAGACTGCCAGCGCGAAGAGCGCGACGATCCAGATCCACACGATGCCGAGCGGTCCCAGCACGTCGCCCACTCCCCACCCCTTGAGCACGATGCCGTGAAGCGAGTCCATGATCCAGGCCGTCGGGAAGAAGTGCGCCACCCGGGAGAAGCCGCCACTGGTGACTTCCAGCGGGAACCACGCGCCGCCCAGCACCGCGAGCAACTGCGCCCCGATGACCGTGGTGGCTATCACCGGCGGTTCGGAGCGGAACAGCGCCGAGATGAGCAGTCCCACCGACGAGGCGAGCACCGAGAGGGAGATCATCGTAAGGAGCAGCGCGCCCGGGTCGTTGAAGTAGGCCACGTGGAAGGCCAGGGCACCCAGCAGCACCAGCATCAACTGCTGGAGGAAGGTGATGATGCACATGCCCATCATCTTGCCCTGGATGATGGTCCTACCTTTGACCCCCGAGGCGGCGAGCCGGCGCAGCAGGCCGCGCCGCCGCTCCCAGGCCACCCCGGTGGCCACGGTGAGCAGGCTGAAGAGCACCCACTGGACGAGCGAGCCGGTGGAGGCGATGACGAAACCGCCGGCGCCCGCGACCGCGCCGGACTCACCGGCGTTCGCGTCGACCGTCTGGACGGAGGCGACCGGGGAGCCCATCGCGGCCTTCACCAACGGTCCAGCCTGCGTCGACAGGTCCGCGCTGGAACCCAGCGCCCCGGACACCTCGCCGGCCGCGATCCGCGTGGCCAGCAGCGTACTGTTCAGGTCCGCGACCACCGCCTGCACCGCCTGGGACACCGTCTGGGCGCCCGACGACGTCTCGATGTTGATGAGAGTGAGCGTGGCGGCCGGGATCGAGCCCGTCGCTTTCTCGGCGTCTGCGAAACCCTTGGGTATGAGTAGCGCGGCCGCGACGTTCTGGTCCTCGACGGCGGTGTCGAGCCGGTCCGCCGTCATGAGCTCCACTTTGAGCAGTGGCGACGCCTTCAGCGACTCCACGAACTGCTGGGACGCCACGGTGGCATCCTGATCGGCGACGGCCAGCGGGATGTGGGTGTCGGCCTTCTGCTGCCCGATGATGAGCCCCAGAAAGACGGTGAAGATTATCGGCAGGATGATGGTGAAGAGGGCCGCCAGGCGGTCGCGCCGGGTGTGTAGCAGCTCCTTGCGGGTGATGATCCACGAGCGGTTCACGCGAACCTCCTCCTGAAGAAGAAGGTGGCTACCCCGAAGAACACCACGGCGAACGCCAACGCCGCCAGGACCGGGACGACGATGCCGCCCCATGAGCCGCCGAACATCGTGTGGTTCCACCCGTCGATGAGCCATCCGAGCGGGCTGATGTGCCGGACGACGTCGTACGCCCCTCCGATGCTGGCGGTGCCGGTGAAGCTGCCGCTTATCAGCCCCAGGAACACGAAGATGCCGGCACTCCCGCCGCCCGCCTGGGCGGGCGTCTTGGCGTAGGAGACGGTCAGCAGGCCGAGCGAAGCCGCGACCAGGGCTCCGGCGAGCACCAGCACGATCACCGGTCCGATGGAGCCCCAGTGCGCGCCGAACAGCAGGCGGCCGGCCACGAGCAGGATGACCGTCTGCAGCAGCACCACCAGGAACACCGAGATGTACTTGCCGCCGAGGACGACGCTGCGCGGGGTCGAGGTGGTGAACAGACGCGACAGGGTGCCTTCGCGCTGCTCGTCGATGATGCTGCGGGCCGGCGTGGCGGCGCCGAACAGGGTGAAGAAGAGCATCATCCCCACGAGGATCTGCCCCGCGGTGTTCGGCTTTGTGGAGCCGCTGCCCCCGGGCGTGACCGGGGCTCGGGAGCCCACGGCGTAAGTCCCGCCCTTCTGGGCGTCGGCGCTGAAGGCCTGGGCGGTCTTGGCGGCGAGAGCAGTCAGCCTGGCCGAGTCGGTGATGCCCTGCATGGCGGCCAGCTGGGCCGCCGCGGAAGCTGCGGCCCGGGCCCCGTTGAGCGACTGCACGAGGTCCTGCACCACCGAGCCGGCGATGGCCGGGCCCAGCGTGGATGTGGGGTCCTTGTAGATCTCGACGTCCACCGGCGCCGGCGATGCGGCCGACAGTGCTGCGGTCAATCCCGCCGGGACGATCACAGCCACCTCGGCCTCGCCGGTGTCGACGGAGGCGCGGGCGGCGGCTGCGTCGGTGGTCTTGGTCACGGCCAGCAGGTCGGCGAGCCGCTCGCTGGTGAGGGCGGACACGAGGGCTCCGCCCGCGGCGCCGCCGTCCAGGTCGACGACCACCGTCTTGGTGATAGGCACCGAGAAGCCCCCTCCGCCGCCGAAGGCCGCACCGATGGCCCCCGCGAGCAGCAGCGGGGCGATGATCATCATCGCCAGGCCCGCGAAGCTGCGGTAGGTGTGCCGGACGTCCTTCCAGGCTATGGCGAGGGCGCGCACCGTGTCCCCGCTAGTCGCGCAGAGCGCGGCCGGTGAGGTGGAGGAACACCATCTCGAGGTTCGGCTCGGCCAGGTCGATCTTGGTGACCCGGGCGCCGGCCGCCCGCGCGGAATCGAACAGCAGGGGCATCAGCGTGTTGGCGTCCTCCGCCAGGATGGACAGCGGCCCCGCCTCCTCCTCGGTGACGCTGGCCACTCCGGGGAGTGCCCGCCAGTGCTCGGCGAGCTGGTGGGAGTCCTTGTCGACGCCGAGGTCGATGCGGGTCTTCTCGCCGACGAGCCGGACCAACTCGGGCTGAGTGCCCACGGCGATCATCCTGCCGTGGTCCATGATGCCCACCCGGTCCGAGAGCTCCTGCGCCTCTTCCATGTAGTGCGTGGTGTAGAGCACGGTCATGCCCTGGGAGTTCAGGTCCTTGACCCCGTCGAGGATGGCGCGGCGGCTCTGCGGGTCGATGCCCACCGTCGGCTCGTCCAGGTAGAGGATCTTGGGCTTGTGGAGCAGCGCGGCCCCGATGTTCACCCGCCGCTTCATGCCGCCGGAGTACTTGTCGACCCGGTCCTTCTGCCGATCGGTGAGCCCGATGAGCTCGAGCACCTCATCCACGCGCTTGGAGAGCGCGGAGCCGCTCAACCCGTACATCCGGCCCCAGAACATGAGGTTCTCGCGGCCGCTGAGGTCGTCGTAGAGCGCGATGTCCTGGGGCACGACCCCGATCAGTTTCTTGACCTCGTCCGGCTTGCGGATCACGGAGAAGCCGCCGATGTCCGCTTCGCCCGCGTCGGGCTTGAGCAGGCAGGAGAGGATGGAGATGGTGGTGGTCTTGCCGGCGCCGTTGGGCCCGAGCAGGCTGAAGATCTCCCCCTCGCGGATGGCGAACGAGACCCCGTCGACCGCGACCGGACCCTTGGGCGGGTCGAACTGTTTGCGCAGCTTGTCGACGACGATGGCGTCCACGCCGAACTCCCTCCACGCTGTCTGCGGACGCCAGCCATACTAACCGATTGGAGGGAGGCGCGCCTTCGGACTTCAGGCCAGTCTTTCGCCCCGTCTTCCGGCAGGGCCGCGTCGAACGCGATGCCGCTGGATGCAGGCAAACAAACAACGGCGGGTACCGGATCCGGTACCCGCCGTATGTCGGCGAAAAGGACTATCGAGTCGCGGCTCTCGGTGCGCCGTCATGCGCGCCCGATCTGCGCGCCCGCAGGCGCCGGGCCTCTAGCCGAAGATCTCCTCGCGGCTGACCAGCGCCTGGTCCATCTTGAAGGCCTCGTGGATGGCCTTGACGGCCTTCTGCGCCAGTTCCTTGCGGATGACGCAGCTGACCTTGATGGAGCTGGTGGAGATCATCTCGAGGTTGATCTCGTTGTCGGCCAGCACCTGGAACATCTTGGCGGCGACACCCGGGTAGGTCCGCATGCCGGCGCCCACGAGGGTGACCTTGGCCACGTCGCGGTCCTCGTCGATGGAGGCGAAGCCGAGCTCGTCCTTCATGCCGCTGAGCACTTTGTCGATCTTGGCCAGGTCGTCTTCGGCCGCGGTGAAGGAGATGTCGGCTTTGCCGTCGGCGGACGAGTTCTGGATGATGAGGTCCACGTTGATGTTGGCTTTCGCCAGGGCGGTGAACAACTTGGCGGCTTCGCCAACTTTGTCCGGGAGGCCGCGGACGGTCACTTTCGCGTCGTCGAGGGCGTAGGTCACACCGGATACGATCGCCTGTTCCATGCCTTTTTGTTCCTGTCCTATGAGAGTGCCGGGGGCGTCGGTGAAGCTGGAGCGCACCCAGAGGGGCACGTCGAAGCGGCGGGCCACCTCGATGCTGCGGAGCATCATGACCTTGGCGCCGCTGGCCGTTAGTTCCAGCGTCTCGTCGTTGGAGATGAAATCGAGCTTGCGGGCCTCGGGGACCACCCGCGGGTCGGTGGTGTAGATGCCGTCCACGTCGGTGAAGATCTGGCAGGCCTCGGCGCCGAGGGCGGCGGCCAAGGCGACCGCCGTGGTGTCGGAACCGCCGCGGCCGAGGGTGGTGACGTCGTTGGCGGTGGAGACACCCTGGAAGCCGGCCACCAGGACGATCTTGTCCTGATCGAGGGCCTCGACGATGCGCTTGGGCTTGATGTCCAGGATCTTGGCCTTGGTGTGCGCCGTGTCGGTGAGGATGCCGGCCTGCGAACCGGTGAGGGAGATGGCCTCGTAGCCCAGTTCGTGGATGGCCATCACGACGAGCGCGGCCGAGATGCGCTCGCCGGCGGAGAGGAGCATGTCCATCTCGCGGGCGGGCGGGTTGGCCGAGATCTCCTTGGCCATCTCGATGAGGTCGTCCGTCGTGTCGCCGCGGGCCGAGACCACGGCCACCACGGGGTGCCCCTGTTTTCGAGCGTCGACGATCCGCTGGGCCACCCGTTTCATGCAGGTGGCATCAGCCACCGACGACCCTCCGAACTTCATGACGATGATGTTCGTGCGTTCCGCCTTGCGCTCCGGTCCGCCGATGACGACGTACTGGGAGCCGAAGGCATCTTCCGTGGGTGGGATCCCGCTGGGGGATCGCTGCGCGTTGTCCGCCACGTCGATCAGTGCTCCGCTCCTAGATTGCAGGTCGGTGAATATTATCCGAAATCCGCGCAAAACGCCCGTGGAGGCCCCGTGGTTTGACGCGGCGCCCGCCCATCTGTTACCAGTGGAACACCAGGCGAGGCCTGGCCGCGATGATCGACCCGTCCGCAACCCGATCAGAAGGAACACGGCATGCCACAGGTGACCTGCTACCTGCTCGTCCTCCTGAAGAAGAAGGGGGACTCGAAGCACAACCATGTCTCCGAGGAGATCAGGCCGCTCCTCGATCGCTTCTACTCCATCTCCCCTCTGGCGGAGGCGGACCCCGGGTACGATAGGAACGAAACGGACGCCGCCAATCCCGAAGCCTACTGGTCGGGCAAGTTCCCCATCTCGGACCGGGGTGTCGAGCGAACAGCCATCATCAGGCACTACAAGATGCGCATCATCTTCGAATACCGGTTCGACACGGAGATGGCAGGGCAGAACCAATGGTTCGAGGAGGCCCGCAAGGGCATCGACAGGCTGGGTGACGTCCTGAGACTCAAGGACCTCAGGCGCGAGTTGTTGGGCGACGGCGCCGCGCCCGGCTCGTGCACGCACACCACCGGGATGGAGTCGCACCCGCTGGCCGTCGTCGACTACGACTACAAGTCGGCCGACTTCGCCACGCTGGGCCACATGCCGCTGACGACCTTCACCTACGAGATCCCCGACTCCAAGCGGATCGGCACCTTCAGCCGCCTCCGTTTCCGGACCCCCATGACGCTGCTGCGCATCAGCAGGCCGTGCATCATCACCTCGCGGATGAGCACCTATCTCCTGTTCGAGCTCATCAACTTCCTGTACGACACCCTGCTGTACGAGAAGCGCATGCGGCCCGACGAGTACGAGAAGGACGAGCGCATCTTCCATCAGGTGAAGGACGGTCTGGGCAAGGCGCTGCACGACATCGAGGCCGCCAGTGTGAGCGCGCAGAACGCGGTGGATATCTACCGGCTGTCGGTGATCATGGGGCTGGGGTCGCTGGCGTCGATCGTGGCGCTGGTGGGCCTCACCGCGGGCTGGTCGACCATGCACGGGACGCCTTGGTTCTACGTGGCAGTAGTGCTGGCGTTCTTCGCCGTGTGGGTGCTCGGCGGGTTGATGCTGCGGAGGAAGTAGGGCGCCGGCGTCCCGGCGCCGCGGCTCACGGCCGCCGCTTCGAGCGGAGCCGTCCCTCGGGTCAGCGAGTGACCAGGCCCATCCGGCGGAGTTCCGCAGCGATCTCGGGCGGGATCTCGCCGATCCGGTACACGCCGCCTTCTTCAGGGAAGAGCTCGCGGATGGCGATGATCTTCTCCTGTTCCGCCATGCCGTCCCGCAACGGGAGGAGCATCCCCGGCCGCTTCGCAGCGAACAAGATGCTCTCCACAACGGCCCGGTGGGCGTCAGCTTCGGCGATCCGGACGGTGTGACGTGATCCGCCCAGCGACGCGACGACCACCTCGTCGGCGTTGAACCAGATCTGCGCGGTCCCGAGCCCGCCGCGCAGGTAGAGGACCTTGATGTCCTCCATGCCCTTGCCGGCGATGATGGTGATGTCCGCATCAGGCGCGAAGGCGGGGTGAGGTGTCCCGCGAAGCTTCATATAGGAAAGCGAAGCGCTGTCCCGCATGCAGATCCCCGGTCGGTCCGCCTGCTCCCAGGCGCGCCAGTCGGGCCGTCTCAACGGCTCCCACTCGGCCGCGGCGATCCCCGGGAACGTCCGGTCGAACAGCCCGAGGAGATGGCAGGCGTGCTCCAGGAAGTAGCCCTTCTCGAACGCCGGGGACGGCCAGAACGGCACTTTCTCCAGCGATACGAACGCTATCTCCTCGATCGGCCCCACGGCGGCTAGCACCTCGGCGCCGTGTATGTCGAACCAGGCCGGCGCCGCTTTGAATCGGTAGTGGTCCACGTAGAAGGCCCGGACGTCGAGGGCCGGGTGGGCGTCGAGCAGCGCCGTCCACCGGGCCGACTCGGACTCGAGGTACACCGGCTTCTCCAGGAACAATTCGGGGCAAGGGATGCCCCGTGACGAATATGCCTCGGCTATCGAGCGGAGGTTGTCGTAGTGAGCCCCGGGGGGCGACAGGACCAGGACCTTCTCGACCGCGGCCAGGTCCAGCCCGGGATCGTCCCACCAGCGGTCCACCTCGACGCAGCCTTCCCGCCCCTTGTCGATGCAGGCGATCCGCAGGTCGATGGACGGGGCCGCGTCCGCAGCCAGCGCCTCAAGGTTGGGGATGTATCTCTCTCGAGCGACCGCGCCGTGACCGAAGACGAGGATGTTCGGTGGCTGCTGCATGCCGCCCGGGGTCACAACTCCCGGCGTCCCGCCAGAGCCCTGCCGAGGGTCACCTCGTCCGCGTATTCCAGGTCGCCGCCCATGGGCAGGCCGGCGGCCGGGCGGGTGATGCGCAGCGTGCCTGCGTTAACGAAGTGCCGCAACTCCTCGACGATGTAGAGGGCGGTGGCTTCGCCGGCCATGGTGGGGTTGGTGGCCACGATGACCTCGCGGGTCTCTTCGTCGCGCACCCGGTCGGCCAGTTCGGCCAGGTGGAGCTTCTCCGGACCGACCCCGTCGAGCGGCGACAGCGCGCCACCCAGGACGTGGTAGAGGCCCCGGTACTCGTGGGTGCGCTCGATGCTGATGATGTCGCCCGGCTCCTCGACCACGCAGATGGAGGCCTGGTCGCGGCCGAGGTCGCGGCAGATGTCGCAGAGGTCCTGCTCGGTGAGGTTGAAGCAGCGGTCGCAGAACCGCACCACTTCTTTGACCTCGATGAGCGCGTGGGCCAGCGGCAGAGCGTCCTCGGGAGAAAGCTTGAGCAGGTGGAAGGTCAGGCGCTGGGCCGTCTTCGGCCCGATGCCGGGCAGCTTGCTCAGTTCGTCGACGAGCTTCTGGACGGTGGGGCTGAACATGCGGCTAGGCGGCCGATCCGGCGGCGGATGGGGCGGCGTTCAAGCGGCGCGGCGCGTCTGGCGGCCGGCGCCTAGAAGGGCAGCCCGGGGATGTTGAGCCCGGCGGTGATGCCCCCGAGCTTCTTGTTGGCCAGTTCCTGCGCGGACCGCAGCGCTTCGTTGGCGGCGGCGAGGATCATGTCCTCGAGCATCTCCACATCGTCGGGGTCTACGGCGGCTTTGTCGATCTTGATGCTCTTGATCTCGATGCCGCCCGTCACCTGCACTGTGACCATGCCTCCGCCCGCGGAAGCCTCGACCACCTCGTTGGCAAGGTCCTCCTGCATCTTGGCCATGTCGGCCTGCATCTTCTGGACCTGCTTCATCATCTTGTTGTAATTCGGGTTCACTCTCGCCTCCTAGCGCGGGGGACCGTCGTCGATGACGCGGGCGTCGAACTCCAGCTTAAGCCGCTGCAAAAGCTCATCTTTGCTCAGGATTCTAGCATCTTCCTCCTGGGCCTCCGCCTCACTCTGCTCCTGCACGGCCACGCGGGCCACGACCTTGAGAGTGCGGTCGGTGACCTCGCGCACCGCCTCCGTGATGACCCGGGGATTGTCGCCCCGCGCGATCATGTCGGCCTGGAACTTGTACCCGGCGGGGAACCTCACCACCAGAGTGTCGCCCTCTACGCTCTCCGGTCGGCCCTCGGACAGGACCGCGTACAGACCGATCTGCCGCTTCCTCACCGCTTCGAGGACCAGCTGCCAGCCGCGGCGCAGGTGCTCGATGTCGGCGGGGATGTTGTGGCCGGAGAGGTGGGCGGCCTGGGCGTCGGCCGCGGGGGCCGGCGCGGCCGGGGCGGC
>CAIQPS010000026.1 GCA_903873715.1 uncultured Actinomycetes bacterium
CTCTCCTACACGGGCTGCGCTCCTCACCGGCCGCAATCACCACCGCGTCGGCATGGGCGGCATCGCCGAGTTCCCGGGCCCGTACCCGGGCTACACGGGCACACGGCCGCGCAGCTGTACCGCGCTGCCGCGCATCCTCAAGGAGAACGGCTACATCACGGCCGGATTCGGCAAGTGGCACATGACGCCGGGACGCGAGATGGGGCCCGCCGGTCCCTTCGATCACTGGCCCCTGGGCTGGGGCTTCGATCACTGGTGGGGCTTCCTCACCGGTGCCGCCGGCCAGTACGACCCCATCATCACCGAGGACAACTCCACCCTTGGGGTGCCCGAGGGCAAGGATGGCAAGGTCTACTACTTCCCGGACGACATCACCGACAAGGCCGTTGAATGGCTCCACGGCGTGCGTGGCCACGACCCGCACAAGCCGTGGTTCCTGTACTACTCAACGGGCTGCAGCCACGCTCCACACCACGTCGGCACGGAGTGGGCCGACAAGTACAAGGGCCGGTTCGACGACGGCTGGGACGCCTATCGTGAGAAGACCCTGGAGCGGCAGAAGAAGCTCGGCATCGTGCCGCAGGACACGGAGCTCTCCGCGCGTCCGGAGCTCTTCCCGGCGTGGGACACGCTGACCGACGCACAGAAGAAGCTCTACGCCCGCCAGATGGAGGTCTTCGCCGGGTACTCCGAGAACGCCGACTGGAACGTCGGTCGTCTGCTCGACTCCATCCAGGAGATGGGTGAGCTCGACAACACCCTCGTCATCTACATCTGGGGCGACAACGGCGCGAGCATGGAGGGCACGCTCACCGGCTCGTTCAACGAGACGACCTTCTTCAACGGCGTCGTGCTCGAGGCCGACGAGCAGCTCGAGCTGATCGACAAGTGGGGAGGCATCGAGGAACTGGGCGGCTTCCACACGGCGCCGCACTTCGCCGCCGCCTGGGCGCACGCCAACAACACGCCCTTCCTCTGGGGCAAGCAGATGGCCAGTCACCTGGGCGGGACGCGGAACCCGATGGTGGTGGCATGGCCGAACCGGCTGCAGGCTGACACGACGATGCGCAGCCAGTTCACGCACTGCAACGATGTGGCGCCCACCATCCTCGACCTCGTCGGAATCCCGGAGCCGACCACAGTGGACGGCATCGTCCAGGAGCCCATGGACGGCACAAGCTTCGGCTACACCTTCGATGACGCTGCCGCACCTGAGCGGCACACGGTGCAGTACTTCGAGATGTACGGCACGCGCGCCATCTACAGCGACGGCTGGTGGGCCGGCGCCAAGCTCGACAAGCTGCCCTGGGACTTCACGCCGAAGACGCTCGCCCGGTTCGCGCCCGGCGGGGAGTGGGATCCGGAGACGGACCAGTGGTTCCTCTACGACCTGCGCAGCGACTTCAGCCAGGCGCAAGACCTGGCCGGCCGTCACCCGGAGAAGCTCGCCGAGCTCAAGGAGCTCTTCTGGCAGGAGGCCGAGCGCAACCGCGTGCTTCCGCTCCTCGGGGGCTACGCCGTGTTCTTCGGCATGCTGCCCCCGATGGACACCGTGACGCGCGTGGAGTACGCGGGCGACGTGCAGAACGTGCAGTCCACCGTCATCCCCCGCGTCATCGGGCACTCGTACGCGATCGAGGGCCACGTGCACGTGCCGGAGGGCGGCGCCGAGGGCGTCGTCTGCGCCTTCGCCGACTTCATCGGCGGCTTCGCTCTCTGGGTGGACGAGAAGGGTCTGCTGAACCACACGTACCAGTTCCTGGGCGTGGAGACGTACAAGCAGACCTCCACAGAGCCCATCCCGACGGGTGACGTGACGCTGAAGATGCTGTTCGAGGCGGACCAGCCGGTGCCGGGCACCGGCGGCAACGTCACCCTGTTCGCGGACGACAGGAAGATCGGCGAGGGCCGCATCGACAAGACCATCTCGCTGATCTTCACGACGTACGCCGGCATGGACATGGGCCGCGACAACGGCGGCGTGGTGGACCTCGCCTATGAGGACAGGGCGCCGTAC
>CAIQPS010000027.1 GCA_903873715.1 uncultured Actinomycetes bacterium
GACCCTCCCGATGGGATACGCGGCATCGATAAGCACCTTCGTCAAGAACGGGGGGATCATCTCCTGGGGGATCGTGCCCACGGATTCGGTGTCGATGGCGGCGGAGACCCCCGAGCGCCTTGCCAGGCGTCTTCTGGAGTACTGGCGGGTGGTGGAGGCCAACTCCGGCACGACGGTGCGGGAACTGGCCGCACAGGCCTTGATCGCGCCGGCCCGTTGCTGCCTCAAGAACATCGGCGGGGTCGGGGCGGCCGGTGAGGCTGGGCCCAAGACAGAGGCGGCCGCCGGTCCCGGGCGGATCGAGGAGCGTCTGGTGGAGACCGCCTTCGGCTATCTGGCGGAGATATCCGCGGCCCTGAAGGATGAGGCGGGCATCTCGGACGGGTAGCGCCGGCGCCCGCAAAGTAGTCTTTGGTCCAATATTCGCTTGCTTTGCCGGCCTGGAGTGATGCAAAAGCGGTGAGGCGGCGTACTATCGCCTCCAGGTCCAGCGATCGAGTGGAGGTCCCCGTGCGCAGTCTGAATCGCCATGCGCCGCAGTCCGTGGCGCAATCCGCGTTCACCAAGCCGTGGATGGCCGCGACGGGTGGTCTGCTCCTGGCGCTGCTCTTTCTCGTGGTGCTCGTGGTGACGGCCATCGGCTGTGCGGCCGCGCCGAGCGCCGCGCTCGCGGCGGCCTACGCCGGGTCCGGCCCGGGCGGGGTGCCGTCGGCCAAGGTGCCGGCGACTAACGACGCTGGCACCCCTAACTACGCGTGCTCCGCCAACTGGCTGTCACTGCCCTCGCCGGGCACAGCGGCCACGAGGGTGGACGTCTTCTATCTGAGCGACACCACGTACTCCAAGGCCACGCCGGCCTCTCCGAACATCGGCCCCATCGACGACGCCCACATGCAACTGGGCGCCAAGGTCAAGTTCGCCGGCACCGCCGCCGCCTTCGCCACCGTCGGCAACATCTACTCTCCATACAACCGCCAGGTCGATTCGCTGTACAAGTCGACGCTCTCCATCGACCAGCAGCTGGCCCTCGAGGCGGGCATCCCCACCTCGGACGCGGTGAGCGCCTTCGACTACTACATCAAGCACTTCAACCAAGGCCGGCCATTCATCATCGCGGGCCATTCCCAGGGGTCGAACCTCGTCGCCAACATCCTGTCCGGATACATGAAGAAGCATCCGGAGTTGTACCAGCGCATGGTGGCCGCCTACGTGATCGGCTTCTCCATCACGAGCGACTACCTGTCTCAGAACCCGCAGCTCAAGTTCGCCACCGGGCCCGACGACACGGGCGTGATCGTCTCCTACAACACCGAAGCCCCGGTCATGGAGATGACCAACCCGGTCACCATGCCCGGCGGCGTCGCGATGAACCCCATCACCTGGTCCAGGTCGGAGACGAAGGCCCCCGCAGCGCAGAACCTCGGCGGCATCGAGCTCGATCCGACCACCGGCGCTCCGGTGGTCGACGCGTCGGGCGACCTGGTGAAGGTCCAGTACGCCGACGCCCAGGTGAGCAAGGAGCGGGGTGTCGTGGTGTGCAGCACCGCGGATCCGGACGAGATCGCCCCCGGCAACTTCGCGGTGGCGGCCGGTATCTACCACGCCTTCGACTATCCGTTCTACTTCTTCGATATCCGGGCCAACGCCGAGAACCGTGTGGCCAAGTACTTCGCCGTCCCGAAGTACAGCGACCCCAGCAACTGGCTGTCGCTGCCCACGTCCACGGCGGGCTCCAAGAAAGTGGATGTCTTCTTCCTGTATCCCACGGTCTACCATCAGGCCTCCGCCTCCGACCCCATGATCTGCGCGGTGGACAACGCGGCGATGCGGTCTGGGGCCAAGCTCGCGTTCTCCCGCACAGCGACAGTGTTCTCGCCGCTCGCCAACATCTACGCGCCGTACTACCGGCAGGCGGCGGTGCAGGTCCTCGGCCTCCCGTTCGACGAGCAGCAGCAGATCGTGGCCGCCCAACCCACGACGGACGCGCTTGCCGCGTTCGACTACTACATCAAGCATCTCAACCACGGGCGGCCCTTCATCCTGGCCGGCCACTCCCAGGGGTCCAACATCCTGGTGAACCTCCTGGCGGCCTACATGAAGGGGCATCCTGAGGTCTACAAGCGGATGATCGCGGCCTACGTCATCGGCTACTCCATCACGCCGCAGTACCTCGCCCAGAACCCCGGACTGAAGTTCGCGACCGGAGCCTACGACACCCAGGTGATCGTCTCCTACAACACCGTGGCTCCCACCACGCTCATACCCGATCCCGTGGTGCTTCCGGGCGCCCTGGTGATCAACCCCATCACCTGGACCAGGACCGAGACCACCGCCACGGCCGCCCAGAACCTGGGAGGCATCGCCCTGGACGCCAGCGGGTGCCCGGTCCTGGACGCGGATGGGCAGCCGAAGAAGATCCTCGGGTACGCCGACGCGACCATAGCCACGGACAAGGGCGTGCTGGTCTGCAGCACGGCGGACCCCGCAACGCTCGCACCCGGCAACGGGATGGTGGCGGCCGGGATCTACCACAACTACGACTACCCCTTCTACTACTTCGATCTCCGGGCCAACGCCGCGGACAGGATATGGCAGTATCTGATCCAGCGTTAGCAGCCCGTCGACGGGGTGGAAGGACATGGCGGATTACAGTAGGAAGCACCCGGTAGGGACACCTCCCGACCCGGTGGTGGCGGGTGCGTTGACCGCGCGGGCGGCCGACGGCCGGATAACCTGCGCCACGGCGCTCAAGCTGGCAGGCGACCTAGGCGTCCCGCCCTCGCTGGTGGGGGACACCGCGGACCTCCTCGAGATCAGGATCGTCGCATGCCAGATGGGGTTGTTCGGATACAAGCCCCACAAGAAGATCGTGGTGCCGGCGTCCGAGGTCCCCGAGTATCTGCGCCGCGCCATCGAGACGGCGGTGGCCGATGGGGCGATCGACTGCGCCTCCTGCCTCGGGGTGGCCGAGGCTCTTTCACTCCAGCCCATGGACGTATCCGCCGCGTGCGAGCACCTCGAGCTCAAGATCGTCCGCTGCCAGATAGGGGCCTTCTAGGCACACCGCCCCTATCGCTGCGCCGAGACCTTCGTCTATACTTCGTGGTCCGCGACGCGGGCTGATGATTGCAGCGACAGACTGGGGGGTATGGCGCATGCGAGCTACTCGTATCTGGGTTTCGGCCGTGGTATCGATAGGTATCCTGGCATCCGTTCTCACCGCGGCCTCGTGCTCGGGAGACACCACCACGACGTCCGCGGCTCCTTCGACCGGTCTGTCGTCTTCCAGCACCGACGGGCAGTCCACGGTCACCAGTGGGCCCATCCCCACTACCACCAGCACCGTGCTCGACGCGGCCGCGCTCTACACCAGGGAGTGCTCCGGCTGCCACAAGCAGCTGCGCCAGGCCCCGGGCGGGGTGAACCAGATCAGAGGCGTCATCACCATGGGCAAGGGGGGTATGCCCCCGTTCTCCGGCACGCTGACCGTCGAGCAGATCGCGGCCATCGCGGAATACGTGGCCAACGGCGGCCGCTAGCGCGGCCGGTCTCACGGTCCACGCGGACGGCACGTGCCGGTAATGCGTGCGGGGTGGCTCTCCCCGGCAAAATCCGCAGTTACATTATTGCTTTGCTACGGATTTCTTTGTATCGTAGCGGCCACCATCAATCCACCCTGTGGGGACAGGGCTGAGGGAGACAGGGGGGATCCCGGGATGGTCCGATCGCGAGTGGGTCGACTTTCATGAGGGGCTGGCTGAGGCGCAATCATTGGTGGCGGCCGCTGGCCGTAGTCCTCGTGGTCCTCGCCCTCCTGCTGACGTTCAGATCGCTCTACATCCCTAGCGACTTCGGGATCCACGGGTCCTTCACGTACAACCTGTACCGCGCGAACAACCTGACCGAGTGGCAGAGCGTGACAGTGAAGTACCAGGGGCGGGAGTTCTGCGGGAGTTGCCACGACAAGAACTACAAGTCGATCATGGCCGGCCCACATTCGGTCATCCAGTGCGAGAACTGCCACGGCCCGGGCATCGGGCATCCGGACACGGTCAAGAAGCTGACCCCGGGCAACAGTCAGCAGCTGTGCTGGCGATGCCACGTCTATCTGCCATACGACGGGAGCGGCCGTTCGGTGCTCCCCGGGATCGAGCCGGGCGGCCCGCACGCTCCGCTGGGTGAAGAGTGCTACACCTGCCACAACCCGCATGCGCCGCAGTTGTTGCCCGGCGCCCAGACCGAGGAAGGCGGGAGCTGACATGAGCGCGGACATCCCTGAAAGCATGCCGCACGGCACCGAGACCTCACCGGCGGTCCAGCAGCAGCCTGCGGAGAGTGGGGCGAGGCGGGCGGTCTCGCGCCGGGACTTCCTCAAGAAGACCGGGTTGCTCGCCGCCGGCATCCTCACGCCGGCCGTGGCCCTGGAGGTCATCTTCGGGCTCAAGGGTGCGGGGGCCGCCCAGGCCGAGGGACTTGCCACCGCAGCGAAGACGACCCCTCACTGGCAGTTCCTCGTCGACACGAACAAATGCGTGGGCTGTGGGTTCTGCGTCAAAGCCTGCAAGCTCGAGAACGAGATACCGTACACGCTCAACGCAAGCCGCACCTGGGTCGAGCGGCACGTCATCACCAAGGACGGAGAGTCCCACGTGGACTCTCCCCACGCCGGCCAGTACGGCTTCACCGAGCCGGAGATCGACCTGGGCGAGGGTAAGACCCTCGCCATAGCACCCGAGGACATCTCCAAGGCCTTCTTCGTGCCGAAGCTCTGCAACCAGTGCAACCACCCGCCCTGTGTGCAGGTGTGTCCCGTGGGCGCCACCTACAAGAGCCCGGACGGCGTGGTGCTGGTGGACCGCAAGTGGTGCATCGGTTGCGGCTACTGCGTCAACGCGTGCCCGTACGGGGCCCGGTTCTTCCATCCGAAGTACCACACCGCGGAGAAGTGCACCTTCTGCGAGCACCGCATCAGCAAGGGGCTCAAACCGGCCTGCGTCCAGGCCTGTGCGTTCGGCGCCCGCCAGATAGGCGACCAGAACGACCCGGCCGACCCGGTGGCGGAGGTCGTCGCCACGCGGAGGGTGGAGGTCCTCAAGGCCGAGTTCGGTACCGACCCGCAGTGCTTCTATCTCGGCATGGACGCGGAGGTGCGCTGACATGGTCCACGGCGAGATCTGGACTATCAAGGAACTGTGGGTCCTGCCCAACGAGTACATCATCTGGGCCATCCAGATCGTGATGTACCCGTTCATGACCGGTCTGGTGGCGGGGTCCTTCGTGCTGTCGTCGCTGTACCACGTGTTCGGCATCAAGAAGCTCGAGGGGATTGCCCGCTTCGCGCTCGTGTTCTCCTTCGCGCTGCTGCCGGGCGCGCTGATACCGCTCCTGCTCCACCTCCAGCATCCCGAGCGCAGCATCAACGTCATGATGACGCCGCACTTCACCTCGGCCATCGCGGCTTTCGGCATCGTGTTCTCGTGCTACTTCGCAATCGTGGCCGCGGAGATCTGGTTCCTGTACCGCAGGCACTTCATCGATCACTCCCGGTACCTCCAGAGCCTCGGCAAGGACAGGACGTTCGGCCAGAGGGTGCTGCAACTCGTCCACACCATCCTCACCCTGGGCTCCTTCGAGACCAGCGAGGAGTCGATGCGCAAGGACCACAAGGCCATCAAGCTGCTCGCGAGCGCCGGCATCCCCGTGGCCCTGTTCCTGCACGGGTACGCCGGTTTCATCTTCGGTTCGGTCAAGGCCAACGCCCTCTGGCTGACACCGCTCATGCCGGTCATCTTCATCGTGTCGGCCGTCGTGTCCGGCATCTCCCTGTGTCTGCTGTCCTACATCATCGTTTCGGAGGTCAGGAGTAGGCGCGGCCGGAGACGGCTGGGCAAGGGCAAGCTGAAAGGCGCCGCCCCCAGCGTGGACATCAGCGTCATCAAGATGACGTCCAAGTTCCTGCTCATCTTCCTGGCCACGGCCGTGAGCCTGGAACTGCTCGACCTGGTGTTCCGCGGGTACACGGCCCTCAACTCGTGGCGCATCCTCAAGGACGCCCTGTACGTGAGGGACTTCCGCAACATCTTCATCCTGCAGTACGGGTTGGGGGCGTTCGTGCCGCTGGTGATGCTGCTGCTCCCCAGGCTGACGCTGCGCAGGACGGTCGTCGCCACCCTGCTGGTCCTGTGGGGCGTGCTGATGATGCGCTACAACGTGGTCATCGGTGGGCAGTCGTTCTCGCAGACGTTCGCGGGCTACATGCACTACAAGTTGCCGGTGATCCCCTATGACGTCGAGCGGCTCAAGGAAGGGTTGGTGGGGGCCCTCATCGTATTCTCCTTCCCGATGCTGCTCTTCTACATCTACTCGAAGGTGTTCCCGGTCTTTCCCAGGCAGCCCCACAGTCCCGATTGAGAAGGGGATCGAGCATGGCACAGGTCAGATCAGCCGGTTCAGGACTCGGCGCGGCGGCGAGGGTGTTCGGCGCGGCCGTCGTCGGGATAGCCATGCTGCTCGTGCCGACCATACTGTGGGCGGTCGACAAGCCCAAGGCCCACTTCACCGTCTACGCCATCCTCGGGTTGGGCATGCTCGTCCTGTGCCCGCTGGTGTTCCAGTTGCTGAGCGGGCGGAGCCGCCGCCTTCATTTCGGCGCCATATTCGCCTTGGTGGTCGCCATAGGTCTGGCGCTGTTCTTCGTGTTCGGCCCGGTGACGTCGCCCGTCGCCGGTGCGTCGGGCGCGTTCATGGGGATCGTCTTCTTCCTGGTCTACCTGGTCCCGGGGCTCATCGGGGCCTACATCGCTTCGCTCATCGACGAAGGGTTCGACCACCGAGCCACGCACAAGGGAGGGTCTCGCCTTTGGCCGTGGGTCATCGGGGCGTGTCTTGCCGTGATCGAACTGGCCGCGAGCGCACTGCTCATCCTGTACTGGGTGTAGGCGGGCGGCTGCCGACCGTGTCCTAAAAAGAAAGCCCCGCTTCGCCGCGGGGCTTTCTCGTTCATTCGCTTATGGGCCGCGCCTCTGCTAGCTCGGCCGCGCCTCTCCACAGTTGGCGCAGAACGCCTTGCCCGGCACGAGCGGCTCGCCGCAGGCCACACAGTACTCGGTGCCGTATTCGCCCGCCGGCGCCATGTATCCCGGTTCGGGAGCGGCGCTGAAAGCGTCTTCCTCGAACTCCACCGGCGCAAAGTAGGGTTCGGCCGGTCTCGCCGGCTTCTCACGCTTGGCCGACGCGTTGTTGTTGGTCATTTTGGCGCCAGGGGCCTTCTGCTTGCCGGCCGGCTGCTGTTTGGGCTTGGCCTGGGAGGATCCGCCCTTGCGCGCTCCATTGCCACCCTTGGGCGGCTGCTTGCTCCCGCCGGTGAAGATCTTCCACACCACGATCCCGCCCACCACGACCACCACGGCGAGGATGACCACCAGCAGCACCATGGTGGTGTCGGCCTGAGTGGCTGACTTCGTCGCTATCGACCCGTCGGAGTTGAGGGACAGGTCGCCGTCGGGCTTGGAATAGGTGACCACGTGGCCGAGCGTGCTTCCCGCCTTGACGTCGGTGTACGAGCCGACGGAGTAGACGAAGCCGTCACCGCCGTCTCCAGAGGCCTGCACGCCGGGGACGACCTTGAAGTCCTCAGAGCGCGCCGGGTGCTGTATGTGAAGCAGCAGCATGCCGACGTCAGTGGGCACCTGGAACCAGATGGGGATCGTGCGATCGCCCGCGGCCTTGGGCAGCCCGGGGTCGTAGTAGTAGTCGATCTGCAGGCTCCGGTACTGCTTCACCTGGATGGTGACGGTGTCCCACTCCGCTCCGGTCTCGGTGGGCGGGAACTTGTAGTTGTAGGTGAACTTGCCCTGGGGGTCGACCTCGCCGATGCCCGTGACCGTCGCACCGGCGGGCACCGTGAACTTGAACGTGGCCGGCAGGGCGACGCTGTCGGGCAGCGTCAGCGACATGATGACGAGCACCGCCGGCTGATCCAGTTCCGGCATGACCTGGATCTGCATCTGGTCGACCTTCACCCCCGGGTTGAGGGCTGTGAACCCTGAGGCCGGCGGCAGGATGCCATCCGCAGTCTGAGCGGTTCCGGCAGCGGTGGTCGTGGGCGAAGTGGCCACCGGCCCCGCGGGGGCGGTGGTGGTGTCCGTAGCCTGGGCGGCTGCCGGAGAGATAAGTATCGCAACCAGAACGGCGAGTAGAAGCAGGGGTGCTATCCGCCGCACGGCGCTTGGAGATATGAACGGCGAGCGCATGGGGCCTCCTGAACGTGTACGAATCAGCACTATTGTACTCGCCTTTTCGCTATTTCTCAGCCGCCCCCGCATCGATCCAGTCCACCACCGCCTGGAGTTGCTGGGGGGTGAACTGGGCGAAGTGCCCGGAGCGCTGCAGCTGGACGAGCAGACTGTCCTCCGCGTCCCCGGGGACGATCACCGGCCCGTCGTTGCCGCCC
>CAIQPS010000028.1 GCA_903873715.1 uncultured Actinomycetes bacterium
CACCTCCACCTCCCGCTCCTTGAGCGACTCGAAGAGGATGCGCTTGATGGCGAACGGTTCCTCGCCGGCCAGTTCGCAGAGCATCTCGATGATGACCGGCTTGGCTCCGTGATGGGCCAGATGGTTGGCGGTCTCGCAGCCGATCATGCCGCCCCCGATCACCGCGACCTTGCCGCTCACCGAGACGGTGCCGTCCAGCGCATCCAGCGCCGAGACCACGAACGGCCGATCCAGCCCCACGACGGGGATGGCGGCCGGAGTGCCGCCGGTGGCGACGATGACGGCGTCGGGCTTCTGCTCCATGACGATGCCGGCAGTGAGAGGGCTGCCGAGTGCGACCCTGACACCGGACTGCTCGAGCGTGTGCCTCTGCCAGGCCAGGAAGGCCGAGATCTCGCCCTTGTACGGCGGTACGGAGGCGAGGTAGTACTGCCCGCCCAGCCGGTCGCTCTGCTCGAAGAGCGTGACCTCGTGGCCGCGCTGAGCGGCGACGATGGCGGCTTCCATGCCGGCCGGCCCGCCGCCGGCGACGAACACCTTCTTCTTGTCGGTGGCCAGGGTGATGGCGAGCTCGTTCTCCCGTCCGGTCCGTGGGTTCATGGCGCAGCGCACGGGCAATTGGGCGATGACCCGCCCCTCGCATCCGAGCATGCAGCCGGTGCACTGGATGATGTCCTCGAAGCGCCCCTCCCGGGCCTTGCTGGGCATCTCCGGGTCGGCGAGCGACCCCCGCCCCATGGCCACCGCGTCGGCCTTGCCGCTCGCGACCACAGATTCGGCGATGAGGGCGTCGTTGATCCGCCCGACGGTGAGCACCGGCTTGCTGACAGCTCTCTTCACCGCCGCCGCGTGATCGGTCATCCAGCCGTGCCCGGCCGCCGGCGCGGCCACCATCACGTGGTGGCTCCCGTCGGTGCCGATGGAGACGTCGAAGCTATCGACCCCGGCTTCTTCGAGCATCCAGAGCTGGGCCTTGGTGTCCTCGATGGTCCGGCCTCCCGGCACGTACTCGTCCGCCGAGATGCGGAACTGGATGGGGAAGTCGGGCCCGCACTTGGCCCGGATGTCGGCGATGATCTCCAACGGCAGGCGCATGCGGTTGTAGAGGCTGCCGCCGTACTTGTCGAAGCGCTTGTTCGAGTAGGAGGACATGAACTGGGCGATCAGATAGCCGTGTCCGCCATGCACCTCCACCCCGTCGAACCCGGCTTTCTTGGCGCGCAAGGCGCAGTCGCCGAACTCTCCGATGATCGTCTCGATCTCGTCGATGGTCAGTGCGTGCGGCATCTGTCCGGTGAACGGGCAGCAGATGGCCGTCGGAGCGACCGAACCGAGCCCGGTGATGCCCCGGGTGGCCTGCCGGCCGGCATGGTAGATCTGCGCGAAGATGGCCGCGCCGTGGGCATGGACCCTCTTGGTGAGTTCGGCGTGGCCGGCCACCTGCGAGTCGTCCCACAGACCGGCGATCCCGATGAACGCCTTGGCCGCGGGGTCCACCGCGTAGTCCTCGGTGATGATAAGCCCCCATCCACCCTTGGCCCTGGCCTCGTGGTAGGCGATGTAGGTCTCGGTCGCCACGCCGTCGACGCCGCAGTAGTTCATCACCATCGGGGATACGACGAACCGGTTCTTGATCGTCAGGTTTCCGATCGCCAACGGCTCGAACATGTGCTTGAGCTCGATCATCGTTCCACTCCTATCGATCGGATGCGGCGCGCGCCGGGCGCGCTACAGATGGGCCACGACATCCTCGGTGGTGGTGACCAGCCCGATGGCCGGCAGGATGGCCTCACAGACCACCTTGTGCACCTCGCTGTTGCCGTCCGTGGTGGCGTCCACCGGGACTATGAGGCTGTAGAAGCGCTCGGCGATCGCCCATGCGGCGGTCCCCACGGACATCCCGGTGGCCACACCGACCAGCACGACGGTGTCCACGCCCAGGTCCTTGAGATGCTCGTCCAACCCCGTGCGCTCGAAGACGTTGAAGGGCCAGTTGTAGAAGATGCGCTCTTCCCCGGCCGGCTTCAGCTCGTCGATGATCTCGACGTCCCAGGTGCCCAAGCGGTTCACGTCGAGCTGCTGGCACCCCTGCCAGAACCCGCCGTAGGCCGGCCACTTGGTGTCGGCGGGCGTGTGGGCCACGCAGTAAACGACCGGGAGCCCCTTGCCGCGGAACTCGGCCACCAACTTCTCGATGTTGTCGATCACGCCCTCTTCGTGCGCCGCCTTGCCGTGGCCCATCACCTCGAGCGGGCTCGGCGTCTTGATGACCGCGTTCTGCATGTGGACGATCAGCAACGCGGGCTTGCCTGCCATGGTCCAGTCGCTCACGATCCGGTCCTCCTGTCAGATGTCGGCGTCCAGCAACCTGGCGGCCATGTGGCCGTCGTGGATGGCGTCGTAGATCTTGCGCGGCCGCACGCAGTCGCCTGCGTCGACCACTTTGATGCTCGGGAAGGCCTTGAGACCCTCGATCAGCTCCCGGTTGGGCCGGAAGCCCGCCGCGATCACCACGGAATCCGCCGCGCACTCGCCGGCCACCCCGTACTTGTCCACGGTCCTTATGCCCTGGGCGGTGACTTCGGTGAGCCGCTGGCCCGTCTTGATGGTCACGTCGAGGTCGGCGAAGCGCAGCTCGTAGACCTGCTTCTCGTCGAAGGTGATGTTGCACATGAACTCGTCGAGCATCTCGATGAAGGTCACCTTGCGGCCGCCTTCGGCGATCACCAGGCCGACCTCGGTCCCGACGATGCCCCCGCCGATGACCGCCACGTTCTCGCCCAGCAGCGCCCGGCCGTGCAGAACGGAGGCAGCCGTGACGACTTTCTGGTCGTAGATGCCGGGGACGTCCTCCAGCCCGAGCGCGGTCGCGCCTGTCGCCACGATCACCGCCCCGTACCCGCCGCCGGTCAGGTCGTCCAGAGTGGCTTCCTTGGCCACGACCTTGACCCCGGTCTTGTGCACCCGGGTCTTGAGATATTCCTTGAGCGGCCTCAGGTCCGGTGCCTTGAACTCGGGCAGCGCCGCCTCGATGAGCGCCCCGCCCAGTTCGCGCTTCTCGTAGAGAGTGACATTGTGGCCTTTGAGCGCCGCCGTCGCCGCCGCTTCCATGCCGGCGGGGCCGCCGCCGACCACGGCCACCTTCACCTGGCGCTTGGCCGGGGTGATCTTGAACTCTTCTTCGCGGCACAGCGCCACGTTGACGGTGCACTTGACCGTATTGGCGATATGGTCGCCGCGGGCGAGGCAGCCGTCGTTGCAGCGGATACAGGGGCGGATGTCCTCCGCCCGGCCTTCCTTGGCCTTGAGCGGCCACTGCGGGTCGGCCCAGAGCGGCCGGCCCAGGCCGATGAAGTCGCCCTTGCCCTCCTCGAGGATGCTCTCCGCGAGCGCGGGCAGGTTGATGGACCCGGAGGCGATAACCGGCAGGCCGATGGCCTTCTTGGCCGCCTCGGCGCACCAGACGTTGTGCGCCAGGGACATCCCCATCGGGCTGACTTCGTGGATGGTGGTGTGGTGGATGCCGCCGGACATGTGGATGGCGGCCACCCCGCGCGCTTCGAGGCGCTTGCAGAGTTCCACGGTCTCCTCGATGGGATAGCCGTCCGGCTCGTAGTCGGTGCCGGAGAGGCGGCAGACGATCGGGTAGTCGGGGCCGACCTTCTCCTTGATCTCGCGGATGATCTCCATCAGCAGGCGGATGCGGTTCTCGAAGTACCCGCCCCAGTGATCCTCACGCTTGTTGGAATACGGCGAGAGGAAGTTGGAGATGAGGTAGCCGTGGCAGGCGTGGATCTCCACCATGTCGAAGCCGGCCTGCTTGGCACGGGCCGCAGCCCGGCCGAAGGACCTGATGACCTCGCGGATCTCGTCCACCGTCATGGGGATGGGGATGGGGCAGCCCATGGCCGTGATCTCCGGCCAGGGAACGTCGGACGCCGCCTTGGGCTGTTCCAGGATGAAGCGCTGCCGCCCGGCGTGCGAGATCTGGATGGACGCAGCCGCCCCCTGGGCCTTGATGGTGTCGCAAAGGAGCGACAGGCCGGGCAGATGGTCTATGCCCGAGATGCCCAGCTGGCACGGCGACGCCCGGCTGTACAGGTCGTCGACCCACGAGTACTCCACGACCACCAGGCCCGCCCCGCCCTGCGCCAGCTCCTTGTAGTGGCGGAGCAGCCGGTCGGTTATGGTCCCGTCCGCGTTGGCCAGCCCGGTATGCTGCGGCGCTTTGACGATGCGGTTCTTGAGCGCCACGTCGCCTATCCGGCCGGGCTCGAACAAACGGGGGAACGCGTTTCCCATCGACTCTTCCCTTCTATCAGTGGCAGCGGCCCGCGTGCGGGCGGTCAGCTGTAGATCCCGTAGTGCTTGACAGTGTCCATCATGGCTCTGAGGTTCTCCTCGATGCCGTCGTCGGGACCGGCGCCGAAGTCAAGGATATAGCCCCCGCCGGCTCCCGCGGTCTCGATGAGGTCGCGGGTGTAGGAGGCCACCTCGGCGGCGGTCCCCGCATGGATGAGGGACAGCGGCATGTTGCCCTGCAGGCAGGCGATCGTGCCGATGGTCTCCTTGGCGCGCCTCATGTCGGTCTGGTCGAAGATCCAGGCCGTCTTGCCCTTGGGCAGGTCCATGATGGCTTCCAGCCGCGAAGCGTAGCGGCCCTCCGCGAAGCAGAGCGGGATGAGTCCCTCGTCGATGAGGCCCATAAGCACCGCCCGCAGGGTGGGCCAGTAGAACTTCTTGAACTGCTCGTCGTTCATGAACCCGTCGGCGCCCTTGTGGAGCGGCAGCATCACCACTGGCGTACCCAGGCCGCCGGGGCGCTTGGCGATCCAGTCGATGGCGATCGGCACCAGCCGTTCGCACGCCGCCAGGACCTTGTCCGGTTGCCGGTACAGGTCGAGGATGACGCCTTTCGTGCCGCGCAGGGTGTCGCCGAGGATGTCGAAGGGCGCCTTGGTCATCCCCTGGTAGTAGCCGGGGAAACCGAGGGACATCATCTGGCCCATGCACCCGAAGATGGCGCCGGCCCAGGCTCCCGCCGCCCGCGAAGCGGCGGCCAGTCTCTCGAGGCTCTCGGTCATGGAGGGCGAGCCCCAGGCCAGCATGTTGCCGGCCACGAAGGGCAGCTCGATGAAGTCGAACGGCGAGGATATGCCGGCGAAGCCTTCGAACGCCCCCACGGTGCGGGGCAGGTAGGTCTGCAGCATGTAGCCCCAGGGGTCGGCGATCAGCTCGTCGTACTCGTCGGCCAGCATCCATTCCTTCTCGTTGTACTGGAAGCTCGCTTCCTTCGCCACCCCGTGGCCGGGCCACGAATAGAGGCGGTAGTCCAAGGCCTCGAACATGGCGGAGGGAGCGCTGCCCGGGAGCGGCGGCACCATGGTGTCCGGCTCGTACCGGAGGGTGAAGTCGGTCCAGGCCTTCGCCGCGCCGGCAGGGTCGGTCATTACCTCGTAGGGAGTCATGCCGCCCAGCACGCCCGGCCAATACCCGATACCCAGGCAGACCGGCACCCGGTCGGGTACCCGCAGTTCGAGGGCCGCGATGACGCGCTCCACTCGAGCTTTGTAGTCGGCCTCGGCCTGCGGCGAGGCGAACGGCAGGCCCGGGTTGCGCCACCTGTCGAGGCGCGTGGCCCGCTTCTCCTCGGCGGTCAGTTCTTTCCAGGGCTTGTCGGTCATTGGCTGCTCTCCTCTGACTGATCGGGCGGACGATGAGCCGCACCGGCGTGCACGGCCGCTCGGCGCCGGAGCGCCGGCGGCAAGAGATACTCCTATGGATGATGGGCGCCGCGGCGGAGACCGCCGCGGCGCCCCGGATGTCTTGCTACAGCGGCTAGCTGGCCCAGCTCATGGGCTTCAGTTTGTCCTGCACCTTGACGATCGGTGTGGTCACGTTGCTCACGACCACGAGTTCGAACATGTACTTGCCACCGTTCGAGAGCCGCCACTGGCCACCGTAGGTGGGAGTGGTCACGCAGTTGAGCGTCGGATGCGAGGTGCCCCACTGCACCGGCACCGTGTAGTCGATCGGTCCGGCGAGCGAGTCCGCCATCTTGGTCTCCTGGACCCGCTTGATGAACTCCTCTTTGTCGTCGATGTTAGTGGTCCGCTTGAAGCAGTCGATGGCCCATTCGCCAACGGCGTAGTGCATGATGCACTGCTGCCACTGCATGCCCTTTACCTTCTCGAAGTCGTCGCACATCTCCTGGCAGGTAGCGCCGGTGAGGGAGGACTTGAACGGGAAGGTGGGATGGAACCACTGCACGCCGCACTGCCCGTCGGCCGCCTTGCCGTAGGATTCCATGCTGGTCGGGAACAGGGTGGGGATGATCCCCTCCATGATCTTGGGCTTGAAGCCCTGCTGGGCGGCCTGCTTGGTGAAGGTGTTCCAGTCGGGGTCGATCATGACGCCCTGCATGATCTCGCAGCCTTCCTTCTTGAACTGGGCGATCTGCTTGGTGAAGTCCTCGCTCGGCTGCACGTAGGGTCCGCTGTCCACGAAGGTGTAGCCCTTGGCCGGCCAGTCCTTGCTGCCGCCATACGCCATCCGGTACGCGTTGCCCGGACCGCTGTTCGGCCACACGGCCCCGATCTTCTTGTTGGTCTCGACCTGGCCGAACATGTCCCACTCGACCGTCTGCTGCTCGGTGAGCCCCCAGAAGAGGTTGTAGGTCCATTTGAACGGCTTGTCCGGCGCGCCGCCGCGCTGAAACACGAAGACTTCCATCGGGACGTCGATGGAGAGGCAGGGCATGTTGCTGCCTTCGCACATGTCGGCCACCGGGGCGACGGTGTCGCCGGTCGCGGCCGCCATGATCAGGTCGACCTTGGCGTTGTTGATGAGGTCGCCCGCCACCTGGGAGGCGCGGTTGGTATCCGACTGGCTGTCGGCGACCTCGAACTCGAAGGTATGGCTCTTGCCGTCGCCCAGGACGAGGCCTTTGGCAGTCTCCTCGGTCCACTTGGCCACACAGTAGCTACCGGCCACGCCAAAGCCTGCGAGCGGCCCGGTGATGGGATCGACGAAACCGATCTTGATCGGCCGGCCGGTCTCGACGCCCGCCGTGGTCGTGGTCTCTGCCGCGGCGGTCGTCGTGGTCTCTGCCGCGGCGGTCGTCGTGGTCTGCGGCGCGGCTGTGGTGACCGGCGCAGCCGTAGTGGTGGTCTCTTCGCCACCGCAGGCCGCTACGAGCCCGCCAAGGCCCGCGCCCGCCCCGATGGTCGCCCCGGCGATCCCCGCGATTTTCAGGAACTCGCGCCGGCTGACACTCTTGCTTTCCTCGAACATCAGAACCCCCTCTTCCCTGAGAAACGGACGCTGGCTGGTGATCTGCTACCTAACTGGTTCATTTTTTGACCCTGGTGGTGCTACTATTTGAACCATTGACCACGCTAACACCGCCGTGGAGGGGTGTCAACATGGCTCCTGGACTGGACAACGCTCACGGCCCCGCGGACGTACCCGAGGACATCGCACAGGGAGCGCCCACCAAGACCCTCGAGAAGGGTCTGTTCCTCCTCAGCCTGTTCGACCACGACCATCCCGAGTGGACGCTGCGCGAGTTGCGAGAGCGGGCCGGACTACCCAAGGCGACAACCCGGCGCCTTATGAAGACTCTCGAGGCGTCCGGCTGGGTGGCCTATGATGCCGAACTCGGCAAGTACCACCTGGGTTCGGCGGTGCTCAAGGCCCTCTATCTGGCCACCTCCCATAACGAGCTCGTGCGGATCATCCATCCGTTCCTGGTGGACCTCATGGAGGAGACTACCGAGACCTCCATCCTCTCGGTGTGGACCGACCAGGGGCCGCTGATCCTGGACACCGTGCCCACGCAGCGCTCGTTCAAGTCGCTGACGTTCAACGGGATGCTCCTGGACGGCGTGGCCAGCGCAGACGCCATGGCCCTCATCGCCTTCGGCCCGGAGGAGAGCTGGGACCGCATCCTGGCCAAGACCATCCAGGCGCGGACGGACCAGACGGTCACCGATCCTGAAGCCCTGCGGGACAAGTGGCGCGCCATCCGGCGCGAAGGCGTGGCCTACGACTGGTCGGAGTGGAACGCGGACGCGCCGGCCGTGGGCGTGCCGGTGTTCGACCGGAGCGGGCACCTCCGGGCTGCGCTCACCATCGTGGTGCCGATCGAGCGCGCGTCCGACGAGGCCATGCGCAGCCACGCCGAAGTCCTCAAGAGGGCGGCCGCCGAGATATCGCGGCTACTGGGCTAGGCGTTCGAGCGCGCCGCGGCCGCCGGCCGGGCCGGGCAAAGCCGCAGCACCAGGCGCGCCTACGACACCCCACACTCCTCGACGGCTTCCCACATAGCCATGACGTTCTCCGGGCGGGCTTCGTCGGGGACCCCGAGATTGGCGTCGATCATGAGCCGGCCGCCGAACAGGTCGACGAGTTGCTTGACGTCGTCCTTCACCTGCTGGGGAGTGCCGGTGCACAGAAGTGACGCGGGCACGTTGCCCCAGAAACACATCACGTCGCCGCAGAGCTCTTTGAACTTCTTGCGGTCCACGAAGTCGAAGTGCGCGGCCACCTTGCCCACCGGGAGCTCGGCCAGGTACTTGAGCCTCGAGGTGTAGTGCCCCTCGAACAGCGGGATGGGAGTGATGCCCGCCTCGATGAGCGCGTCGATCAGTTCCCTGAACGACGGCCAGTAGAACTTCTCGAACGTCTCCTCGCTCATGAAGTTGTCCGCCCCGCGGTGCATCGGGATGAAGACCCGGGGCACGCCTCCCATCGCGACGACGCCCTTGGGCAACTCGATGGCGGCCGGCCGCATGAGATCGATGGCGGCCATCAGTTTGTCGGGCTGCCGGTACATGTCGAGGCTGCTGCCCCGCAGGCCGCGGAAATAGTCGGACACCAGGTCGAAGGCGGTCATGCTCACGCAGGACCACAGCCACGGATAACCGAGGTCCGCCATCTCCTGGATGTGCGCGTACATGGCGGCGTCGCTCACGGCGGCGGCGTCGGCCAGCTTCACCAGCGCGTCGAGCGCCCGGCGCATCGGCGGCGCCGCGAGCATCCGGGCAAGGACCTGCTGGACGTAGTAGCCGTTGGAGACCCAGTGCAGCGGAGGCAGTGGGATCTGGCCAAGCCCGGCGAACTCGCTGCCCACGCGGGGGAAGATCTTGCGCACCGTGAATCCCTGGGGATCGGCCAGCAGTTCGTCGTACTCGTCGGAGGTCACGTACTCGCCCTCCACGTACTGGAAGGGAGCGTTGTCAGGCAGGTCGCCTCCCGGCCAGCGCACCTGGAGCATGCCGATGGCGTCCAGACCCTGCGAAGTGAACAGCCCGTTCGGCACGGCGAACTCCCAGCCGTATTCGAGGGCCACCTCCTTCATGCAGCGGAAGCGCAGAGGCTGGTCGTAGCCGGCGTCCCGGTTGGAGAAACCCTTGACCCTCGTGGGGAAGTACGTCGTCACGAGCGGGATCACGGGCACCTTGTCCGGCTCGCGCAGGGCGACGATGTCGTCGAACCGCTTCTCGCGCAGAGCGAAGAGCTCTTCGGGGCTCATACCCATGGCTTCCACTGCCTCCTCACTCCCCGGCGGACGGCGCCGCACGCCGGCCGCCCCGAACCGTTAGGTGACTGACCAATCAGTCATCTATAATGGCTGTTGAAGTCGGTGGATGTCAAGTACGAGAGGGGACTCGGATGGACGCGCGGCCGGTGGACAGACGGACCAAGCCCGGAAGGCGCAGGGAGATCGCCGAGGCGGCGCTGCAGGTCATGGCAGAGTACGGGCTGGCGGCCACGACCAACTCCCGCGTGGCGGAGGCGGTGGGCATCACGGCGTCCGCGGTCTACGTACACTTCAAGAACCGGCAGGAGCTCCTGGAAGCCGCTATGGACGTCCTTGTCGAGCGGATCCAGAGCTGGCACGGGCGATCGTCGAACCCGGACGTGGGCACGCGCCTGCGGGAGATCGGCGACTGTCACGCCTCCTTCCTGGCCGGCGAGTTGGGCGGCTTCGTGGCCCCGTCCTTTGAGTTCATCGCCTCTCCTCCCGGTCTCGGGCTGGCGCAGCGCTTCGGGTCCCGCATCCGGGAACCGTTCGAGAACCTCACAGGGATAGTCGATGAGGGGAAAGCCCAGGGTTCGATACGCCCCGACCTCGACTCACGGGTGGTCGCCTGGGAGCTGATCATGTTCGCGTGGGCCGAGGACGTCGCCAGGCTCATCGGGCTGGACGAGTTCGTCCAAGACGGCATCTCCAGGCAGATACTGGGGATCCTGCTGGATCACGCGACGGCGACAGACACGCTGGGCGTGGAGCCCGCCCGCGGCGGCGACCCGAGATAGCGGCGCCTTATCGCGCCGGCGGCTACTCCTGGGTGAAGTCCATCCTCTTGAGGTCCACCCCCGGGAGTTGCGCCAGTTCGCCATAGAAGGCCTCGACCGTCGCATCGTCGCCGAAGGCGTCCACCAGGATGAGCCCGCTGGGCGAGCAGATGGTGTCGCTGGCGTCGTGGATGCCCAGCCGGGTGCGGATGTTGCAGCCGTACTTGGTGAGGGTGGCCTGGACCGGCGGGACGTTCTCGGGGCGGTCGATCACGTGGATGCCGAAGATGTGGTGCAGCACGGTCTCCTCCTTGGCGAACGTGGGGGGCTCGCCGCTCAGGCCGGCGGATCGCCACTCGGGGCCGCTGTGGCTCAGGCGGCGGCTTCCATCATAGACGCCGGCGACCACCCTACGAAACTGTAATTCGCGGACGAGGCTCGATGCGCCGATACTCGAGTCAGTCGTACCACGACCTGCGGGCGCGCGGAAGCCGCCGGCAGACTCGCTCGATCGGAGGTTCAACATGAGGCTGGGATGGAATGTTCGAAAGCGGACCGAACGGCAGCCCGTCATCGTCGGTGCGGCCTTGCTGGCCGTCGTCCTCCTCGCCTTCATACCGGCGCCGGGGGCTAGTGCCGCGACGAACGTCGCGCCTCTGGCGGCGGTCACGGCATCGTCCCAGAACACCGCATCGGGCCAAAGCGCCGCAAAGGCCATCGACGGGGTGGTGACTTCCACAGACCCCACCAAGGAGTGGGCCACGCTTTCCGGTGGCGCCGGCAGCTGGATAAAGCTCACCTGGGCGAGCGCGGTCAAGATCACCGCGGTCACCCTCTATGACCGGCCCAACATGAACGACCAGGCCACCGCGGGGACGCTCACCTTCTCGGACGGCACGACGGTGGCCGTGGGCAGCCTGCCCAATGCCGGCACTGCCAAGACCCTGAAGTTCAGCACCAAGACGGTCACCTGGGTGAAGTTCACGGTGAGCAAGGTCTCTTCGACCACCCGGAGCGTGGGGCTGGCCGAGATCCAGGTCACCGGCGACCCGGCCGTGGCTCCGCCCGTCGCGTCGTTCACCTTCTCCCCGAGCGCACCGACGGCCGGCCAGACACTCTCGTTCACGGATACCTCCGCCTCTGTGCCCACGGCCTGGGAGTGGACCTTCGGTGACGGCCTTGGGGCGACGGTGAGGAACCCCGTCCACGTCTTCGCGGCACCCGGCACGTACACCGTCCGCCTTGTGGCCCGCAACGCCGGCGGCACGAACTCCCTCTCCAAGACCATCACGGTCGCTGCCCCTGCAGCCGAGTTCAACATGGCCCAGGCCATATCCGACGGCGCTCAGCGCACCACCCTAGGCTTCTCCGGTCTGGCGATGATGACGGGCAACCTCTATGCCCAGTCGTTCTTCCCGCCCGGCAAGGTGGCCGACTACACCGGCTTCCAGTACCTGCGCGACAACGACCCGGACGGCATGGGTCACAACACGAGCTTCCTCACCAGGGTCGCCAACAACGTCATCTACATCCTCAACGACGCTCAGTTCGAGCGGTTGAAGACCCTCGCGGTGGACCAGCAGACCGCTATCCAGCAGTACGGCTACAAACGCTTTCCGTTGATGCAGGCGTTCCGCCGCCTGATCTCCGGCGACCTGCCCACGGGGGCCGGCGGACTGAGCCTGGCGGCCGTCAAGACCGCATCGCGCGAGCTGTATGCCATCGACGGGCAGATCAGCTTCGACAGGGCCCTGCTGTACGCGGGAGTCATCGGCTCCCTCGACCCCACCCAGAAGGCCTATCTCGACGCGATGAAGGGGAAAGGCTTCAACTCCTGGCCGGACATCACTAAAGACCAGATAAAGCAGCGGATGTCCACCCTGCCTCAGGGCACGGCGGTGGCCGTGATGACCTACGCCGGCGACCTGTTCAGCTGGTATGCCGGCTCAGTGGAGGCCGACGTGTACTTCTGCCCCGAGCGGCACGGCACCTACTACGGGTCCTTCTACATGAAGGACGCCCCCGCCGTGGGCCACGAGGGCTACAGCATCTCCACGCAGCTCACCGCCACGGCCGGCAGCGCCCTCAGTGACAGCTCCAAAGGCTACGTGACGACCGCGCAGGCTGCGGCCATCTCGGGGCTGGTCGCCACGCAGCGGCAGAACCTCTACGGTTCCTCCTCTGGGGGGATAGTGGGCGTCCGGACCCAGATCGCCACTCTTCTCCGGAGCCTGCTGCTTCCGGGTACCTCGAGCGACGCCGTGAAGGCCCAGGTGCTGGCGCTGTCCGCTACCTACGGCGACCTGGACGGCGAGAACAACTACAACTACGCCACCGTGTTCGGCCAGGTCTACCGGTCGCTGAGCGCCGATCAGAAGACGGCCCTCGACGCGCTCCGGCACTCGATCCTCTCGGGCACGTATGCCGACGGGACGGCCTTCGACTTCACCGTGTGCACCACGCCGTATCTCTACTCGGCGCCCATCGCCGACACGAGCGTGCTGGCGCCGTACCTCACGGACACGGACCGCTTCTTCCAGTAGGACACGCCGCGGGCGGCCGCGTAGGCCCTTCGCGATATCCGGATCGCACGCCGCCGCGCGTGGCCGTCACGGCCACGCGCGGCGGCGCGATGTCAGTCGGCGGACGGACGGTCGAACTCGAAACCGGACTCCCAGTGCGACACGTCGTCGAAACTCGCTCCGTGCTCCACGAGGGTGTGGAGCTCCGGCGCGTCGGGGGCGGCGAGCACCTTCGACGGGACACCCGTCCTCAGGACCCGGCCCGCTTGGTAGACGATGAGCCTGTCGGCGAGGGTCTTGGCGTCGACCGGGTCGTGGGTCACCACGACCACCGGGATGCGCAGAGTCTCCCGGACCTCGCGGATGAGGCTCCAGAGCTCCACCTTGAGCGGCAGATCCAAGGCTGAGAACGGCTCGTCGAGGAGCAGGGCGCGCGGCCGGCGCGCCAACGACCGGGCGAGCGCCACCCGCTGCTGCTGCCCGCCGGATATCTGCCGAGGGAGACGGTCGGCGAGGTCCTCCAGATGGAACCGGGCGAGGGTCTCCTCCACCCGCTCACGCTGAGCCGCGGCGCCCAGACCCTTGAGGCCCCAGGAGATGTTCTGGGTGACGGTCATGTGCGGGAAGAGCGCGAGGTCCTGGAACACGAAACCGAGTTCGCGTCTCTGCGGCGATACCCAGAGCCTGCTCGCGCTGTCGTACACCGTCTCGCCGTTCAACACGATCTTTCCGGCGTCGGGCTTGATCAACCCGGCGATCATGCGCAGGCTGAGCGATTTCCCCGAGCCGGAGTAGCCGAACAGTACGGCGAGTTCGTCGCCGACGGTCCACGAGACGTCGAGCTTGAAGCCCGGCAACTCCTTGGTGAGCAGGACCTCGAGCACGCGTCAATCCACTGCCATCATCACGCTGCTGGCTTTGATCACGGCGTAAGCCTGGGCGCCTTCGACCAGACCGAGCGACTCGGCCGACTGCCGGGTGATGATGGCCACCACCTGGATGCCCGGCGCGAGTTCCAAGACCACCTCGGAGTTGACCGCCCCGGCCGTGACCTTGACCACTTTCCCCTTGAGTACGTTGCGCGCGCTGAGTTTCATGCCAATCTCCTCGGACGGCTGTCTATGCCTTGACCGCTTTGCGGCCGAGGCGAGTGGATACGTACATCACCGCTCCGGCCACCAGGACGAAGAACAGCACCATCCACAGTGCCGACCCCTGGAAGCCGTTGGTCATGGTCTCCGTGTAGATGCTGAGGGGCATCGTGTTCGTCCTGCCCGGCAGGTTGCCGGCCAGCATGATCGTCGCCCCGAACTCGCCCATCGCCCTGGCGAAGGCTAGCGTGGCGCCGGCCAATATCCCCCGGCCCGCGAGCGGGATGACCACCCGCCACGCCGTGTCGAACTCCGACCGGCCCAGCATGTACGAGGCGTTGATGAGGTCCTGGTCCACGCTCTCCATGGCCGCCCTGGCGGTCACGAGCATGAAGGGGAACGACACGGCGAACGATGCGATGACCGCGGCCTGCCAGGTGAAGACGATCCCCAACTGCCCGCCGGTGAGAGCGTGCCAGGCCTTCCCCAGCGCGCCCGTGTTGCCGAACACCAGAAGGAGCAGGTACCCGGTGACGGTCGGCGGGAGCACCATGGGAAGGGTGAATATCAGGCCCAACAGGTCGCGCCCCGGGAACCTCTTGCGCGCCAGCAGGTATGCCAGCGGCACCCCGATGATCAGGATGAACACCGTGGCTATCGCCGCAACCTGTATGGATAGACGAAGAGAGAAGAGGACGCTCACCGGATATCCCGCGCAGACCCCGAGTCCGTTTACGCTATACGGCTATCAGTATAACGCGTTTTGTCTACGAGGCGGCCGGTGCCGGAACGAACCCGTACGTGGCGAGGACCGCTTGGCCCTGCGGGCTCATCACGTAGTCGACGAACGCCTGCCCGAGGTCCTTGGCCGTGCCGGAACTGACGAGGCAGATCGGGTAGGCGACCTTCGTGTACCAGGATCGGTCGGCGGTAGCGACGACCTTGACCTTGTCGCCGGCGGCTTTCGCCTCGCTGGCGAAGAGGATCGCGGCGTCCACCTCGCCGCTGCTGACGTACTGGGTGGCCTGCGCGACGTTCTGCGCGTAGACGACCTTGGACCTGACCTTCTCCATGATCCCGAGCGCGGTCAGGATCTGTTCGGCGGGCACACCGTTCGCCGCGATCTTCGGGTCGCCGTAGGCGATCCTTTTGACGCTGTCCTTGGTGAGGTCCTGAAAGCCGGTGATGCCCAGTTCCGAGCCGGCCGGGACCACGAGGACCATCCCATTACCCGCGAACATCTGGATCGATCCGGCATCCACCAACCCCTCGTCCTTGAGGGCCGTCACCTGCTTCAGAGCCGCTGATGCGAACACGTCCACCGGGGCCCCGCCTTCTATCTGTTTCTGGAGGACGCCCGAACCGTCGAAGTTGAAGGTGGTCGTGGAGCCGTTGGCGGCATCGAACGCTTTGCCGATCTCGATGAAGGCGGCTTTGAGGCTGGACGCCGCGGAGACGGTGAGCGTCTTCGCCCCGGTGGAAGCGGCCGAGGAGGATCCGCAGCCGGCGACCATCACAGCCAGGAGAACGGCGCCGGTCACCAGCGCTGCCATGACGAACGGATTACTGCGGGACCGGCGGCACATAGAAGACTCCTTGTGATTCGGGAGAGGGCAGCGGGTCGGTTCGCTGCCCTCTCCCTGGATGGGGGAGACATGGTTATCCTACCGGCAGTATAACGGTACCCGGCCGGGGATTGCAAGGGAATTAGGGAAGAAAGGTTCAGGAGTGCGGCGAGTGCGCCTCCGGCCGCCCCAGCGCGCCGGCGGCCACCTGCCGGGCGAGATGGTCGAGCAACCGTTCCCGGAAGGCCTTCTGCTCCTCGGGGGACCAGGTGCGGAAGCCCACCCCGTCGGACTTGAAGCCCAGTTCCCCGGCGGCCACCTTGTCGGTGAGCAGCGGGCCGACCTTGCTTTCGTTGCCCAGGTGGGGCCAGAGGTAGTTCTCCACGGGGACGATGAGGTCGAGCCCCACCATGTCCATGTGCTCGAAGGGCGGCATCACCTGGAAGCGGGATCCCGGGCCGTACCTGAGCACCAGGTCCACCGCGTCCGCGTCCGCGATGCCCTCCTCCACGATATGGAGCGCCTCGCGATAGAGGCAGTGGAGCAGGCGGTTGCCGATGAACCCGGCGGCATCCTTCTTGACGTGCACGGGGATCTTGCCGGCCGCGGCCATCAGCGCCGTCACGCGCTCGACCGTCTCGGGCGCGGTCTTCTCCCCCGGGATGATCTCCACGATGGGCATGAGATACGCGGGCGTCCACCAATGAGCGCCCACGAAGCGGCCGGGCAGCGCCAGCGCCTCGGCGATCTCGGTGATGCGTATGACCGAAGTGTTCGTCGCAAGCAGGACCTCCGGTCCGGCGAGAGCTTCGACCTGCCGGAACAGCGCCCGCTTGAGCTCGAGGTCCTCGGGGATGCACTCGAGCACGAAGCCGGCCCCGTCGAGGGCCGCCGCCAGGTCCGCCGTCGTGGTGATACGGGCGACGGTGGCATCCACATCGGCTGCGCTGCCGACGCCGCGCTCCGCTATGAAGACGAGGTCGCGCCGTATCCGCTCCTTGACGCCCCGGAACAGCTCGTCGTCGAGACTCTGCAGCCGCACCTCGAATCCCGCCATGGCGAAGGCCTGGCTGCAGGCCTGGCCCATCATGCCGCCCCCGATGACGGCGATGCGCTCTTTGGGGGGCGCCGCGGCGGCGCCGCTCGGCTGGGTCACGACCGGTCCCCAGACGCGCCGGGCTGCGCACCCGCCGCAGCGACGTGCGGGCAGTACATCCCCTCGCGCTTCAGCCCTTTGTAGAAGCAGCGGTTGTCCGAGCGGCAGGTGGACGGCGCCCGGTCGCCGCGCTCCCAGCGGGCGATGAGGTCCGGCTCGCAGACAAGCGGCCTCGACAGCGAGATGTAGTCGGCATAGCCGGCGTTCACCAGGTGCTCCGCCCCCGCGAAGGTCCGCACCCCGCCCACCAGCATGACGGGTACCCTCACGTTCCGATTGAGCCTGAGGGCGGCGTCCTGGTAGTAGGCTTCGCGGTCCTGCGGGATGCCCGCGCGAGTGCGCAGCGGCCCAAGATCGCCGGACAGGCTGGTGCCGCCGCTCAGCTCGATGGCGTCTACTCCGGCCTCGGTCAGCAGGGCGGCGATGGCCACCATGTCGTCCACCGTCATCCCGTCGGGAACGAAGTCCTCGGAGTTCATCTTCACCAGAACCGGGTAGTCCTCCCCCACGGCCGCCCGCCCCGCCGCTACCACCTCCACGGCCAGACGCGCCCTCCCGGCCAGGCTGCCCCCGTACATGTCGGTACGCCGGTTGAAGAGCGGTGAGAGGAACGAACTGAGCAGATAGCCGTGGGCGGCGTGGATCTGGACGGCGTCGTAGCCGGCCATCCGAGCCCGCACGGCCGCCGCGGCGAAAGCCTCCACCACAGCTTGAATGTCGGCCAGGGCCATCTCCCGGCCAGCGGGGCCGGAATCGGTGTCCCGCACCGAGGGTCCGAGGGGCTGGATCGGGTCGCCGGCCGCATCGGCCCCGGCCATCGACCACAACCCGCCGTGCGCCAACTGCAGCGCGATCGTCCCGCCCGCCTCGTGAACGGCCGCCGCCATCCCAGCAAGCGGCTCGATCATCGTGTCGTCGTGGACTCCGAGTTGCTGGTGGACGGCCTTGCCTTCCAGAGTCACGAACGCATGGCTCGTGACGATCAGCCCCACGTGCCCGCGCGCCAGGTCCGTGTAGAGCCGCACGAGCTCCGGCGTGGGCCGCCCCTCCTCGTCCGCCATCCCCTCCCAGGTAGCCGACCGCACGAACCGATTGGGCAGATGCATACCCCTGATGGCGGTGGGTTCGAACAGCGCCGAGGCGGCTGCGTCGTACCCGGCTGGGATCACCCGCTCGGCGGCACCAGCGGCGTCGTGGTCGGCGGCGTCGCGCTTGGCGGCGCCGCTGCCCGAGTCCGGGCCGCTCGCCGGGGTCTCCGCCCGGTCCGCCGCGCTCACCGGCGCCTCCGCTCGGGCTTGCGCACGTAACGCGTCACGCCATCCTCCCCCTCCGCGCGGTCGAGGTCGCCGCGCTCGGTCATGTATTCCAGATGGGCGACCGCCTCGTTCATCGCGAACATCAGCTGCAGCGGATCGAGTTCCCGCTTGAAGACCTGGGCCAGGATCTCCGCCGCGGACCGCGGCTCGCCGAGCAGGCCCAACATCGTCAGGCAGCGCTGCTCGTGATGCCGCTCCAACTCCGCCACCCGCTCCCGCGCCCCGTAGAAGGGAGCGCCGTGCGACGGGAGGACGAAGGTGTCGGCAGGCAGGGCGGCGAGCCGGCCCACGGACTTGCGGAACTGAGCCACCGGGTTGCCGGGCAGCCACGAGGCCGGCGAGCCGACATGCGTGGAGATGCTCGGCAGCAGCATGTCTCCGGAGATGAGGAAGCCGGCGGCGCGCCCGCGCCCCGGCGCACCGTCGACAGCGCCGCTCGATGTCGGCGCGGCACCGCCGGGTCCCGCGCAGTAGAGACAGACATGGTCCGGCGCGTGTCCCTGCCCGAAGATGACCTCGAGCTCGTACGGCCCGGCGGTCACGATGTCGCCGTCGCGCAGCTCGGTGAACCGCGGGGGCATCCCGGGATTGAGGTTCTCGACGTCGCGGGCGTGGTCCACGAGGAACTGCTGTTTCTCGGGAGACAGGCCGTGCCTGGCGAGCGCGGCAGCCGTGGAGACGACGTCCGTCCCCCGGTCGCGGTGCTGCAGGATCACGGCTGCCTCGTAGGCCTGGGCACTCATCAACAGATCGGCGCCGTGCTCCTCACAGATGAGGTCGGCCATGCCGCAATGATCGGGGTGGTGATGGGTCACCAACACCCGTGTGATAGGTTTTTTGGGCAGCTTCGCCCGTGCTTGGCGAAGCCAATGCTGCGTGTCGGCGCCGGCGAGGCCGGTGTCGACGATCGTCAGGCCGTCGCCATCGTCGAAGACCCACAGGTTCACATGGTCGAGCGCGAGCGGCAGCGGCATCCGCACCGAGTACAGACCGGGCAGGACCTCCAGCACCTCACCGGGTGCAGGCGGCACCGGGAAGGGGAACGTCAGCTCCACCCCACGCGCCTCAGCAGACCCGGGCCGGTCCGCTGTACACCTCGTCCACGTGCAGCACGGCTGTCCCCTTGCCCGGGCGGTTCGGCTGATTCCAGGCCTTCATGCCGTCGAACACCTCGCCCTCGGTGAAGTATTCGAACCGACCTTTCATCTGGTAGGGCTTGCTGTCGCTCGTGCGGATGAGCAGCGAGCCCCGGCTGCCCCGCAGGAGGTTCGCCAGCGTCTTGCTGAAGTAGTTGTCGGCGATCGCGATGCGGGCGTCGCCCGATGCGCTGCCGTCGTCCAGCAGCGTCGTGCAGGTGACCCAGATGACGTTCGGCGTGCCGTCCTCGTCGACCGTCGAGAGTGCCGAAGGATGTTGACGATCATCCCAGGCGGCACGGACCGCGTCGGCCAACTGTCCCATGGCCCTAGACCGCTACGATGATCGGCCTATGGCACCTCAGGCAACGGTCGGCTTCGGCCTTGCACTGCTCGAGCGTGTAGCCCAGTTCGGTCGGCTCGAAGTTGTGCTTGCGCTCTTCGGGCTCCACCATGGGCATCTTCTCGCGCGTGCCGTAGTCGACGCCCGCGGCCAGCGGTTCGCGGCTGTCCTGGGCGCCCAGGTAGACGGCGAGCCTCTTGGTCTTGTCCTCGAGGTCTTCCTCCACCGGTTCGCCGCGCAGGAACTTGTCGATGTACTTGGCCGCGCATTTGCCGGCGTTGATGGCTTCGATGATGGTTCCGCCGCCGCTCACCGCGTCGCCGCCGACGAACACCCTGGGATCGCCGGTCTGGAGGGTGTACGGGTCGACTTCCATGTAGCCCCAGCGGTTGAACGCGATCTTGTCGTTCGCCTTGAAGGGGTCGAAGTCGGGCTGCTGGCCGACCGCGTAGATGATGCTGCTGGCCGTGAGCACGAACGGGGCCATGTCGGTGGGCACGGGCTTGCGCCGGCCGCTGGCGTCGGGCTCGCCCAGTTCCATCTGCTGGCAGACCAGGCCCTCGACCCCATCCTCACCGCGGCACTCGACAGGAGCGGCCAGGTAGAGGAACTCGACGCCCTCCTCCTCGGCCTCTTCGATCTCCCAGACGTTGGCCGGCATCTCGTTACGGGTCCGGCGGTAGACCACCTGGACCTTCTTGGCGCCCAGGCGGACAGACGTGCGGGCCGCGTCCATGGCGGAGTTACCACCGCCGAGCACGAGCACGCTGTCGCCGATATCGACCTTCTCACCCAAGGCGACCTTGCGCAGGAACACGATGGCGTCCATGGCTCCCGGCAGGTCTTCGCCCGGGATGCCGAGCGGACGGCCGAGGTGCGCGCCGATACCCACGAAGGTGGCTTCGAAGCCCTGCTTCTCGAGGTCGGCGAACTGGACGTCGCGGCCCAGGCGGGTGTTGTAGCGGATCTCCACGCCGAACTGCTGGATGATCTCCGTCTCGCGATGGATGACGTGGCGGGGAAGGCGGTACGACGGGATGCCCACGTGCACCATGCCGCCCGGCACGGGCAGGTCTTCGAAGATGGTGGGCGCGTAGCCCATGCGGGCCAGGAAGTAGGCGGCGGAAAGACCGGCCGGACCGGCCCCGATGACGGCTACCTTCTTTTTGGCCGGCGCGCCGGCGTCGGCCGTGACAGGTGAACCCGCGGGCCAGTGGTTGGGCTGGGCGGTCACCAGTTCGGAGATCTCGTGCGGGGCGCCTTCGATGAGCGCGGCGGCATCTTCGAGGACCGCCTCGGCGGCGTCGACCGCGTCGGCGCCCTTCAGCGGGTCCGCCAGGCACCCGGACGCGCACTGGTCGCTCGTCAGGTCTTCAGCCCGGTCGGCACACCAGCGCTTGATGTTGTTGATGGCGATCGGCTGCCCGATGGGCGCCAGGCTGCAGTTGCTCTCGCAGGGATGCGGGCACGTGCGGCCGATGATGGCCGGCAGCGGGTTGTCGCGCTTGATGATGCGGGTGGCGAGGTGTGGATGCTCCTCGAGCCCGTGGAAGATGTACCAGGGGATGTCCAGCGTCGACGGGCAGGTGGAGCGGCACGGGGCCGTCACCCAGCCGCGCTTCTCGGTGGGCTCGCAGGTCTTGCCCTCGGCGTGGGCCGCGAAGTGATCCTGGGCCAGGTCGAGTAGGGCCACGATGGGCGGGCCGATGGTGTTGCCGATGCCGCACCAGGCGGATTCGTCGATGGACTCGGCCAGCCTGCGGATGCGGGCCACCGCGTCTTCGCCGCCGATCGTCTTGGCTTCACCCTTGGTGAGCAGGTCGATCTGCTCGATGAGGATGTCCACGCCGATACGGCACGGGCCGCAGCGCCCGCACGATTCCTGCTGCAGAAGCCGCAGATACGCCAGCGCCATCTCCACCGGGCAGGCATCGTCCGTGAGGTACGCGCCCCGCCAGGAGACAACGCCCTTGATGCCCTGCATGTCGGGCTGCTGGAGGCGTGCGGCCACCTGCTCGCTGGACGGGCCGTTGTATCTGTCCGTGAGAGCCAAAAGCGGCTCGGCGATCGTATCCGGCGTTTGGGGCGTTGCCACCGGGTGCCTCCCTTGGAGCTGTGAATCAGGCGTCTCTATCGACTGTCCGATGATAACGCATCGCCTTACCCTGGCCCAACCCGCGCGGGCCCGCGCGGGGTCGCTTGGCGGGTCCCGGCTCCACTGGACGGGACGGCAGAGGCTCAGCAACCCCAGCCCGCGCTTGGGTACAATCGACCCATCGGATCAACGGCGCGGATGGACGCGGGAGGACGCATGGAACGGCTCTGGGCACCGTGGCGGCTGCAGTACGTGGCCAAGGAGAAGAGCCCGGGCTGCATCTTCTGCGAGAAGCCCAAGGCCGGCGACGACCGGGCCGACTACATCGTGCACCGGGGCGGCACCGCCTTCGTGATCCTCAACGCCTTCCCCTACAACAACGGCCACATCATGGTCGCGCCCTACGCCCACGTAGCCAACCTGGAAGATCTGCCTCCGGAGACCGCGCACGAGATGATGGACCTGGCCCAGGTAGCCACCCGCGCGCTCAAGGGGAGCTTCTCCCCGGACGGCATCAACCTTGGCTTCAACCTCGGCGCGGCGGCGGGCGCCGGCATCGCCGACCACCTGCACATGCACCTGGTGCCCCGCTGGGTGGGCGACACCAACTTCATGCCGGTCATCGGCGACGTGCGGGTGATCCCCGAATCGCTGGAACAGACCTACGACAAGCTGAGCGAGGCCTTCAAGAAGCTCGTCGGCTGAGCCGGCCTGCGGCTGCCGCGCCGCGGCCCTGGGCCCGGCGCCGGATTGACACCCTCCCCCACCGGGCCTAGCATCGAATCAGAGGCCGCACCAGCGGGCATCTCGCCCCGGTCCGGCGCACACCCACCCGAACGGGGAAGGGGTTCCGATGAGCATCAGGATCGCCGCCCTTGTCGCCGCACTCCTCCTCCTGCTCGGCAGCCTCGGGCTCACGCTCACCGCGTGCGGGGTCACCGAAGCCGGCCTCACCTCCAGACTCCTCACGGCCCAGGACCCGGCGGAGCGCATCAGGACCGCCGACCGCCTGGCCGAGATGCACTCCCTGGCCGCCACAGACAGGCTGCTGGCAGCCGCCCAGACCGACAGCACCGCCAAGGCCGGGTTGGAAGCCCTCCGCGACGCCTACATCCAGTTGCTCGCGGGCACGCTCGAGGAGTCCCGCGCGAGCAGCAAGACGCTTTCCGCAGGCACGCTCGCGGCTCTCACCGCGACGGTCGACTGCCTGGGAGCCATCGGTGACGAGAAGTCGCTCACGGCCCTCTCGGACATGGTGCTGGACCAGGAGAGACCGCTCGTCGTGTTCGACGCCGGTTCCTCCGGCACGCTCGACCTCGAGTTGCGCGGCCTCGACATCATCGCCGGCTCGCCGTCCGCGGCGGCGCTCGACGGGCTCGTCCAGATCGCCTCGCTCGGGGGCACCAACCAGTCGGTGGCCAAGGTGCGCGACACGGCCATCGCGGCCCTG